>NZ_CP018870.1:2847500-3147500 GCF_001941845.1 Streptomyces sp. TN58 | reverse complement strand
GGTGGCGGAGCCGGAGGACCGGCCCCGCCACCCCGCGCGCCGGCAGTTCGGTGCGGTGGTGCGGTGCAGCTGAGGTGCGGGTGGAGCTGTGGTGCGGGTGGTGCGGGTGGTGCGGTGCGGCTGTGCAAAGGTCGAGCGGTGGAACGGTGGAACGGTGGACCCGGGATCTGTCCGGTCCGCACCTGGGGTGGATCAGTGCGCGGCCACGCGGGCCATCGCACCCGTGCGACGCGGCTGCATCGCCATGCCACCCGCCGCGGGCCGGGCCTGCGGCGCCGGTGGGCGTTCCCGGCGCGGCTGTGCGGCCACACCGTTCTGGACGTCCATCACGGCGTGCGCCACGAGTCCGCCCATCGGGTCGTGCCTGATCAGGTCCCGCAGCCGGGACCTGGACGAGCGCCCCTCGTTGCCGGGGTACAGGTGCTTGCCGAGTCCGACCGCGTGGGCCAGCGCGGCGAGCGCCGCGGTCCGCGGGTCCGGCGGTACGCCGGTGCGGATCGCACTGTCGAGCCGGGCTCGGATCTCCCGGCTGATCTCCGTGTCCGTCGCCTGGTAGCGAGTCGTCGGCAACACCCCGCACATCTGTCCCGCGACGGCATGGACCATGCCGCAGCGCTCAAGGTGCGCGAGGTAAATCTGACGGAGCCCCAGCCGGGGCCCGCCGATCCAGTGGACGGCCCGTACCGGGCTGCCGCGCCTGCGCAGCAGTTCCAGTGCGGAGTCCAGAGTCGGATCTCCTGTCGGCCGTGGCATCACCACGGCGATACGATCCCCATCAGGGGCTATCCGTCCTGCCAGAGCCAGCTCCACTAGCTGTGCCCCGGCCAGGCCGAGGTCGAGCGACTGCGGCTGCGCCGTGGTACCCGTGGCCGGGTCCAAGGCGAGCAGCAGAAGCTCCTCCGGAATTGTTCTGCGGCTCCTGCCCATCCATGCCTCCCCGCGTGGATGAGTGACAGGGTGACGCCTCTCACATTCATCTGTCGAGAGCGCGTGGCCGCTTTGTGGGGGAACCCGCAGCTATGTCGTTCTCGTCTAGCACGGGGGCGATGCCCCCGAGACGGGACACTGTTAGACATTCGGACAGCCGAACGTGGCGGCGATGAGGAGGAGCGGTGGCGGGCGAGTCCCCCGACAAGTCGGTAGATGAAGAAACGCCGGGGGCGGCGGAGTCGTCCGCGGAGCGCGACCCGAGGCTGTCGGTGTTCCGGCCGAGGGCATCCGAGGACGGTCCCGTGGTCACCCGCGGGGGCGACAGCGGGGCGGGTGCCGGTGCCCGTGCCGACGGCGATGTTGATTCGGCCGAGGCCGAGGCCGGTGCCGGTGCCGGTGTGGCCGGGGCCGACGCTGAGGCCGAGGCCGGCGGGCGGGATGCGCTGCGCGAGGCCGTCGCGGCATGGGTCGCCACCACGGAGGAGCCCGCTTCCGGCTCCACCGGTGTGGATGCCGCGGACACGGACGGTTCCCCGGCCGACGCCGACACGGGCTCCGCCGGCGCGGGCCGGGCGTCCGGTGAGGTAGCCGAGCGTCCCGCTTCTGCCGGTTCGAAGCCTGCGGCTGCCGGGTCGGCGGCCGGCGAGCGTCCCGGTTCCGCTTCGGGTGAGTCGAAGTCCGCCGGCGGCGGTTCCGGCTCCGGTTCGGGCGAAGGGAAGTCCGCGGCCGCGGACGGCGTCCGCTCCGACGCAGGTGCTGCTGCGTCCAGTGCGGCCGATACCGCTTCCGGTGAGTCGAAGCCTGCGGCTGCTGGGTCGGTGGCCGGTGAGCGTGCCGGTTCTGCTGCGGCCCGGGCGAATGGTTCCGCTTCCGGCGCGGCGAAGTCCGCTGTCGCGGACGGCGCCCGCTCTGGCTCCGCCGACGCGGGCGAGTCGTCGGGCGAGGCCGACGGGGGCCCTGCCGAGGCCCGTGTGGCTGGTTCCGGTTCCGGCGAGGGCGATGTGGACGGTGACCGTCCCGGCTCCGGCGGGTTGGGTTCTGGCGGCGCGGGCCGGGCGTCCGGCGATGGTTCCGCTTCCGGCGAGGGGAAGTCCGCGGTCGAGGACAGTGAGCGCACCGCGGTGTTCCGTGCCGTGAAGCCCGGCTCCGCCGGGACCGGTAGCCCGAAGCCTGCGGAGACTCCCGCCGACGAGTCGGCGGACAGTGAGCGCACCGCGGTGTTCCGTGCCGTGAAGCCGGACTCCGCCGGGACCGGGTCCGGGTCCGGGTCCGGGTCCGGGGAGGCGAAGTCCCGCGGCGTGCGGCTGCCGAAGGGGCCGGCGCCGGCCGCGCCCTCGAAGCCCGCTGCCGAGGAACCCGTGGACAGCGAGCGCACCGCCGTGTTCCGCGTGCCGAAGGTGGACGCGCTGAAGCCCGACAGCGGGGACAAGCAGAAGCCGAAGCCCGCAGCCGCGAGGCCGGCCTCCCCTTCCACCTCCGCTTCCACCTCCGCTTCCGCTCCTGCCGACGGGGCATCCACCGAAGACAGCGAGCGCACCGCCGTCTTCCGCGCCCCGAAGCCGGCGGCGCCCCGGCCCGACGCGCCCAAGGCCAGTACCTTCGTGCCGCTGCGCGCCGACGGCGGGGCGGCGCCGAAGGCCCCGGTTCCGCCGGCCCCGCCGGCAAAGGCATCCGCGGCGACCACCACCGAGCGGTTCGACCACAGCGACCGGAGCGAGCGGACCACCCAGCAGCCGCTGCCGCCGAAGCCTCCGCTCGACATGCTGGCGGACCTCACGAACAACCCGCCCCCGCCGCCGAGCCCCCTGCGCACCGCCGTCCGCCGGATCAAGATCTACGCACCGCTCGTCGTGCTCCTGGCGGTCATCCTGTCCGTCGTGCAGCTCGTACGCCCGCTGCCCGAGCCGAAGCTCGTGATGACGGCGAAGTCCTCGTACACCTTCGAGGGCGCCGCGCCGCAGCTGCCCTGGCCCACCGAGGGCCAGGCGTACATGGCGGCCGCCGGCCTCGGCACGCTCGGCCAGTCCGGCGAGCAGAAGCCGGTGCCGATCGCCAGCGTCACCAAGTCGATGACGGCGTACATCATCCTGCGCGACCACCCCATCAAGAAGGGTGAGCAGGGCGCGATGATCGACGTCGACAAGACGGCCGAGACGGAGGGCAAGAAGAACGACTCCGTCAACAACGAGTCCACGCTCGACACGGTCAAGGAAGGCGACAAGATCTCCGAGTACGACGCGATCGCGGCCCTCATGATCCCGTCGGCCAACAACATCGCGCGGCTGCTGGCGCGCTGGGACTCCGGTTCCCAGGAGGCGTTCGTCAAGAAGATGAACGACACCGCCAAGGAACTCGGCATGACCAACACCACGTACACGGACCCCTCGGGTCTGGACGCGACCACGGTCAGCACCGCCGAGGACCAGGTGAAGCTGGGCCTGAAGCTGGTCGAGATCGAGACGTTGCTCGACATCACCAAGAAGCCGTTCTGGGTCGACCCGTCCGGGAAGAACTGGCGCAACTGGAACGGTCTGACAGGGCCCAGCGGCGCGCTCGGGATCAAGACCGGTACGACGACGAAGGCCGGCGGAAACCTCCTCTTCGCCGCGCAGAAGAAGATCGGCAACACCAACCAGCTGATCGTCGGAGCCGTCCTCGGCCAGCACAAGCCGGCGATCATCGACACCGTGCTCGCCGCGAGCAAGCAGCTGATGACCGCCACGCAGAAGGCCCTCGACGGAGCGGTCGTCGTGAAGAAGGGCCAGGTCGTGGGGTACGTCGACGACGGGCTCGGCGGCCGGACGCCGGTCGTCGCCACCGCCGACGTGCAGGCGATCGGGTGGGCATCGCTGACCGTGGACGTGAAGCTCGCGGACGGTGGCAGCAAGGTGCCGCAGACCGCGAAGGCCGGTACCGAGGTGGGCCTGCTGACCGTCGGCGAGGGCGCCAGCCAGGTCAAGGTGCCGGTGGCACTGCAGAGCGACCTGGCCTCGCCGGGCATCGGCAGCAAGCTGACCCGCATCGGCTGACGCGCGTGCCGCGTGACGGGCGTACCGCCTGACGCGGCAGTCGCCGAAAGCGCTGATCCGGCGCCCCGGGCAACCCCGGGGCGCCGGTCCGCGTCTGCAGGTCTGTATCGAGTTGCCCCGTGGAGCAAGGAGCGGCATTCGGTGCGTGCCCTCGGCGTGCGGGACGAATGCCGCTCGTAGCGGAGCTACCAGGACATTCGGCTCGTGCGCCGAGGGTGCGTGCCGGGCGTGGCGACGCCGCGGGGCAACTCGATACGGACCCTAGTGCTGCGACCCGCGGTGCGGGCGCGCGGCCAGGGCCACCGGGGCGGCCGCGCGGCCGCAGGCGGCCTCGGAGAGACTTTGACGGCAGGGTGGACCGGGACGCGCAGGGCGTGCCGGTGCGGATCCATGTGTGGGGAGTGCGGCAGTGACCACCGCTGAGCAGCAGGGCCGGCGCCAGGCAGCCATCCCGTCGGCCGACGGCGGCGGCCCGGGCCGCGGCGCCGATGCCCTGCCGCCGCAGCAGGACACCCGTACCGCCACCCCTTCCCGGACCGGTACGCGCACCGGCGTGCTCGATCCGCTCCGCCGGCACCCGGTGGCCGTCGCCACCCTGTTCGCCGCCGTCCTGCACGTCGTCTGGTTCTTCAGCTTCGCCAACAGCGGCGGCGACCTCGCCGCGCAGGACGCCTGGGCCGAGTTCGTGGGCCGGCATCCCGACTCGGCGTACAACCTCGCCTGGTACGGCGGCATGCACCCCGTCTCGTACAGCGTGGTGTCCCCGTACCTCATGCACATGCTCGGCGTACGGACCACGATGATGATCGCGGGCACCGTCTCGGCCGGGTTGCTCGCCCTGATCCTGACCCGCTGCCGCGGGGCCGTGCGGGAGCCGGTGTGGCCCGCCCTGGCCGGGGCGTACGGGCTGTTCTGCAACGCGCTCTCGGGCCGGGTGACCTTCGGGCTCGGCGCCATGTTCGCCCTCGGCGCGGTCGCGGCGGTCTTCTGCTGGCCCCGCAAGTGGGCGCACCGGCGCTGGGGCAAGGCCGCGGTGGCGGCCCCGCTCGCCGGGCTCGCGACCGCCGCCAGCCCCGTCGCGGGCCTCTTCCTCGGGGTGGTCGCGGCCGCGCTGTTCCTGAGCCGGCGGCGCCCGGGTGCGTACGCGCTGGGGCTGGCCCCGGTGGCCGTTGTCGGGCTGTCGGCCTGGCTCTTCCCCTTCTCCGGGACGCAGCCGATGAAGATCGGTTCGGCCGGGCTGCCGTTCGTGTTCGGGCTGCTGATCTTCTTCCTGGTGCCGCGGCGCTGGAAGACGGTACGGATCGCCGCCGCCGTCTACGCCCTCGGGGTCTTCCTGACCTGGGTGATCGACTCCCAGGTCGGCTCGAACGTCACCAGGATGGTGATGCTCTTCGGCGGCGCCGTGCTGCTCGCGGCCCTCCCGTACGAGGTCCCGCGGTCGCGGCGCTGGTACGGGGTGCTGCTGGCGTTCGTCGGCCTGAACGCCTGGATCACCACCAACAGCATCACGGACATCGTCCGCACCACCCCGGTGGCCGCCTGGAACCGCGAGCTGGCCCCGCTCGTGGACCAGCTCCAGAAGGCGGGCGCCGACCGCGGCCGGGTCGAGGTGGTCCCCGTCAGCAGCCACCGCGAGTCCTCCGCCTTCCCCTCGTACGTGAACCTCGCGCGCGGCTGGAACCGGCAGGCCGACCTGGAGCGCAACCCGCTCTTCTACGACGACACGCTCAGCGCCGACAGCTACCGGGCCTGGCTGGAGCGCTGGGCCGTGCACTACGTGGTGCTGCCGGCCGACAAACCCGATTCGGGCGGGGAGGACGAGGCGAAGCTGGTGCGGGCGGGTCTCCCGTACCTGAAGCAGGTGTGGGGCGACGCGAACTGGCAGCTCTTCAAGGTCGACGATCCGACGAACCTGGTGGCGGGACCCGCGACCGTGGTGCGGGCGGGCGCCGACCAGCTCGTCGTCGACGTCAGGCAGGCGGGCCGGGTGCTGGTGCGGATCCCGCACTCGCCGTGGCTGGGGCTGGTGGACGGGGCCGGCAAGCCGGTGCCGCCGCCGCAGGAGACCGCGGACTCGAAGGCGCGGGGGGCCGTGCCGAAGGAGTTCGCGAACACCGCCGGATGCCTGTTCAAGGCGGTGCCGGACGCCGAGGGCGACGTGTGGACGGAGCTGCTGGTGCCGGCGCCGGGGGAGTACCGGGTGGCGGCCAAGTACCAGCTGCCCCGCGGCACGCCCTGTCCCGAGGAGGTCATCGAGGCGACGGTGGGGGTGCCGGAGAGCCCTGCCCCTGCGACCGGCTCGACTCCTTGAGCCGGTGACCGCCGGTCGCGTGCGGGTGACCGAATTCTTTACGTTCCGGTCCGGGTGCGTTGCTCCGTATATCTGCATACGATCCCAGTAGTCCGATTGGGTGCTTCCTGAGGGAGTTGACGACGGGATGAACAAAGAGCAGAAGCGGGACGTCCGGGCGGCCATCGCCAAGGCGCAGGAGTCGGCTTCACAGCCGCCGCGCTCCCCGGGTCACGGCTTCGACGGTCCTGTACGGAGCAAGGTCAAGGGCGGACTGCACACGAAGGCCGCGCTCAAGCGGGCCGGCACTCCGCAGGGCGACCGCATCGGCGAACGCAGCAGTGGCCTGAGCTGATCCCTCGCGGGAAGGCGCACACGTGGTGGCGCGGCCCTTCCGGCTCAGGCCGGGAGGGCTTCGTGCGGCCTGACGCCCTTCCCGGCGGCGTGCGGGCTTCCGGCGCCCGCGGGGACTTCCCGTTGCGCCCCTGTTCCGGGCCCTGCTCCGGGCCCTGTTCCGGGCCGGCTGCCCGTCCCCCTATCCTCCCGGTGCCGGTGCCGGTGCCGGTGCCGGTGCCGGTGCCGGTGCCGGTTCCGGTTCCGTTTCCACCTCGGTTTCCACTTCCGTTTCCGGTTCCGTTCCCGGCCGCGACCCCTGTGCCGGTCCCGGCCGCGGCCTCGGTGGCGTTCGGCTCCCGCCCCCGCGGACGCCCGCACCGGCGCGCACACCGCCCGCG
The DNA here is from genome assembly GCF_001941845.1 of Streptomyces sp. TN58. Lineage (NCBI taxonomy): Bacteria > Bacillati > Actinomycetota > Actinomycetes > Kitasatosporales > Streptomycetaceae > Streptomyces > Streptomyces sp. TN58. Next base: position 3,140,517 of record NZ_CP018870.1, on the reverse strand, counting down.
GGGCCGGCCGCGATCCGGCTGGATCTCGCGGGATCCGGCCGGATCCCGCCGGTCGCCCGCCAGGGCGGGCGCATTACCGTGACCTGACCATGAACGAAATGCAGCGCAGAGCGCGGCTGCGGCCGCGCCCGCGGCTGCCCGCCTGGACCTCGACCCTGACCTGGAAGGCCACGGTCTTCATCACCCTGATGTGCTGCGGCCTCGCCGCCCTGCTCGGCTGCCTCGTGCACGGCGCCATGACCCGCCAGACCGTGGGCACGGCGCGCGAGAAGGCGCTGCTGAAGCTGGAGCGGTCCATCGAGGCGTACGAGGACGGCGCACGCATGCCGCGCGGCGAGGGCATCGACCCCTCGGGCCTCCCGCCCGAGCTGCGCGCCCTCGCGCTGGCCGGCAAGCGCGGCACGACCGTGGGCAGTCACCGCGGGCGCCCTGTGATGTGGGCGGCAGCGCCCGCCGAGCACGGCAGCGCGATCGCCGTCTTCGTGGACTTCCGCGGGGCCGAGCGCACCATCGAGGACCTCGACCGGGCCATCCTCGGCTCCTCGGGACTCGCCATCGGCGCCACCCTGCTCATCGGGGCGGCCGGCGTCACCCGGATCACCCGGCGCCTGCACGTGACCGCGCAGGTGGCCCGCCGGATCAGCGCCGGCGACCTGGACGCCCGGGTCGCGGACAGGCCCCGCAACAAGGACGAGGTCGCGGCGGTCTCCCGGGCCCTGGACACCATGGCCTCGTCCCTCCAGGGCAAGCTGGAGGCGGAACAGCGGTTCACGGCGGACGTCGCCCACGAGCTCCGCACCCCGCTGACCGGCCTGAACGCGGCCGCCGAGCTCCTGCCGCCGGGCCGCCCGGCCGAACTCGTACGGGACCGGGTCCAGGCGATGCGCTCGCTCACCGAGGACCTGCTGGAGATCTCCCGGCTGGAGACGCGCAGCGAGCGCGTGGAGCTGGACTCGTACGACCTGGCCGACCTGGCGGCCCGCACGATCCGCGCGTCCGGCACCGACACCGCCCTGCGGGTGCTCTCCTCGCCGCGGGTGGAGACCGACCGGCGCCGCCTGGAGCGGATCCTGGGCAACCTCGTCGCCAACGCGCACAGCCACGGCGCAGCGCCGGTCACGGTCACGGTGGACGGCCCGGTCCTGACGGTGACGGACGCCGGGCCGGGCTATCCGGAGTACCTGATCACGACCGGCCCGCAGCGCTTCCGCACGGAGGGCACGAACAAGGGCCACGGACTGGGCCTGACCATCGCCGTCGGCCAGGCCCGGGTCCTCGGCGCCGCCCTCGCCTTCCGCAACCGGCCGGAGGGCGGCGCCGAGGCCCGCGTCGTGCTCCCGGGCCCCGTCTCACCCCCGGCGCCCGAACCCCACCCCGACCGGGACGACGCCCGCCGGGACACGCCCCCGGCCCCCGGCCCCTGCACGAGCCGCGCCCGCTGAAGCCCGGCACAACGCGACGAACGCGACGAACGCGCAGAGGACCCCCTGCCGTTCACCGGCAGGGGGTCCTCGACTGTGCCCTCGGCAGGATTCGAACCTGCGACACCGGCTTTAGGAGAGCCGTGCTCTATCCCCTGAGCTACGAAGGCGGGGGCCTCGGCGAGAACCGCCGTGTGACCGCTGACAGCCTAGCGGATCGTGCTGGTGGCGGTCGCCCGGATTGCCGTGGGAGCGGGTCGGGTCGGTGATCGCGGCGCCGGCCCCGCGCCGGGGAAGGGCCGGCGCGCCTTCGCGGCGGTGGAGCGGGTCCGGCCCCGGGACCGTTCGAACGGCTCGTACGCGCATACGGGCAGGTACGGGGCCGGTGGACCGGGGGCGGTGCCTCGTCCGGGTTCCCGACCGGGAACTGATCCACTGACCGTTCGTTACCGTCCGGTTTCTGATAGTTGTTTCAGCGGGGCACGGGCGCACGCCCGTGGCGGTGTCCCCCGGCACCGCAGGGAGGACGCACATGAGCACCACCACTCGGGACGAGATCCTCGCCGGCGAGCAGCGGGCGGTGGACCACGCGTACGACTGCTACACCGCGAAACTGGCCGAGCTGAACGGGACTTCGGCCGCGACGGCCTCGGCGAGCGGCAAGGACGGGATCGCCAACCGGGCCGAGGCGGAGGCTCGTGCGGAGGCGTACGGAGGGCTCGGCGACGAAGCCCTGGTCTTCTCCCGCGTAGACGCCCCGGAGGACCCGGGTGAGGCTCCCCGGCCGTGGTACATCGGGCGGCGCGGTGTGCACGACGCCAAGCACGATCCGGTGGTCCTGCTGTGGACCAGCCCCCTGGCGAAGCGGTGGATCGAGACCCGGCCCGAGGAGCCGGGCGAGGTGGTCCTGCGTCGTCAACTCCGCTGCGTGCAGCGGATCGTGGAGAGCTACTTCGACGAGATCTCCCCGGCGACGCCTGAGACCGTGCCCGCTCCCGTGCCGACGCCCGCTCCCGCGCCTTCGTCCGTACCCGATGCCGCCGCCGTGCCGGAGCCCGTGCCCGCCGCCGTGCCCGAGCCCCGGCGGGCCCCCGACGACGACGCGGCGGGGGAAGCGGAGGAAGCGGACGCGCGCCGCGCCCCGGAGCGTACGGCGGCGCCCAGCCCCGGCGACGTCGTCCGGCGGCAGCGGCGCAAGGCCCTCCAGCCGGACGACTTCCTGCTGCGCGAACTCCAGCGGTCGCGCGGCGGACGGATGCGCGACATCGTCGAGACCATCCGGCGTGACCAGATGGAGCTGGTCACCGGCTCGCCCTCGGACATCCTCGTCGTGCAGGGCGGCCCCGGTACCGGCAAGTCGGCGGTCGGCCTCCACCGCGTTACCTGGCTCGTCAACAACGAGCACTTCAAAGCCCAGGACATCCTCGTCATCGGCCCCCACCAGCGGTTCCTCGACTACGTCGGACAGGTCCTCCCCACCCTCGGCACCCGCGACGTCAACGCCGTCCAACTGGACCGGCTGTGGGAGGGCGAGATCCTCGGCACCGACTCCCCGAAGGCGCGCCTGGTGAAGTCGGACGACCGCATGGCGGCCGTGCTGCGGCGCCGCGTCGAGAGCGACTACCGTCCCGACGCCCTCGACGCCCTCACCGTCGCTCCCTCCTTCGAGGGCGACGAACCCGCCGTCGTCGTCACCGCGGGCAGTACGACCCTGCGCGTACCCAAGTCCGAGGTGCTCGCCCTCCTCGACCGCGCCCACGCCGGCGACGGCCCCTTCCGGGAGCGGCGCGAGCGCCTGCGCGGGCTCTTCGTCGACCGCCTCCTCCAGGAGCTCGCCGACATCGCGCCGCGCCGCGGGCAGGCCGGCAACATCCGCCGCGACCTGGAACGCAACCGCCGGGTCGAGCGCCTCGTCGAACGCGTCTGGCCGTCCCCCGGCCCCCGAGAGGCCCTGCGCAGCCTCTACGACTCGGCCGACCTGCTGCGGACCTGCGCCGACGGCATCCTCGACGAGGACGAGCAGGCGTCCCTGCTGCGCGCCCGCGCCGTCAGCGCCGACGCCGATCCGTGGACCCTTGAGGACCACGTCTGCCTCGAAGAACTCGGCGTGCTGATCAGCGGCGACACCCCGCCGCGCTACGGGCACATCGTCGTCGACGAGGCACAGGACCTCACGCCCATGCAGGCCCGCTCCCTGCGGCGGCGCTGCGCCGTGGGCGGCTCCATGACCGTCCTCGGCGACCTCGCGCAGGCGACGGGCGCCCACATCCCCACGAGCTGGGACCTGCTCGGCGCGCTCCTCTCCGATCACGGCGACTGGAGCGTCGCCCCGCTCGACACCAGCTACCGCGTCCCCGCCGAGATCATGGACTTCGTCGCCCCGCTCGCCCGGGTGATCGCCCCGGCCCTGCCGTATCCGCGGGCGGTCCGTGAGGCGGGGGCGGACGCCGTACGGACCGTGGCGACCGAGCCGTGGAAGCTGCTCGACGACACCGTCGCCCACGTGGCGCGCCTCGTGCACACCAGCGACGGGAGCACACCGCGCTCCGTGGCCGTCCTCGTCCCCGACGACTCGGACTGGCTGGACGCCATCAGCCGCCGGATCGACGGGGGCGGCGACATCGCGGAGCAGGACCGCCGGGCCGTGCACGTGCTGGCCGCCACCCAGGCCAAGGGAATGGAGTACGACCACGTCCTGGTCGTCGAACCCGCCACCATCGCCGACCGCGGTCCCGCCGGGCTCCGCCAGTTGTACGTGGCCCTCACCCGCAGCACCCAGAGCCTGACCGTCCTGCACACCGCGCCGCTGCCGGACGCGCTCACCGGTGCCGGCGCCGGTACTGGCGTCGGGGACGCCCAGGCGCCGACCGGGCCCGCCGGCCGGCCGGAAGGCGCGGGCACCGCAGGGCTCCCCCGGATCGGCAGCGAGGTCCGGGTCGAGGTCGTGGACCGGGCTCCGGGAGGCCGCTACAAGGTCAGGCCCCTGTCCCCGGTGATCGACCGGCCGCTGGTGCTCACCGTCCGCCATGGGACGGCTCCGCCGGTACGGGGCGAGAAGCTGGACTGCTGGGTGTTCGCGAACGAGACGACGCAGACGGTGCTCGCCGCCGACCAGCGCGGTCGCTCGCCCGTCTCGGAGCGGATGGCAGGGCGCTACCTCGCGGCAGTCGACGTGCTGGCAGAACTGGCCGAGAGCGACGGCGACGTGCCCGAGGCCCGGATCCGGCTCTCCGAACTCCAGGGGATGGCCAACCGCATCCTCCGACGGGACCAGGCCGACTGGGTCGACGTACTCCACCTGTTCGGCGATCCGGACAGGGAACGGCTCGGAGCTCTCCGCGATCTCGCCGCGACGACGAACCGTGCGCTCAAGGACGGCACGTTCGACCGGGGCCGGCTCGCGGCTGCGCTCGCCGCTTCCGGCTGGGCGGGCCCCCTCGCGGCAGCGCGGCGGGAGCTCGCGGAGCGCTTCGGCACGGCCGCGGCGCCGACCTCCACCGCAGCGGTGCCCGCCGCCACGACGCAACCCGAACCGAAGGAAGAAGCGCAGATGACCACCGCGGACACCACCACCCGCCGCACCGCAACGCCGGCCGCGGCCACGAAGGACGGCTTCCTCCGCGCACTGGAGGCCGCCGCCGCGACCGACCGCGCGTGCCGCAAGCACGAAGCGGTGCGCCACGAGCTGAAGGCGTCGCTGCTCTGGGCGGACCTCCAGCCGGCCGACTCGCCGGTCGTGGACGTCAGCTGCGCCACCCCGCAGGGCCTCTTCCTCTACGAGGCGCTGGGCGCGGGCCGCTCCGGCTACGCGGACCTGCGGTCGGGCGCGACCAGGCTGCTCGAAATCAACCACACGCTGTCCACGCCGGCCGACGGGCTCTTCCTCGTCCTGTCCGAGCCGCCCGCCGAGGACTGGACCGCGGACACGATCCGTGACGTCTTCCGCGTCCATGTCATCTGGCGCATTCCGGCCGGCTGGGCCGGCGAGAACGTGGCCACCGCGTTCGGCTCCTCCGACTGAGCGACCCGGCGGCGGGGACCTGGGGCCGACACCGGTCGGCCCGCGATGCCGGCCCACACGTGGCAGCCCGCTGTCGGGCGTCGGATATCGTCCCTGCGGTGAAGCTCATACCCCAACTCACCCGGCGGACGTCCGAGGCGTCGGCCGCGCCCAAGGCCGCCGGCGCGCCGGCGGCCCGGCTCGGCTGGCTGGACGCGCTGCGCGGCATCGCCGCCCTGGTCGTGGCACTGCACCACTTCGACGTGCTGCGGATGCTGCCCTTCGGGGGCGCGATCTGGCGGAGCTTCGACATGGGCCTGTTCGGCGTCATGCTCTTCTTCATCGTCAGCGGCTACATCATCCCGGCCTCCCTGGAGCGGCGGGGCGACGTCCGTGCCTTCTGGATCGGGCGGATCTTCCGGATCTACCCGGCCCTGATCGCCGCCTTCGTCCTCTCGATGATGATGCTTCCGGACGGCGACGACTCGGTCGAGCTGCTGCGCACCGGCGACAACCCGGCCTCGCTGGTGGCGAACGGCCTGATGCTCCAGGACCTGCTCGGCGTGATCAACGGCATGAACGTCACCTGGACGCTCTGCTACGAGATGGTCTTCTACTTCCTCGTCACCGCCCTGTTCACCCGGGGCCTCCACCGGCACAGCGGCCCGATCTCCGTGGGCCTGGCCGGTGTGGCGCTGCTGGCCGGTACGGCCGTCGGAACCCACATCCTGAACACGGAACTCGGCTCGACCCGCAAGCTCCTCCTCATCGTGACGCCGCTCGTGCTCGCGGGACTCGCCGGAGTGCTCAGCGGCAACCGCAGGCTGACCGGGGCAGGCGCCCTGCTGCTCGGCGCGGTCGGTCTGGTGCTGGTCACGCTGAACAGCAGGGCCCCCGCCTTCGAGACCTGGATGATCTTCGCGACCATGTTCGCCGGGACCGTCGTCTACCGCGCCCAGCACGGGCAGCTCGCCCGGATTCCGGCCCTCCTCGCCTGCGGGTTCGTGATCGTCGCCGGTGCTCTGGTGGGCCGGCTGTACAACCACGGCGCGGTTCTGGACCTGACCTGGTCCTCCGGCTGGAAGGCCTGGTCCGTCGCCTACCTCGCCGCCTGGGCGCTCTTCGGCGTCGGCTTCCTCCTGCGGGAGCGGCGCTTCCCGAAGGTGCTGACCTGGCTCGGCGCGATCAGCTTCTCCGTGTACCTGCTGCACATCCCGCTGCTGCGCACCATCGAACCGCTGCTGGGGATTCCGCCGCAGCCGTCCTCGACCCTCGGCAAGATCGCCTGGACGGCGATCTTCCTCGGTGTCGTGGTGGCCGTCAGCCACCTGATGTACCGACTGGTCGAGATGCCGATGCAGCGGCTCGGCCGTCGCGTACAGAAGGCGGTGGAGCGCCGCCGTCCGGTGAGCCCGGCCCCCGTCCCCGGCCCGCGGTCGGGCGCTCCGGCCGAGGCCGAGGCGGAGGCCACCCTCACCGGCGCCGGGCGCACCTGAGCCGTACGGACGTACGCCACTCCGCCCCGGCCCCCGTGTGGGGGTCGGGGCGGAGTGCTGGGCAGCCGGGTCGGTGCGCGGGGTGAACCCGGCGTCGGCGTGGCCGAGGTGTTACGCGCTCGGTCGGACGTGGCGGGATCTGGGGCGGCGGTGAGGTAGCCGTGGCATCGGATGCCCGTTTTGTGGCGGTATGGAGGTCACGCGGCAGGTCGCTTTCGAGCCGTTTGTATTTGGCTTGAATGCTTGGTTCGAGTGGCGGGAAATGGCTGTTCCGGGGTGGCGGAGAAACGGAATCAGGTCATCTCGGATGAGTGTGAAATGTGACCGATTCGTGTGGAGCGTTCGCAATGCGGAGATTCCCTCTCGACACCTCAAAGGTTGCTCAGAAGAGAGATGAGCTGCTTGACTCGATCTAGGTACCCCATGAAAGATCTAGGGGTGCGGAGGGGGGCTGCACATGCAGGCCGGTTGTTCGCATCCCCTTCGTGGCGCAGAGATCTACCAGGGGGAATACCGTGAAGTTCCAAGTGCTCGGACCGGTTGAGATAGAGACAGCGGAAGGGGTTCAGGTTTCGCCGAGAGCGCTCAAGCTCCGCTCCCTGCTCGCCTATCTCTGCGCCCACCACGGCGAGGCCGTGTCCTCCGGCCGGCTCATCGAGGCCCTGTGGTCGGGTGCGCCTCCGCAGACCGCCTCCACCGCCCTGCACGTCTACGTGTCCAAGCTGCGCAAGCACCTCCAGAGCCTCGACCTCGACGCAGCCGCCCTCATCACCACGCAGCCGCCCGGATACAAACTCCGCCTCGTCGGATGCGATCTCGACGTCTATGAATTCGACCGGCTGCTCGCGTCGGCCCGGGAATTCCGCAGGCAGGGCGAGCGGGAAAAGGCTTCGAAAACATTCGAGCAGGCCATTTCGTTGTGGCGCGGGCAGGCCCTGGAGGATCTGCGCGGAATTCCGGCATTCGAATCCCTCGGGCGCCGGCTCGACGAGCGCCGTTCCTTCGCGTACGAGCAGCGTTTCGAGCTCGAACTCGAACTCGGAAACCACAAGGCCCTCGTCGGCGAGATATACGCGCTGCTCGACGACCGGTCGACGTGGGAGAACCTGTTCGCCTACCTGATGGTGGCGCTGTACCGCAGCGGGCGGACCGCCGAGGCGCTGGCGACGTACAGCAGGGTCAGGCGGAACCTGGTCGAGGACCACGGCATCGAGCCCGCCCCCCGCCTGCAGCGACTTCAGCACGCGATCTTGACCCATGCCCCGTCCCTGGACGACTGTGGCGCGGATCAGCTGGTGGGCGTGAACGCCGCATGAGGTGCGGTCGGCCCGCTGCATAGGGTGACCGTTGGGCAATCCGGATCCGGGTCAGGGTCCACGGAACGAGGAGAATCACTGATGGTCGGGTCCCGCGTCCTTTCCTTCGGGCACTATCAGCCGTCAAAAGTTTTGACCAACGCCGATCTGGAGCAGATGGTCGAGACCAGTGACGAGTGGATTCAGAGCCGGGTCGGGATCAAGACCCGCCGGGTGGCCGCCGATGACGAGTCGGTTTCGGACATGGCAGCAAAGGCCGCTGCAAACGCCCTGGCTAATGCGGGCCTGACCGGAGCGGACATAGATTTCGTCATCGTCGCCACCTGCACGGCGCAGGACCGCTCTCCCAACATGGCGGCCCGCGTCGCCGCGGCCGTCGGCGCGAAGGCCCCGGCCGCGATCGACGTGAACACGGCCTGTTCGGGATTTCCACACGCAATGGCGCTGGCGGACCAGAGCATCCGGACCGGCTCCGCCACCAAGGCCCTGGTCATCGGTGTGGAGAAGCTCACGGACTTCGCCGACTGGACCGACCGCACCACCTGCGTGCTCGTCGGCGACGGAGCCGGAGCGGCCGTCGTGGCCGCCTCCGAGGAGCCCCTCATCAGCCCGGTCGTGTGGGGATCCGTACCCGAGATGGGGCACGCCGTGCGCATCGAGGCGCCGACCCACACCTTCTCCCAGGAAGGGCAGTCGGTGTACCGCTGGGCCACCACCGCCCTGCCGAAGGTCGCGCTCCAGGTGTGCGAGCGGGCCGGGATCAAGCCCGAGGACCTGGGCGGCGTCGTCCTGCACCAGGCCAACCTGCGGATCATCGAACCGCTGGCCCGCAAGATCGGCGCCGTCAACGCCGTCGTCGCCAAGGACGTCGTGGACTCGGGCAACACCTCCGCCGCCAGCATCCCGCTCGCGCTCTCCAAGCTCGTCGAGCGCGGCGAGATCGAGAAGGGATCACCCGTACTGCTCTTCGCGTTCGGCGGCGGCCTGTCCTACGCCGGCCAGATCATCCACTGCCCGTGACCGGGACGGACGACGTGACCACCGTGAAGTCCTCCTCCACCGCCCCCTGGTGGCCGCTGCTGCGGCTGCAGGAGGCGGCAGTCGCGCCCCGGCTGCGCCTGCTGGTGTTCCCACACTCCGGAGCCGGCCCCAACACCCTCTTCCCCCTCGTCGAACCACTCCCCGACGACGTCGAAGTGCTCGGGCTGTCGCTGCCCGGGAGGGAGCGCCGCTTCGGCGAGACCCCCGGCTGCCGCCTCGGCGAGGTCGTCGACTCCGTCACCGACGAGGTGCTGGGCCGGGACCCGCTGCCCACCGTGGTCTTCGGCCACAGCCTCGGGGCGCTCCTGGCCACCCGCGCCGCGCACCTCCTCGGCCCGCACTGCCGCGCCGCCGTCGTCAGCGGGCAGGTACCCGGCCGGACCACGCGCCGGGCGCACGCCACCAGCACCGAGGAGGACGCGGTACGGCTGCTGCGCGACGGCGGGGGCACACCCGAGTGGGTCATGCAGGACCCGGAGATGCTCGCCCACGTCACGCGCGTCCTGCGCGCCGACATCGACCTCAGCCGGGAAGCGGCCGCAGGGTTCGAGGACATACGCCTCGACGTGCCCCTGTACGTCCTGGGCGGCACGGCCGATCCGCTCGTCCCGCACGAGCCCCTGGACGGCTGGGCCGACCACACCACCGGGCCCTGCCGGGTCCGCCGCTTCGACGGGGACCACTTCTTCCTCCTCGCCGACGCACACCGCGGCGCGGTCGTGGACACCCTGCGCGAGGCCCTCGCGCACTGACCCCCCGCACGCCGCACCGGCCGCCGCCGCGGGGGACACCCCCACGGCGGCGGCCGTCTGTCAGGCCCCGTCGAACCGGCCCGTCTCTCAGGCCCCGTCCATCTCGGCGCCCAGGTGGTCGGCCAGGGCCAGGGCCGTCGGGTGGTCGAAGGCAGCCGTCGCGCCCAGTCGCACCCCCGCCTCGGAACCGAGCCTGCCGGTCAGCTCCAGCGCGGTGAGCGAGTCCAGGCCCAGCTCCCAGAAGTCGCGGTCCGCGGCCACCGCCTCCGCGCCGGCGTGCCCCAGGACCTCGGCGACCAGGCGGCGCACCACCTCCACGAGTTCCGCCCGCCGCTCCGCCGGCGGCAGCCCGCGCAGCGCCTCACGCGGGGAATCCGCCCCCGCCGCCGCGGTCCCCGCCGGGGCCCCGCCGCCCCGGGCGAGGCCCCGCAGCAGCGCCGGAAGCCGGCGCCCGTCACCCCGCAGCGCCTGGGGTGCCAGGGCGACCGGCGCGACGACCGCCTCGTCGCCCGCGCAGGCCGCGTCGAACAGCTCCAGGCCCTGCTCCGCCGAGAGCGGCGCCAGGCCCGTCCGGGCCATACGGGCCAGGTCCGCCGCCCCGAGCCGGCCCCCCATCCCCGCGCCGCCCCACAGCCCCCAGGCCAGGGACAGACCCGGCAGGCCGAGATCCCGCCGGTGCCGGGCGAGCGCGTCCAACTGGGCATTGGCGGCCGCATAGTTGGCCTGTCCGGCGCCGCCCAGCAGGCCCATGACGGAGGAGAACAGCACGAACGCCCGCAGCGGCGCACCCTCCGTCAGCCGGTGCAGGTTCAGCGCGGCCGCGGACTTGGCCTCCAGCACCCGCTCCAGCCGGCGCGGCGTGAGCCCCGCGACCGTCGAGTCGTCGGTGATCCCCGCCGCGTGCACCACGGCCGTCAGCGGCCGGTCGGCCGGTACACCGGCCAGTACGGCTGCCAGCGCCTCCGCGTCCGAGGCGTCGCAGGCCACGACGGTGGCCGACGCCCCCAGCTCCGCCAGAGCGGCGACGAGCCGCCCCGCGCCCGGAGCCTGCGGCCCGCTCCGGCTGAGCAGCAGCAGGTCCCGTACGCCGTGACGGCGCACCAGGTGCTCGGCCAGCAGGGCGCCGAGGGCGCCGGTGCCGCCGGTGACCAGCACCGTGCCGTGCCCGCCCCAGGCCGTTCCGGCCGCCTCCAGTCCGCCACCACCGGTGCCACCGCCGGCGACGGCGACGGCCCGGGTGAGGGCCGGGTGCAGTACGGTGCCCGCCCGGATCGCGGACTGCGGCGCCCCGGATGCCACCACCGAGGCCAGGGCCCGCCCGTCGACGTCCTCGTCCGCGGCCACGTCGACCAGGACGAACCGGCCGGGGTGCTCGGTCTGCGCGCTGCGCACCAGCCCCCACAGGGCGGCGCCGGCCAGGTCGCAGACCTCGTCCGCGGCCGTCGCGGCGACGGCGCCGGAGGTGACGAAGACCAGCCTGCTGTCGCCGAGGCGGGTGTCGGTCAGCCACTCCTGGAGCAGCAGCAGGGTGCGCTGGGCGGCGGAGCGGGTCGCGTCCGCGGTGTCCGGGGCCTCACCGCGGGCGGTGACGAACACGACGTCCGGGACCTCCCGCGCCGCGCCCAGCCCGCCGTCCAGGGCGAGCAGGTCCACGAACGTGGTCACCGCGACGTCCCGTGCCTTGAACGCCGTGGCCAGCCCCAGGCTGTCGGATCCCAGCACCGCCCACCGCCCGCCCACCGCAGGCTCCGACCCCGACTCCGCCTCCGACCCCGACACCGGCTCCGACGCCGGCGACCAGTCGGGTACGAGCAGGGCCGCCGCCGGGTCGTTCCCGGCCGGACGGGCGCGGAACACCACGGACTCCGCCGTCAGGACCGGCCGGCCCCCGCCGTCCGCCAGCTCCAGCGCGAACGTGCCCGCACCCGGTCCCGGCTCCAGCCGCACCCGGGCCGCCCCGGCTCCGGGGCTGTGCACCCGTACACCGCGCCACACGAAGGGCAGCAGGACCTCCCCGCCGCCCGAGTCCAGACCGTCCACCAGGAAGGGGTGCAGCGCGGCGTCCAGCAGCGCCGGGTGCGCCGCGAAGGCGGCCGCCGCATGCCGCTGCCCTTCGGGCAGCGCCACCTCGGCCCACAGCGCTCCGCCGGTGCGCCCCATCGACCGCAGCCCCCGGAAGCCCGGCCCGTAGGCGAACCCCAGGCCGGCCAGCCGCTCGTACGTGCCGTCCGGGAGCCCGTGCCCCTCGCCCGCGTCCACCGGCGCCGCCGGAACGGTCACCCGCTCCTCCCGCGCCGCGGGCTCCTCCGGCCCCAGCAGCAGGCCGCCGGCGTGGTCGGTCCACGGCTCCCCGCGGTCCGCACCGGCCGGACGGGAGTGCACCGTGACGCTGCGCGTGCCGTCCGGGCCGGCGGCCCCGACCTGGCAGCGCAAGTCCACCGCGGTGCCCGCGCCCAGCGCGAGCGGGCGCCGCAGCACCAGCTCGGCGATTCCCGCGGCGCCGACGGCGGCCCCGGCCTGCAGGGCGATCTCGACGAAGGCGGTACCGGGCGCCAGGACCGTCCCCTGCACGACGTGGTCCGCGAGCCACGGGTGGCTCTCCGTCGACAGCCGCGAGGTGAACAACAGGCCGTCCTGTCCCGGCAGTTCGATCTCCGCGCCGAGCAGCGGGTGGCCGCTGCGCCCGATGCCCGCCGCGGCCAGGCCGCCGCCGGCCGGACCGGGCAGCGGCAGCCAGTACGCGGAACCCCGGAAGGGATAGGCCGGCAGGTCCACCCGGCGCGCCCCGCGCCCGGCCAGTACCCGGTCCCAGGCCACCGTCGTGCCGCGCACGTGCAGTTCGGCGAGCGCGCCGAGGAGCGTGTCCGGCTCCGGCCGTCCCCGCCGGGCCGCCGCGGCCAGTACGGTCGCCCCCGGCTCGGCCAGGCACGCGCGGGCCATCGCGCCGAGCACGCCGTCGGGACCCAGTTCCAGGCAGGCCCGTACGCCGTCCCCGGCGAGCGCGGTCATCCCGTCGAGGAAGCGCACCGGCAGGCGGACGTGCTCCACCCAGTACTCGGCGGTGCACAGCTCGGCGGCGGACACCGGCCGCCCGGTGCGGTACGACACCACGGGGATCCGCGGCGCCCGGTAGGCCACCGACCGGGCGACGGCGGCGAACCGCTCCAGCATCGGCTCCATGAGCGGCGAGTGGAAGGCGTGGCTGACGTTGAGGAGCCTGCCGCGCCGGCCCGACTCCCGGCAGCGGTCCAGGATCTCCCGTACGACGTCCTCGGCCCCGGACACCACGACCGAGCGGGGGCCGTTGACGGCGGCGACGCCCGCGACGTCCTCGTGCCCGGCGAGCAGGCCGAGCACCTCCTCCTCCGGCGCGTGCAGCGCGGCCATGGCCCCGCCCTCCGGCAGCGCACCCATCAGCCGGGCCCGGGCCGCGACCAGCGCGCAGGCGTCGGGCAGGGACAGCACCCCCGCCACGTGGGCGGCGGCGAGCTCGCCGACGGAGTGCCCGAGCAGCCGGTCGGGGCGCAGGCCCCACGCCTCGACCAGCCGGAAGAGGGCGACCTCGAAGGCGAACAGGGCCGGCTGCGTCCACTGGGTACGGTCCAGCAGGGCGGCCTCGGCGGTGCCCTCGGGGGCGAACATCACGGTGCGCAGGGAGCCTTCGAGCAGGCCGTCGAGGTGTCGGCACACCTCGTCGAGCGCACGGGCGAACACCGGGAACGCCCCGTACAGTTCGCGGCCCATCCCGGGGCGCTGGCTGCCCTGCCCGGTGAAGAGGAAGGCGAGCCGGCCGGGTGCCGAGGCGGCGGTGCCCCGGTGGACGGACGGGGTCGCCGTGCCGTCCGCGAGGGCGGTCAGCGCCTCGGTGAACTCCTCGTGGCCGGTCGCGAGGACGACCGCGCGGTGCGCCAGGTCGGCGCGTCCGGTGGCCAGGGAGTGGCCGATGTCGGCCGGCGCGGGCGGCTGTCCGCCGGCCACCGCGTCCCGCAGTCGGGCCGCGGTGGCGCGCAGCGCGTCCTCGTCGGCGGCCGACAGCGGCCAGGCGACGGGTCCGCCGACCGGTGCCGGGGCGGCCGCCGGTTCGGCCGCGGCCGCCGGGGCGGGCGGCTCCTCGACGACCACGTGCGCGTTGGTGCCGCTGATGCCGAAGGAGGAGACCGCGGCCCGGCGCGGGGCGGCCGCCGCCGGCCAGGGCCGGTGCTCCTGCAACAGCCGTACGGCGCCCGACGACCAGTCGACGTGCGGTGAGGGGGACTCGGCGTGCAGGGTGCGCGGCAGCAGGCCGTGGCGCATCGCGAGGACGGTCTTGATCACACCGCCGACCCCGGCCGCCGCCTGGGTGTGGCCGATGTTGGACTTGAGGGAGCCCAGCCACAGCGGGGAGTCGCCCGGCCGGTCCCGGCCGTAGGTGGCCAGCAGCGCCGCGGCCTCGATCGGGTCGCCGAGCACGGTGCCCGTGCCGTGGCCCTCGACCGCGTCCACCTCGTGCGGGGCGAGCCCGGCGGCGTCGAGGGCCGCGCGGATGACCCGCTCCTGGGAGGGGCCGTGCGGGGCGGTCAGCCCGTTGCTGGCGCCGTCCTGGTTGGTGGCGGTGCCCTTGACGACCGCGAGGACCGGGTGGCCGTGGCGGCGCGCGTCGGAGAGGCGTTCCAGCAGCAGCAGGCCGGCGCCCTCGCTCCAGCCGGTGCCGTCGGCGTCGGCGGAGTACGCCTTGCACAGGCCGTCGGCCGCCAGTCCGCGCTGGCGGCTGAACTCGGTGAACATGCCCGGGTTGGCCATGACGGTGACGCCTCCGGCGAGCGCCGCGTCGCACTCGCCGCGCTCGACGGCCTGCGCGGCCAGGTGCAGGGAGACCAGCGAGGACGAGCAGGCGGTGTCCACGGTCAGGGCGGGGCCCTGGAGTCCGAGGACGTAGCTGATCCGGCCGGATATGACGCTGGGCGCGGATCCCGTCAGCAGGTGGCCCTCGGCGTTGCGGGGGGCTTCGTGCAGCGGGGGGCCGTAGCCGGAGGGCATGGCGCCGACGAACACGCCGGTGCGGTGGCCGCGGACGGACCGCGGGTCGATGCCCGCCCGTTCGAAGGTCTCCCAGGCCAGTTCCAGCATGATCCGCTGCTGCGGGTCCATGGCCAGGGCCTCGCGCGGACTGATGCCGAACAGGGTGGCGTCGAAGCGGGCCGCGTCGGAGAGGAAGCCGGCCCGGCGCGCGTACGTGGTGCCCGGGCGGGCGGGATCGGGGTCGTGGAGGGCGTCCAGGTCCCAGCCGCGGTCGGCGGGGAAGTCCGACATGGCGTCGCCGCCCTCGGTGACGAGCCGCCACAGGTCCTCGGGGGAGCCGACGCCGCCGGGGTAGCGGCAGGCCATCGACACGATGACGACCGGATCGCCGTCCTGCGGCGCGCCGGCCGCGGACGGCACGGCGGGCGCGTCCGCGGGGCCGTCCGCCCGGCCGCCGTCCAGCTCCCGCAGCCGCCGCGCCGTGGCGTCGGGCGTGGGGAAGTCGAAGAACAGGGTGGCGGGCAGCCGCAGGCCGGTGGCCTCGGCGAGGCGCCGCCGCAACTGCACCAGGGTCAGGGAGTTGAAGCCCAGGTCGCGGAAGGCGCCGTGCGGGTCGACGTCCGCCGGGTCCGCGTACCCGAGCAGCGCGGCCGCGTGCCCCAGTACGAGGTCCAGCGCGTCCGCGCCGGACACCTCGGCGGACGCTGCCGCCGCGGGCACCGGTTCGGCCTGCCCGGTCTGCTCGACCGGATCGGCCGGCCCGGCCGGGGCCGCGGCCGCGGGGCGCGGCCGGGTGCGCAGCCAGTGCCGGCGCCGCTGGAAGGGGTAGGTGGGCAGCGGCACCCGGCGGCCCCCGGCGGCCCGGGCCACCTCGGCCAGGTCCGCCGCGGCGCCGCCCGCGTGGGCCTCGGCCAGGGACAGCAGGAAGCGGTCCAGGCCGCCCTCGTCGCGGGCGAGGGTGCCCACCACACGGACGTCGCGGTCGCCCCCGGCCGGGCGGGACTCCAGGGTGTCGGCGAGTCCGGCGGCCAGTACGGCGTGCGGGCTGACCTCGACGAACAGGTCGAAGCCGGCGTCGAGCAGGGTCCGCGTGGAGCGGTCGAAGCGCACCGTGTCGCGCAGGTTGCGGTACCAGTAGCCGCCGTCGAGCGCCAGGGTGTCCAGGAACTCCCCGGTGGTGCTGGAGCAGTAGGGGATCCGGGCCGTGCGCGGCCGGATGCCGTCCAGGGCCGTGCGTACCTCGTCGGCGACGGCCTCGACCTGCGGGGAGTGCGAGGCGTAGTCGACGGGGAGGGTGTGCGTACGGACGCCGGTCTCCTCGCACTTCGCGCGCAGGGCGGCGAGGGCCTGCGGGGAGCCTCCGGCCACGGCCGACGACGGGCCGTTGACCACGGCCAGGGCCAGCTCGCCCGGGTGCCGGGCGAGCAGCGGCTCCAGGTCATGCGGGGACAGCGCCACCGACATCATGCCGCCGGTGCCCGCGAGGCGGACGATGGCGCGGCTGCGCAGGGCGACGACCCGGGCGGCGTCCGCCAGCGACAGCGCCCCCGACACGCAGGCGGCGGCGATCTCCCCCTGCGAGTGGCCGACCACCGCGTCCGGTTCCACGCCGTGCGCGCGCCACAGGGCGGCCAGCGACACCATCACCGAGAACAGCACGGGCTGGACCACGTCCACCCGGTCCAGGCCCGGCGCCCCGGGCGCGCCCCGCAGGACGTCCGTCAACGACCAGTCGGTGTGGGGGGCGAGGGCTTGCGCACACTCCTCGATGGACGCGCGGAAGACATCCGAGGCCTCCATCAGCTGAAGGGCCATGCCCTCCCACTGCGAGCCCTGGCCGGGGAAGACGAAGACGGTACGGGCCGGGCGGCGGACCCGTCCGCGGAAGAGGCCCGGCGCGGGGCGCCCCTCGGCCAGTGCCTCCAGCCCGGCCAGGAAGCCCTCCCGCGCTCCCGCCACGAGCACGGCCCGGTGTTCCATCGGGTCGCGGGTCGCGGCCAGCGCGTAGGACACGTCGGCGGGCGTCAGCCCCAGGTCGGCGGCGAACCGCTCGCCGAGCGCCCGGGCCTGGTCGCGCAGCGCGGCGGTGCTGCGGGCGGAGAGCACCCACGGCACGACGGCGCCCGCGGCCCTCTCGCCGGCCGGGGCGGCCGCCGGTCGCGGCGGTGCCTGGCCGATGACCACATGGCAGTTGGTGCCGCCCACACCGAACGAGCTGACCCCGGCCAGCCGGGGGCGGCTGCCGCCGGGCCACGTGCCGTGGTCGCGCTGGACGGTGAGCCCCAGCCGGTCCAGGGGGACGAGGTCGCTCGGCCGCTCGAAGTTGAGGCTGCGGGGTATCTCCCCGTGCCGGACGCTGAGGGCCGCCTTGAGCAGCCCGGCGATGCCCGCCGCGCCCTCCAGGTGGCCGATGTTCGTCTTCACCGAGCCGACCCGCAGCGGGCCGACGTCCTCGCGGCCGGCCGCGAAGACACCGCCCAGCGCCTCGGCCTCCAGCCGGTCGCCCACCGGGGTGCCGGTGCCGTGCAGCTCGACGTAGCCGATGTCGCGGGCCGCGACACCCGCCTGGCGCAGGGCGGCGCGGATGACGTCGCCCTGCGCGTCGGGGTTCGGCACGCCGAGCCCTTCGCCGCGGCCGTCGTTGTTGACCGCGCTGCCGTGGACGACGCAGACGATCTCGTCCTCGTCGGCGAGCGCCCGGGCCAGCGGCTTGAGCAGGACGACGGCGGCGCCCTCGCCGCGTACGAAACCGTTGGCGCGGGCATCGAAGGTGTGGCACTCGCCGTCCGGGGACAGCACGCCGAACTGCGAGGCGCGCACCGCGCTCTCGGGGATGAGGTTGAGGTGCACACCGCCGGCGAGCGCGAGTTCGGACTCGCCGCGGCGCAGGCTCTCGCAGGCCAGGTGCACGGCGACCAGGGAGGACGACTGTCCGGTGTCCACCGTCATGCTGGGCCCGGTCAGGCCGAAGGTGTGGGAGAGGCGGTTGGCGACGAGCGCCCGCTGCAGACCGGTGAAGGCGTACGGGCCGATCGCCTCGGGGCCCTGCTGCGCGAGCAGCGCCTCGTAGTCGGCGGCGATGGAGCCGACGAAGACACCCGCGGCAGTGCCCCGGACCTCCGAGGGGCGCAGGCCTGCGTTCTCGAAGGCCTCCCAGCCCAGCTCCAGCACCAGCCGCTGCTGCGGGTCCATCGCCTCGGCCTCCAGCGGGGAGATGCCGAAGAACTCCGCGTCGAAGCCGGCGACGTCGTCGAGGAAGCCGCCGCGCCGCGTGTTCACGCTGCCCGGCCGCCGCGCCTCCCGGTCGTAGAACTCCTCGGCGTTCCAGCGGTCGGCGGGGACGTCCCCGACGCCGCTCGCCCCGTCCCGCAGGAGGCGCCAGAGGTCCCGCGGGCCGGCCGCGCCCGGCAGGCGGCAGGCCATGGCGATGACGGCGATCGGTTCGGCCGGCGCGTGCCGCTCCGGGTGGCCGGCTGTGGTCCCAGGCTTGCTGCTCATCGCTCTCTTCCGTCCCATCGTCCGCGCTCGTCGATTCCGCCCGCCGGCCCGCCGCTTGTGCCGGCCCGCCGCGTGTGCCGCCCGCCGCCGGTTCAGTCCTTGAGGAAGTCCAGGACCCTGCCGATGACCTCGGGGTCGCCCAGGATCCGGCGGTGCCCGAGCTTGCTCGTGATCATCAGCTCCGCCCGGTCGCCGTAGCTCGCGGCGAGCCGTCGGCCCTGGTCGACGCCGACCTCGCGGTCGTTCTCGTCGTGGACGACGAGGATCCGCGCCGTGATCTCCTCCGGGCGGTGGTCGGCGGAGAAGCGGTTCCAGATGTCCCGCTCGGGCTCGAAGAACAGCTCGGAGCGCCGGCGCAGTTCGCCGACGAGGGCGGGCCGCAGCCCGAGCTGGCCGCAGAAGGTGTCCGGGAGCGAGCCGAAGTCCGCCACGGAGGAGATGGAGACGATCCGCTCGGTGGCCAGGCCGCGGCGGGCCGCCAGGTAGGCGGAGGTGCCGCCGAAGGAGTGCCCGACGACCGCGTGGAAGTCGCCGTACCGCTCCTGCATCGCCGTCATGACGGCGCCGTGCTCCAGGATGGTGCAGGTCGAACCGCCCGACGAGCCGTGGCCGGGGGCGTCGTAGGCGACGGCGGTCAGACCGAGGGCTTCGATGCCCGCGACGAAGCCGGCGAAGTTCGCCGCCCGCCCGCTGACGCCGTGCACCAGCAGGACGGGCTTCTCACCGCTGCCCCAGCGGTAGGTGCGGATGTCACGCCCGCCGACGTTGAGGGTCTCCTGCTCGGCGCGGTCGTGGACCTCCCGCTGCTCGGGCCGGACCGGGGTGCGCGGCGGTGCGCCGAGGAACAGCTTCCAGGCCGGGGCTCCGGCCGCCTTGACGGAGACGTACGACACGGCGTTGACGACGTTGCGTATGGTGCTGAGGGAAGCCATCCGGCTGCCTGCTTTCTCGCTGGGACGGAACGGGAAGTGGGGGGAACAGGCGACAACACGACGCCCGTGGACATCAGTTGACCTGACGCTCCCGGTCTTTCCAGAAGCGGTCGCGCAGTTCCCGCCGGAGGATCTTTCCACTCGGGTTGCGCGGCAGGGTCTCGATGAACTCGAAACCGGACGGAATCTTGAAGTCGGCGATCGTGCCCTTGAGGGAGAGCACCAGCTGCCGCGGAGTGACCTCGTGACCGGGCCTGACCACGACGAACGCGTGGATGGCCTCGCCCCAGCGCTCGTCCGGGACACCCACGACCGCAGCCTCCACCACTGCCTCGTGCCGGGCGAGCGCGTTCTCGATCTCGGCCGGATACACGTTCTCCCCGGCCACGATGACCGTGTCCTTGATCCGGTCGCAGATGAACACGTAGCCGCCGGCGTCGAGATAGCCGGCGTCCCCGGTGTGGATCCAGCCGTCCACGAGGGTGTCCGCGGTGGCCTCGGGCAGCCCCCAGTACGACAGCATCCGCGACGGCGTGCGCAGGCACACCTCCCCGATCGCGCCCGTGGGCAGCTCCCGGCCCGCCCGGTCGACGATCTTGGCCTCGAAGCCCGGATAGGGCCGCCCCGCGGCCTTCAGCCGGGCCCCGCCGGGCACGTGCTCGTGCGGCGGCAGGCAGACCGCGGTGTTCCCGGTCTCGGTGAGCCCGTAGATCTGCGCGAACTCGCAGCCGATCCGCTCCAGGCACTCCTGGAGCAGGCTCTCGGAGATGGGCGAACCGCCGTAGACGACCTTGCGGAGGGTCTCGAAGTCGGCGCTGACGGCGCCCGGTTCGGCCAGCATCATCTGGAGCATCGCCGGGACCAGGCAGGTGGTGCTCACCCCGTGCTCGCGGATCAGCCGCACCGCCTCGCCGCTGACGAACATCCGCATGGCGACATTGGTGACCCCCGCGTTGAAGCCCTGCGTCGCCCACCAGAGGCCGCCGATGTGGAAGCCGGGGATGCCGATGAGGCTGACGTCGTCCTCACGCCAGTCGATCCACCGCAGTCCCTCGGACGCGAGGGCGTCGCGCACCTTGAAGAAGCTGCGGTGCGCGAGCACCACGCCCTTGGGCAGGCCCGTGGTGCCGCTCGTGTAGATCTGGGCGATCGGGTCGTCGGGGGAGGCGGACGTCTCCGGGTCGGCGTCCGAGTGCCCCGCCTGCCAGGCGGTGAAGGCGCTGCCGGGCCCGTCCGGCCCGTCGAGCGGGACGACCAGCACCGGCGAGGGCAGTTCGGCGGCCGCCTTGTGCGCGACGTCCAGGAACTCGTCCTCGACGAAGAGCAGCGCCGTCCCCGAGTCCCGCAGGATGTGGTCCACCTCGGAGGCCGTCAGCCGCCAGTTGATGGGCACGAGGACCGTGCCGGCCTTCGCACAGCCGAAGAGGATGTCGTAGTAGTGCTCCGACTCCTTGCCCAGGTACGCCACCCGGGAGCCGCGCACCGCCCCGGCCGCGTGCAGCGCGCGGGCCGTCCGGTTGCTGCGCCGGTGCAGCTCCCCGTAGCCGACCTCGCGGCCCTCGCAGACCACGGCCGTCCGGTCGGGGCGCTCGGCGGCGTGGAAGGCCGCCGTACGGTCCAGGGTCTGCAACTGCGGGTGGTACATGTCCGGCTCCTCGCTCCTCAAGTCCACTGGTTGCCCTCGGGCCAGTACCGGCGGCCGCGTACGGGCGCCGGCCCGGGCGGCTGCCGCGGGGGCCCGTCCACGCCCTCCATCAGGACGTGCGCGTTGGTTCCGGTGAAGCCGAACGCACTCACCCCGGCCAGCCGCCGCGGCCCCTCCGGCCACGGCTGCGAGGCCGTCGGCACCCGCAGCGCCATGCGCCGCCACGGGATCGCCGGGTCCGGCACGTCGAAGCCGGGCTGCACCGGGACCGTGCGGTGGTTCACCGCCAGCACGGCCTTGATCAGGCCGGCCGCGCCGGACGCCGTCTCCAGGTAGCCGAGGGTGCCCTTGGCGGAGCCGACGAGCAGTTCGGGGGCGTCCGCGGAGTCCCGGCCGTAGACGCCGGCGAGGGTTTCCGCCTCGATGACCCCGCCCAGCTTGGAGCCGTTGGCCTGCGCCTCGACGTAGCCCACCTCGTGCGGGTCGATCCCGGCGGAGCGCAGCGTGTCCGCGATGACCCGGCGCTGGCCCAGCGCGGACGCCGCGGCCATCGCGGGCCGGTCGCCGTGCTGGTGGATGCCGCTGCCGCGGACCACGGCGTACGGGGTGTCCCCGTCCGCCTTGGCGTCGGACTGCCGTTTCAGGACGAGCACCCCGCAGCCCTCGCCCCGCACGTGCCCGTCGGCCGCCGCGTCGAAGGGCCGGCTGCGGCCCGTCGGCGAGACCATGCCGGCCTGGGCGAACACCGCCGTCGTGAACGGCGCCAGCAGCAGGTGGCAGGCGCCCACGACGGCGAGGTCGCACTCGCGGGCGCGCAGCGCGTGCGAGGCCAGGTGCAGCGCGGTCAGCGCCGAGGAGCAGGCCGTGTCGACGGTGAGCACCGGGCCGCCCAGGCGCAGCCCGGTGGCGACGCGGGCGGCGGCGGCGCTCAGCGCGCCGCCGGTGCCCATGTACGGGGACAGGCCCTCGGGTCCGACCCCGTTGCGCAGGCAGGCGTAGTTGTACTCGACGGTGCTCACCCCGGCGAACACCCCGACCCGGGCGTCGGTGCCGGGCGCCGCCCCCGCGTCCTGCAGTGCTTCGGCCGCCACGGTCAGCAGCAGCCGCTGCTGCGGGTCCATGAAGGCCGCCTCCTCCTCGCCGATGCCGAACCGCTCGGCGTCGAAGACGTCGATGTCCGCCAGGTAGGAGCCCTGGCCGAGCAGTTCGGCCAGGGGTGCCAGGTCGGGCGCGGCCACGTTCCACCGGGGGCGGCCGGCGGAGTCGACGGGTATCCCGCCGCCGCCGGCCACCACACGGCCGTCCCGCAGCGCCTCCCAGTACTGCCGGGGGCTGTCCAGGCCGCCCGGCAGGCGGCAGGCGAGGCCGGTGACGGCGATGCCCTCGCTCTCGCGCAGCCGCTGCCGTGCCAGCATCAGGACCAGCTGCTTGTGGGAGAGCCCCGACAGGGACTCGATGTACTCCCTCACCGCGTCACAGGTCCATCAGGTCGGCGAGTTCGGCGTCGGCGTCCGCCTCGGACAGCTCCCGGACGTCCTTCGGCGCCCGGCCCGCGGACGCCTCGTCGGCGGCCGGCGGGGCGATCTCCTGGTCCAGGTACTCGGCCAGCAGCAGGATCGACGGGTAGTCGAACACGATCGACGTCGGCAGCGGCACCTGGAAGCCCGCCTCCAGGGCGTTCTTCAGCTCGACGGCCACCAGGGAGTCCAGTCCCAGCTCGGTGAACTTCGCGTCCGCGGGGACGTCGTCCGCGCCCTCGAAGTGGAGGAGCACGGCGATCCGCTCCCGGATCAGCTCGTTGACGGTGGCCCGGCGCTCGGCCCGGGGCAGGGCCCGCAGCGCCTCCAGGTCGACCTTGCGCACCGCCGCGGCCGACGCCCGCGCCACCTCGCGGTAGAGCGCGCTGACCGCCGGGCGCCCGGACGCGTACCGGTCCCAGTCGAACTCACCGACGGTGACGTGCGACTCGCTGCCGCCCAGCGCCTTGAACAGGCACCGTGCGCCGTCCGTCGGCTTCAGGAACCGCATGCCCTGGCCCTCGATGCCGCGGATCAGGTCGGCGCTGAGGTTCGCGGCCATGCCGACCTCGGCCCACGGCCCCCAGCCGATGCTGAGCCCCGGCAGGCCGGCCGCGGAGCGCCACCGCATCACCGCGTCGACGAAGGCGTTGCCGGCCGCGTAGTTGCCCTGCGCCACCGGCCCCAGCACCGAGGCCACCGAGGAGTAGCCCACCAGGAACGGCTCCTCGGGGAAGGTCCGCAGGACCTGGTCGAGCTGCCAGGTGCCGAACACCTTGGCCTCGAAGACCTTCTCGATGCTCTCCCAGTCCATCGCCGAGACCGGCATGTCGGCCAGGACGCCCGCGCCGTGGAAGACGCCCGCGAGCGGCCGGCCGGTCGCCTTCAGGTCCTCGGCGATGCGCCGCACGTCCTCGGCGCGGGCGATGTCGCCCTGGTAGGCGGTCACCGAGACGCCCTCGCCGAGGCCGGCCGCGATGGCCGCGGTCCGCTCGGCGGACACGGCGCGGCGGCTGACCAGCGCGATGTGCCGGGCGCCCAGGGCGACAAGGCGTTCGGCGGTGACGGTGCCGATGGCGCCCAGACCGCCCGTGATCAGGTAGGTGCGGTCGGCGGCGATCTCCACCGGCCGGGCCGGCCGGTCGCCCGACGCGGTCAGGTCGAGGACGAGCTTGCCGATGTTCGCACCCCGGCTGAGGACCCCGAACGCCTCCTCGATCTCCTCCAGGGAGTACGAGGTCGTCGGGATCGGCCGGATCTCCTCGCGCTCCAGCAGGCCGGCGACGGTCTCCAGGATCTGCTTGTTCACCGAGCGCAGCTCGTCCTCGGGGAACTCGCTGAGGTCGAAGTTGTGGTAGGCCACGTCCGGACGCGCCTCGCGGGCCTGCTCCGCGGACCAGATGCCGATCTTGCCGAGCTCCACGAAGCGCCCGCCGCGGCCCAGCGCCCGCATGCCCTCGGCGATGTACTCCTTGTTCAGGCTGTTGAGGACGATGTCGACGCCCGCGCCGCCGGTGATCTCCAGGATCCGGTCGGCGAACTGCGGGGAGCGGGAGTTCAGGACGTGCTCGACGCCCTGGGCGTGCAGCAGGGCCTGCTTGCGCGGGCTGGCCGTGGCGATGACCTCCGCCCCGGCGAGCTGCGCCAGCTGCACCGCGGCCTGCCCCACCCCGCCCGCGGCGGCGTGCACCAGCACCTTGTCGCCGGCCTTGATGCCGGCCAGGTCGTGCAGGGCGTAGTACGCGGTCACGTACGCGGTGGCCAGACCGGCCGCCTCGGCGAAGCCGATGTTGGCGGGCTTGCGCACCGCCATGGCCGACGGCACCGTCACCCGGCGCTTCATGCACCCGAGGTGGCTGAGGACGACCTCGTCGCCCGGCGCGAACTCGGCGTCCGGTCCGGCCGCGAGGACCGTGCCGGAGCCCTCGAAACCGAGGGGCAGAGGCTGGTAGGGCACCCCGGTGTCCTCGGCGTGCTGCTTGAGCAGGCCGAGGGCGTTGAGGACGTCCTTGAAGTTGAGGCCCGCGGCGTGCACCTGGACCTGCACCTCGTCGCCCTGGGGGGCGGTGTCGGCCAGCGGCACCGGCTTGATGTGGGCGAACTCGCCGTACTCCGTCACCGTGAGCTCGAAGTTGCCGTCGTCCGCGGCGGCCGGCTCCACCGGGCGCAGCCGGCGCACGTGGCGGTTGCCCGCCCGGTAGCCGATCTGGAACTCCTCGGCCTCCGCGGCCAGCCACTCGTCGGCCAGCGACCGGGCGTCGCCGCCGTCCGGCAGGTCGACGAGGGTGACCTTGTACGTCGGGTACTCACTCCACAGGGACAGGCCGAAGCCCCACAGGGAGGAGGCCGGCACGGCGCCGGCACCCGGGGCGGGCACGTCGCCCGGCAGCCGCTGGGCGCCCTCGGTGACCAGCCACAGCCGCTGTTCGCGGCCGAAGCCCTGCTGCTCCAGCGAGGCCAGCAGCGCCAGCAGGTCCCGGTAGTTGGCCTCGGACTCGGCGCGCAGCCGCTCCTCGGTGACCGGGCCCGGCCGGTCACGCCAGAACCAGGCCACATCGGTGGGCCGGCCGGACAGGGACTCGGCGGCGCGGGCCGCCGACGCGGCGTCCGGGGCGAACGCCAGGGCGGCGTCGGCCGCCGTCAGCTCGGGCACCGCCCCCGCGAGGGCGTCCCCGTCCCGGCCGACCACCAGGATCCGGCGGGCGGCGCCCTCCGCGGCGCGCCGCACCAGCGAGCGCTTGGTCCAGCGCGGGGTGTGGAAGAACCTGCGGCGGGGCCCGCCGGCGGTGTTGGCGACCCGCTTGAAGCCCAGGTCGCGTACGACGAACAGCGGCCGGTCGCCCTCCAGCAGCAGCAGGTCGGCGGTGAGTTCGCCGTCGGCGCTCTCCTCGCCGGTGATCCGCGCCAGGCTGCGCAGGGCGCCCTGCTTGGGCTTCTTCAGCAGCTGGAAGGTGCCGAAGGCGACCGGGAGGTAGGTGTGGCCGTTGTCGAGGACGGCCGCGAGGGACTGGATGACGTTGTCGAGGACGGACGGCGGCATGTGCTCCACCGCGCCGGCCGGGCGGCCGAGGAGCTGCGCGACGGCCACGCCGTCGCCCTCGCGGGACAGCAGCTCGATGCGCCGGAACTCAGGGCCGTACTCCAGGCCGAGGTCGGCGAAGTCGGCGTACAGGTCGTCCGCGCGGCGCGGGGCCGGGGACGTCGCGCCGGTGTCGGCGGCGGCCCGTGCGGTCAGTTCCGCCGCCGCCCGCTCCAGCTCGGGCAGGAGGGTCCAGCCGGCGGCTATCCGGGCGACGGCGTGCCGCCGCTCGATGGCCCGGCCGGAGCCGTCGACCCGGCTGACGATCTCCACCTCGGCGCCGCCGTCCGGCAGCGGCGTCAGGCGGGTGCGGACCTCGGTGGGCTGGTCCTCGGTGAGGATCAGCGGTTCGAGGATGTGCACGCCCTCCAGCGGCCGGCCCGTCTCGCCGTACACGGCGTCCTGGAGCGCCAGCAGGATCTCGACGTAGCCCGCTCCGGGGAACACCACCTGGCCCATGACCACGTGGTCGGCGAGCTGTGCCGGACGGTCGGGGGCGATGGTCGCGGCGAACTCGCGCACGCCCCGCTCCCGGCCCGCGGGGTCGGTGATCTCCTCGCCCAGCAGCGGGTGGTGGACGCGCGAGGCGTCGGCCACCAGTTCCTTGGAGTGCCGGACGCCGTTGATCGGGAGCCAGTAGCGCTTGCGGTCGAAGACCGTGCGCGGCAGCGGGACGCGGCGGCGCGGGCGGCCCGCGTGGTAGCCGGCCCAGTCGACGTGCAGGCCCGCGGCGTAGACGTCGGTGAGCGCCTTGCGGGCCGTGGCGCCGGCGCTGTCCTGGGTGCCGGTGCTCGCCACCCACACGTGGTCGCGGGCGTCGAGGATGCGCCGGCCCAGCCCGAGCAGCGTCGCGGCGGGCCCGACCTCGATGAAGACGTGGCGGCCGCGGGCGCCGATCGTGGCCATGCCCGCGCTGAAGTCGACCGGCTCGCCGATGTGGCGCACCCAGTACTCGGGGGTGGCCAGCTCGGCCGGGTCGGCGACCCGGCCGGTCAGGTTGGAGACCAGGGTCAGCTCGGGCACCCGGAAGTCGATCGTGGCGACGACCTCGCGGAACGCGTCGAACACCTCGTGCATCAGCGGCGAGTGGAAGGCGTGCGAGACCGGCAGCGCCTTCGTCTTCACCCCGCGGCCGGCGAGCACGGCGGTGATCTCGGCGAGGGAGGCGGTGCCGCCCGAGACGACGCACTGGCCGGGGGCGTTGAACGCGGCGAAGGACACGTCCGCGTAGGACTCCAGCAGCGGCGCCACCTCCTCGGCGGCCGCCGTCACGGCGACCATGCCGCCGGGCGCGGTCACCGACTGCATCAACCGGGCGCGGGCCGTGACCAGGCGTACGGCGTCCTCCAGCGAGAACAGCCCGCCGATCGCGGCGGCGACGACCTCGCCGATGCTGTGGCCGATCAGGACGCTCGGTTCGATGCCCCAGCTCAGCCAGAGCTTCGCGGTGGCGTACTCCAAGGCGAACAGCGCCGGCTGGGTGAAGCGGGTCTCGTGGATCACCTCGGCGTCCTCGGCGGTGCCCAGGACGAGGTCCTTCACCGACCGGCCGAGGCCCTGCGCGAACAGCCGGTCGCAGGTGTCCAGGTGCTCCCGGAACACCGGGTACGCCTCGTACAGGGATCGGCCCATCCCCGGGTACTGGGAGCCCTGCCCGGTGAAGAGCAGCGCGACCCTGCGCAGGTCGGAGGCGGCCGCGGGCACCTTGTCCAGGAGCGCCTCCAGCTCGGCGCGGTCGCGGACGACACCCGTCAGGCGGGTCCCGAAGTGGGCGCGGCCGACGTTGCCGGTGTAGCAGAGGTCGGCGAGGTCGGCGTCCGGGTTCTCGGCGAGGAAGGCCCGGTAGTTCCGGGTCTGGAGGGCCAGGGCCTTCTCGCCCTTGGCGGAGAGGGTGAAGACGTGCCCCGCGGCTTCCGGCTGCTGCTCCTGGTCGGGCTGCGCGCCGCCGGCGGGTGCGGGCGGCTGCTCCAGCACGGCGGAGGCGATGGTGCCCTGGAAGCCGAAGGAGTTGATCAGTGCGCGGCGGACCGGCGCGGTCCAGGCGCGGCCCTCGTTCGGCACCTCGACGGGCATGTCCGCCCACGGGATGTGCGAGGAGGGCTTGTCCACGTGCAGGTGCGGGTAGATCTCGCCGTTCTGCAGCTGGAGCGCGGCCTTGACGACACCGCCGATGCCGGCGGCCGCCTCCATGTGGCCGATGTTGCTCTTGAGCGAGCCGACGACGAGCGGCGTGTCCGCGGTGTGGGACCGGGAGAAGACCCCGCTGATGGCGCCCATCTCGATGGGGTCGCCGAGCGAGGTCCCGGTGCCGTGCGCCTCCACGTAGGAGACGTCGCCGGGCTCCAGCATCGCCGCGGCCAGCGCGGCCCGCATCACCTGCTCCTGCGCGGAGCCGTTGGGGACGGTCAGGCCGCCGCTCTCGCCGTCCTGGCGCACGGCCGTGCCGCGGACCAGGGCGACCACCCGGTCGCCGTCGCGCAGTGCGTCCGACAGCCGCTTGAGGACGACCATGCCGCAGCCCTCGGCGCGGCTGTAGCCGTCGGCCGAGTCGTCGAAGGTCTTGCACATCCCGTCGGGCGAGAGCATGCCCGCCTGGGAGAAGACGATGTGGTTGCGCGGGTGGTGGATGGCGTTGACGCCGCCGCACAGCGCGATCTCGCACTCGCCGCGCCGCAGCCCCTCGACCGCGAGGTGCAGGGCGACCAGCGAGGAGGAGCAGGCGGTGTCGATGGCCATGCTCGGGCCGCGCATGCCGAGGAAGTAGGAGATGCGGCCGGCCGCGACGCTGTGGGCCGTACCGGTGCCCACGTTGGCGTCCAGCTCGTCGTAGGCGAGGTCGTCGATCTCGATGGTGTAGTCGACGCAGCTGATGCCGACGTAGACGCCGCCGTTGCCGCCGCGCAGGGCGGTCGGGTCGATGTTCGCGTGTTCCAGCGCCTCCCAGGCGGTCTCCAGTACGAGCCGCTGCTGCGGGTCGATGTACTGGGCCTCCTTGGGGGAGATGTTGAAGAAGCGGGGGTCGAACCGGTCGATGCCGTCGAGGAAGCCGCCGCTGTGCGGCAGGATCCGGCCCTTGGCGTTCTCGCCGCCGGACGCGAACTCCGCGACGTTCCAGCGGGATTCGGGGATGGGGCCGGTCCCGACACCGCCGGCGCGCAGGAACTCGGTGAAGCCCTCGGGGGTGTCGTTGCCGCCCGGGAAGCGGATTCCGGCGCCGACGATGGCGATGGGCTCGTACTTCTCCAGCATCAGCTCCTTGAGGAGCTGCTTGTGCTGCCGGAGTGCCTCACGGGACGCCTCCAGCTCATCCTGCTCACGCGCGGGCGTGTTGGGCACGGTCTTTCCTCCAGATCCGGCAGGGCCGCGGGGCCCTGCCGGAGAGACGTGGTCAGGCCTGGTAGAGGTCGCTCAGCAGGTCGTCGACCAGGGACTTGCGCAGGTCGGGTGCGCCCGGCCCGGCGGGTGCCGCCGGGTCGGGCGCGGGCCTGCCGTCCAGGGGCTGCGTGAGCAGGTGGTCCAGGAGCCGGTCGACCGTCGGGCTGCCGAAGAGCACGGACGTGTCGATGGTGACGCCGAGACCGGCCTCCAGCCGCTGCTTGATCTCGGTGGCGCGCAGTGAGGTCAGGCCCAGGTCGAAGTAGTTCTGGTCGAGCGGAACGGTTTCGGCCCCCGTCATCAGCAGGGCCGTACGGAACTCCCGGACCACGACGGCCTCCAGCTCCGTCCGCCACTCCGACCGGGGAAGCCGCCGGAAGCGGTCGGCCGCACGGGGGTCGATGGTCATGGCTGCACCCCAGTCGTCGCAGTCGTCGGGTGGGTGATGGCGATCTTCACTTCGCCGTGGCAGTTGCCGCCGCTCGCGTCCCAGTACCGGCAGGCGGTGTGGACGACGAGCAGCGGCTCGCGGATGTCGCTGCCCTCCCACTCCACGACGTCCAGGATCTGGATCTCGCCGGAGAAGTGGCGGCCGCGCATGGCCCTTTTGAAGGTGCTGCGGAAGTCGGTGATGAGGAAGTCGGCCAGCTGGCGCTGCCAGTAGTCCTCCATGGACCAGTGCGCGAAGGACTCCAGGAGTCCGTCCTGCACCGACTTCGCGATGACGTAGTACAGCATCTGGTTGTAACAGATGTTGAACTCCACCGAGTTGAAGTGCCCGGTGTCGTCGATGTAGCACGACTCCGGTATCTCGAACTCGCAGCGGGCCGAGACCAGCCCGGCCGGCCCGTCGCCCCCTACCGCCACCTCGCACGACTTCAGGTACTGGCAGTGCTCCCGGTAGGGCACCAGCACCTGCGCCAGCAGGCCGGTGTCGGTGCCGAGCCGGCCGGGGCGGGACCCGGCCGGTGGAGTCCTTGTCTGCGTCACGTGTCTCTCCAGAGCCCGCACTCAGTAGGAGACGGGCAGTGCGACGGGTGAACGGATGAAGTAGGCCGGCCGCAGCCGGACGTCCTCGGCCGGGATCGTGAGCTTGAGATCCGGCAGGCGCCGCAGGACCACTTCGAGTGCGACCGCGATCTGGATGCGCGCGAGTTCGGTACCGGGGCAGTAGTGCGGCCCGAAACCGAAGGCGACGTGGCGGTTGTTGGGCCGTGCCATGTCGAAGGTGTCGGGCTCGTCGAACTGCAGGGCGTCGCGGTCGGCGGCGCCGAGGGAGAGCAGCACGGTGTCGCCGGCGGGGATGGTGACGCCCCCGAGCTCGACGTCCTCGGCGGCGAACCTCCTGGCAGCGGTGTGGTTCGACCCGAACATCCGCAGGAACTCCTCGACGGCGTCCGCCATGAGCTCCGGCTCCTTGCGCAGCCGCTCGGCGAGGGCGGGGTCCTGCAGGAGCGTGTGGATGGCGCAGCCGATGACACCCGCGGTGGGGTCGTAGCCCCCCAGCAGGACCATGAAGCCCATGCCGATCAGCTCGTGCTGGTCGAGGCTTCCGCCTTGGTCGTCCTTGCCTTCGATCCACTCGGTCCAGATGTCGTCGCCCGGCTCGGCCCGCTTGCGTTCGATCAGGTCGGTGAGGACCTTCAGCATCCCGACGCCGCCCTCGCGCATCTCCTCCGGGTCGATGCCGAGGATCACGTCCGCCCACCGCCGGAAGCTCGTGCGGTCCTCCTGGGCGATGTCGAGCATGTCCGCGATGATCTCGATGGGGAGCGCGGCGGCGTACGAGGACATCAGTTCGGTCTCGCCGTGCTCGCCGAGCTCGTCGACGAGACGTTCGGCGACCTCGACGATCCGCGGCCGCAGCAGGCGGACCCGCTTGGGCGCGAACGCCATGTTCATGAAGCGGCGCAGGCGGGTGTGCTCGGGCGGGTCCTCCCGTACGAGCGACTTGGTGAACTCCACCGGCAGCGGGAACCGGTGGTAGGTGTCCTTGGCGTGCCGCACGTGGCGTACGAGCCGG
Source organism: Streptomyces sp. TN58 (assembly GCF_001941845.1). Classification (NCBI taxonomy): domain Bacteria; kingdom Bacillati; phylum Actinomycetota; class Actinomycetes; order Kitasatosporales; family Streptomycetaceae; genus Streptomyces; species Streptomyces sp. TN58. The sequence continues at coordinate 3,109,424 of NZ_CP018870.1, read as the reverse complement.
TGGTCACCCAGCCCCTGGCGGACCTCGGCGAAGCGCGTGACCAGCCAGGCCTCCACGCCGTCCGGTGTCCTGATGTGGTGCACCGGACCCTCGGTGTGCAGCCGGCGGTAGGTGGCGTAGGGGTCGGCGAAGAACTGGGCGTCGAACGGTGTGCCGAGCGGCCCCACGGGGCACCGGGCGGCGCTGACCTGCACGGTGTCCTCCGCCAGGTCCTGACTGCGCTCCAACTTCGTCTCCTCGCTGTGCATCAGACCGTGATGTGCAGGGACTGGGGGACCCGGATGATGTAGGAGGGCCGCCAGACGACCTCTTCCTCGGGGTTGGTGAGGCGCATGTTCGGGAAGCGGCGCACGAGCTCGCCGAGGGCGATCTGGAGTTCCTTGCGGGCCAGCTCCTTGCCGGGGCAGTGGTGCGGGCCGCGGCCGAAGGCCAGCTGCCAGTTCTCCTCGCGCCCGAAGTCCATGACCTCGGGGTCCTCGAAGCGCACCGGGCAGCGGTTTGCCGCGCCGAGCGAGATGAGCACGCAGTCGCCCTTGGCGATGTCCACGCCGCCGATGTTCATGTCCTCGGCGGCGAAGCGGCGGATGCCGCTGTGCGTGGAGCCGTCCCAGCGCATCAGCTCCTCGACCGCGTCCGGGATGATCGCCGGGTTGTCGCGCATCAGCGCGGCCTTGTCCGGGTTGTTGAGCAGGGCGAGGGTGGACGCGCCGATCTGGCCGACGGTGGTGTCGTATCCGCCGAGCAGGAGGAAGAACGTCATGCCGATCATTTCCTGATCGGTCAGCGGCTGGCCGTCGTTGTCCTGGGCGGTGATCCAGTACGAGATGAGGTCGTCGGTGAGGTTCTTGCGCTTGTCGGCGATGAGCTCCGTGACGAAGCCCAGCAGGCTGACGGCGGCCTGCTTGGCGGCCACCGGCTCACCGCCGAGCAGGGTGTCGCTCCACTCGCGGAAGTTGCTCCGGCTGTCCTCCGGGACGCCGAGGATGTCGCTGGTCATCGTGATGGGCAGCGGGGCGGCGAGCAGGTCCATGATGTCGCCGCCGCCGTCCGCCTCGATGCGGTCGAGAAGGGCGGCGGTGACCTCGTGGATGCGCGGCTCCATGGCCGCGATCCGCTTCGGGGTGAAGGCGAAGTTCATGAACCGCCGCAGGCGGGTGTGCAGGGGGCCGTCCTCCATGTGGAGGTTTCCGGAGCGCACGATCTCCGGAAGGATCTCGTTCTCGTAGTCCTCGCCCGCGTAGCGGCGGTTGCGGACCAGACGGCGGTCCTTGAGCGCCTCGCTGGCTTCCTCGTACTTGGTGACGAGCCAGACGAGCGTCCCCTCGGGGAGACGCACCCGGTGTACGGGCGCTTCCTCGTGCATCTGCGCGTACACCGGGTAGGGGTCGGCGAAGAACTCCTCGTCGAAGGGGTTCTTGTGACCGGTGACGGGACATCCGATGGTCATGACTACCTCGTTGTTCGGGGTGGGTGCAGACGGTGGGGGTCAGGCGCCGATGCCCTCGTAGAAGGGGTACTGGTCGTACACGGTCACGCGGTGCGAGACGGCCGGCTCCGGGGTGGCGGTGTGCAGGGCCCGGTGGACGAGGCTGCGGTTGTCCCAGACCAGCAGGTCGCCCTGCTCGAAGGTCTGCAGGTGGATGTTCTCGTGCTCGAAGGTGTCGTCGAGCTGGCCGCTGGACTCCAGCAGGGCCGTCAGCAGGGACTTGTCCAGCGCGTTGCCGTCCGCGTCCAGCAGGCCGGTGGTGAAGCCCTCGCTGATGTAGAGGACGGTCTCGCCGGTGGCGGGGTGCTTGAAGGCGGTCGGGTGCGGCGACGGGGGCGTCTTGGCCTGGATCTCGTCGACCAGCTCGCCGACCGGGCGGTAGACGTCCTCGGGGCGGATCTTGAAGTAGCGGCTGACGTTCTGCACCGCGCGGGTGCCCTCGACGGCGTGCTTCAGCTCGTCCGACAGGCCCTCGTAGGCGCGGCCCATGTCGATGAAGAAGGTGCCGCGGTTCTTCTTGGGCACGACCTGCGGGTAGATGAGGGTCAGACCGAAGGGGTTCGGCATGAACTGGTAGTCCGCGTGCCAGAACTTGCCGGTCTTCGGGACGCCCACCTGGGTGCCGTCCGCGCTCGCCACGTTCGAGGACACGAAGATCTCGGAGACCTCAGGGTGCTGGTACATGGGCTCGTAGTACGTCTCCACGGTGCCGAGGCGGCGGCCGAGCTCGGCGAATTCCGGGGAGGACAGGTGCTGGTTGCGCAGCACGACGATCTTGTCACTGTAGACGCGGTTCTTGATCTCCTCGAAATCCGCGTCCGCGGCGGTGTTGAGATCGAATCCCTCGACGGTTACGCCGAACTTCTTGTCTTCCTGGCGGGAAATCTTCACGAGAACCTCTCTCGGTGGTCAAGTCGCGCTCGGAACGAGGGTATCGGCGGGGGCTAAAGCCCTTCTTATTCCGTGCTTGTCGCCGCCGTGGCCGCGGATTCCGCAGCCGCCCGGCTCTTGACGGTCGCGGCATAGGTGTCCACGTATTCCTGGCCGGTCAGGGCGGATATCTCCCGGGTGATCCGGTTCGTGACCTCGCGGCGCGCGCTGCGGTCGGCCTCCCGTCCGGCGTACTCGGGGAAGGTCATGGGGGTGCCGAAGCGGACGTCGAAGCGGGATACGTAGAGGCGTCTGGCGCCGGCCGGGTGCACCCGCTCCGTGCCGATCAGCCCGCAGGGGACCACCGGCGCCCCGCTCCGCATCGCGATCCACGCCGTGCCCGTGTTGCCCTTGTACAGGCGGCCGTCGGGCGACCGGGTGCCCTCGACGTGCACGCCCACCCCGTGGCCCTCGCGCATGATCCGCAGGGAGGTCTCCAGCCCCGCCATGGTCGCGGAGCCGCTCGTGCCGTCCACGGAGATCATCCCGACGGAACGGAAGAACAGGCCCTGCAGCCGCCCCTTCAGACCGGGCATCTCAAGCCAGCCCTGCTTACCCACGAAATACAGGTGCCGCGGGACCAACAGCGCGATGAATATCGAGTCGAAAAAGGACAGGTGGTTCGCCGCGACGATGAAGGGGCCGGACCTCGGCAGGTTCCCGACACCGCTGACACGGGGCCGCAGGACGAGCCGAAGCGGAATGAGGAGGAGCCGCCTCAGCAGCATCCGGAGCATGTGCAGGTCTCCATCTCTGAACGTCTCGGCCGAGCGTTCACCGGGAATATAGGAGCGAGCGCCGGGGCGGGCAAGACGGGTTTAGTGCCGCGATCAGCCGGATGAAAGGAGCGCTTTAGCCGCGCGTAGTGCGCCTGTTGTTAGGCTGCTGCGCGTTTCACTGCTCAGGATCCAGAGACGAGGATGTCGTGCCCCAGCCCGCCGATCTTGCTTCCGTCCGTGCCTTCGTCGAGCGCGAACTCGTCGACTTCGGGGCGGAGCCCGACGCGATCACGGACCAGGCCAGGCTGGACGAGCTGGAGATCGACTCGCTCGGCGTCGTCGAGCTCACCGCGTCCGTCAAGCGCGAGTTCGGCGTCGACGTCCCCCTCGAAGCGCTGACCAAGGACCTCACGGTCGCCGCCGTCGTCGCCCTGATCCAGGACGCGGCAGCGGCCTGACCGCACGGCCGCGCCGCGGGTACACGCGAGGGCCGGTCCCGGATCACCGTCCGGGAGCGGCCCTCGCGCGTACCCGCGGCGCGGCCGTGCGGCGGCGCGGTCAGCCCGCGGGCGGGTGCTCCGCGTCGAACGGGGCGTAGCGCCGCCGCTCCCACGGGTACGCGGGCAGGTCGACGACCCGGCGGGGCAGGTCCGCGAACCCGGGGGCCGCGTCCGCCGCGACCTCCCTCACCTCCGGCGGCGCCAGGCCCTCGGCGACGGCGGCCAGGGCGGCCGCCGCCCGGTGCCGGTCGGACGCCTCGACCCTGATCCGGGCGGCCAGGGGCGTACGGCCGTGCGTGACGGTGTAGGCGAAGGCGGCGTACTCCTCGTCCTTGATGCCGGCCAGCCGCGCGGCCAGCCGCCCCGCGTACGAGCGCAGCGCGGCCGGCGTCCGGGCCGACACCTCGAAGCCGGCCACGGGGACTGCGGCACCCGGGGCCGGGTCCGGCTCCGGTGCGCCGAGTACGACGTGGGCGTTGGTGCCGCTCATGCCGAAGGAGCTGACGCCCGCGTACGCGCCGGCGCCGGCGGGCCACGGCTCCAGCTCGGTCGGGACGCGCAGGCCCGTCCCCGACAGGTCGATGCGCGGGTTCAGGGTGGTGAAGTGCGGTACGGGCGGCACCGCCCGGTGCCGCAGGCTCAGCATCGCCTTGATCAGGCCCAGCACACCCGCCGCCGACTCGGTGTGGCCGAGGTTCGCCTTGGCCGAGCCGAGCAGGACCGGCGCGCCCGTGCCGCCCGGCCGGCCCAGAGCCGCCGCCAGCGCCTCCACCTCGATCGGATCACCCAGCGGGGTACCGGTGCCGTGGGCCTCCACATGGCCGATGTCGGCCGGACCGAGGCCCGCCTCCGCCAGAGCCCGCTCCACCAGCCGGGTCTGCGCCAGCACGTTGGGCGCGGTGAAGCCCGAGGCCCGCCCGTCGTGGTTGACCGCCGAACCGTGGATGACCGCGTGCACCCGGTCGCCGTCGCGCACCGCGTCCGCCAGCCGCTTGAGGACCACGATGCCGCAGCCCTCGGACCGGGTGAAGCCGTTGGCCCGCGCGTCGAACGGACGGCACACCCCGTCCGGGGACAGGGCGCCCGTGCGAGCCGCGAGCGCGGTCCCGTGCGGTGACAGCACCAGGTTCACCCCGCCCGCCACCGCGATGTCGCACTCGCCGCTGCGCAGCGCCTGCCGCGCCAGGTGCACCGCCACCAGCGAGGAGGAGCAGGCCGTGTCCACGGCCATGGCCGGGCCGGTCAGGCCCAGCGTGTGCGCGAGGCGCCCGGCGGCGAAGCAGTGCCCGTTGCCGGTCGCCCAGTACGAGTCGGGCCCCTCGCGCATCCACTCCCGGTAGTCCTGGCCGGTGATGCCCACGTACAGGCCGGTCGCGGCGGCCGCCGCCCGGCCGGCGGGGATGCCGGCGTCGTCCAGGGCCTCCCACACCACTTCGAGGAGCATCCGGTGCTGCGGGTCCAGAGAGCGCCCCTCGCGGGGCGCGACACCGAAGAACGGGCCGTCGAACTCCAGCACCTCGTCCAGGAATCCGCCCCGGTGCGGCACCTCGTCCCAGGCCTCCCCGAAGGGCGCCCGGCGCGCCTGCGGGATCGGGCGCACCGCGTCCGTCCCCGACACCAGCGCCGACCAGTAGCCGTCCAGGTCCTCGATGCCGCCGGGGGCCCGCAGGCCCACGCCGACCACGGCGACCGACCGGTCGCCCCGCAGCGCCGCCAGTTCCTCCCGCAGCGCGCGGATCGTCTCCATCGCCCGGCTGACCGGCGTCGCGCGGACCGCGCCCGCCGCCTTGCCGCTGTCCTGTCCCACCGTCAGGCCTCCTGTTCCGCGAGCCGTTCCACCAGCGCGCCGGCCAGCGGCCGCAGCGCCCCGTACGTCCACAGGAGCGTCGGCGACAGCCGCAGCCCCAGATCGGCCTCCAGCCGGTTGCGCAGCTCCAGGCTCATCAGCGAGTCCAGGCCGAGCGACTTCAGGGGCGTCTCGCGGTCGATGGAGTCCGCGGACAGCCGCAGCACCCGGCCGGCGAGCTGCCGTACGCGCTCCTCGACCACCGCGTGCCGCTCCTCCTCGGTGCAGCCGCCCAGCAGCTGGCGGAAGTCGCCGCCCGACCCGGCGCCCGGCTCCCTCGCCGTACGCAGCGGGCTCCAGCTCGGCAGCCCCGCCGCCGCCGGGTACGTCTCGAACCAGCGGCGCGGGTCCAGGGCCACGTACCCCACGACGCTCTCGCCCTCCGCGAGGAAGGACTCCAGCGCCCGCCAGGCCTCGGCGGCCTCGAAGCCGTCCATGCCGCGGTCCGCCAGCCGCTCGCCGCGCTCGGCGGACCGGGCCGCCAGGCCGATGCCGTCGAAGGTGCCCCACTGGACGCTGAGCGCGGGCCGGCCCGCGGCCCGCCGGGCGGCGGCCAACGCGTCCATGTACGTGTTGGCCGCGGCGTAGGCGGACTGGCCGACGTTGCCGACGAGCCCCGCCGCGGAAGAGAACAGCACGAACAGGTCCAGCGGATCGTCCGCCGTCAGCCGGTCCAGTGCGGCGGCGCCGTCGGCCTTCGGCGCCAGCACCCGGGCCACGCCCGCCGGGTCGAGGTTGCGTACGACGGCGTCGGAGAGGACGCCCGCCGCGTGGAACACACCGCGCAGCACCGGAAGTTCGGCCCGCACCTGGGCGAGCGCCAGGTCCAGGGAGGTGGCGTCGGCGACGTCCGCGTGCACGATCGCGACCCGGGCGCCGGCCGCGCGCAGCGCCGCGACACGCTCCGCCGCCCGCGCGGAGGGCTCCGAACGGCCCAGCAGGGCCAGGGCGGTGGCCCCGCGCTCCACCAGGTGCTCGGCCAGGGACATCCCCAGGTCCCCCAGGCCGCCGGTGATCAGGTAGGTGCCGTCGGCGCGGAAGCGGCCGTACGGCAGCGGGTCCGCGACCACCCGCTCGACCGTCTGCGGGCCGTACAGCACGAACTTGCCGATGTGGTCGCCGTGCGACATGGCGCGCAGCGCCTCCGCCGCGTTGTCGAAGGTGTACTGCGTGACGGGCAGCGCCGTGAGCCGGCCGGCCTCCACCTCGTCCCAGACCGCGCGGAACAGACGCGCGAACCGCTGGGGCCGCCGCATGACGAGCCCCTCCAGGTCCACGGCCGCGAAGCTGACGCCCTTGCGGAAGGGGGCGAGGCCCAGTGTCCGCTCGCCGTGGATGTCCTTCTTGCCGACCTCGACGAACCGGCCGTCCTCGGCGAGGACCTCCAGGCCGCGCGCGATGGCGGCGCCGGTCAGCGAGTTGAGGACGACGTCGACGCCGCGGCCGCCGGTGCGCTCCAGCACGGCGTCCGCCCACGACAGGTCACGCGAGTCGAAGACGTGCTCGACGCCCAGTTCCCGCAGGTAGGCGCGCTTGGCGGCGCTGCCCGCCGTCGCGATGACCTCGGCGCCCAGCATCCGCGCCACCTGGACGGCGGCCAGACCCAGACCGCCGGCCGCCGAGTGGACCAGGACGGTCTCGCCCGGCTCCGTGCGGGCCAGGTCGTGCAACGCGTACCAGGCGGTGGCCAGGACCAGCGGCAGCGCGGCGGCGTCCTCCTGCGACATCTCCCCGGGCACCGGCCGCGCGTGGTCGGCGCGGACGGTCACGTGCGAGACGATCGCGCCGAAGACGCAGGCCACCACCCGGTCGCCGACCCGGAACCCGGTCGTACCGGGGCCCACCGAGACGACCCGGCCCGAGCAGTCCCCGCCGAGCAGGTCCTTGCCGCCGGCCTCGTCGGGGTAGGTGCCGACGGCCTTCATCACGTCGATGAAGTTGAGGGAGGCCGCCTCCACCTCGATCTCGATCTCGCCCGGCCCGGGCCTGCGGCGCACCAGCGGCAGGTAGCGCAGGGACTCCCACAGCCCGGGCCGCGGGCCCGGGTGCAGCCGGAACGGCTGGCGGCCGGTGTACGGCAGCGGCGCGTCCGGGTCGTCCGGGCGGTGCCCGCCGCGCTCCAGCCGGCCGGCCAGGCGCCGCTCCCCGCGGCTGAGGACCTGGTCCTCGCGCTCGGCGTCCAGCAGCTCCCGTACGACGCCGGCCGTCCACCCCTCGCCGCCCGCGGTGTCCACCAGCCGCGCCGCGAGCCCCGGGTGCTCGCCCTGCAGTACCCGTACGAAGCCCCAGTACAGGGCCGCTCCGGGATCGGGAGCCTCGGTGGCCGACGCGGCCTGCGCCCGCGTGGTCAGCACCGTCAGGCGGGGCGCCACCGGCCGGTCCGCGCAGGCCGCGGCGAGCGCGCCGAGGGCCTCCAGGCCCGCCCGCTGCTCCTCCTCGCCCGCCGACCGGTCCGGGGCGGCGAACACGACCTCCCCGCCGTCGGCGGCCCGCAGCGCCTCGGCCCACGCCCGCGTCCCGTCGGCCCCGGCCCGTGGCAGCGTCACGGCGGTGCCGCCCAGCGCACCGGCCAGTTCGGCGACGGCGGCGCGGGCCGCCTCCGGGCCGCAGACCAGCCACGGCCCCTGCTCGGCGCCCTGCGCCGGGCCGGCGTACGGGCGTTCGTGGAAGCCGAACCGGTGCACGCGCTCGGGAGCCGGCCCGGACCGCTCGCCCGTGCGCAGGCGGCGCAGCTCCAGCCCGCTCACGCGGGCCACCGGCTGGCGGTCCGGCCCGTACAGGGCCAGGTCGAAGAGCCCGTCGGGGCGGCGCACCGCGTGCACCCACAGCTCCGTCAGCTCCGAGGGCCGCCCCGGCAGCAGCGCGAGCCGTTCGATCGCGACGGGCACCACGGTGTCCTCGTGCCCGCACAGCGCGAGGGAGACCTGGAACGCCCCGTCCCACAGGGCCGGGTGCAGCACGAACCGGCGGGCGCCGGGCCGGCACTGCTCGGCCAGGGCCACCCGGCCCAGCGCCTCGCCGCCGTGCACGCGCAGTTCGCGTACGCCCTGGAAGGCCGGGCCGTACCGCAGGCCGCGGGCGGTGCAGGAGCGGTAGAACGCGGCCCCGTCGACGGCCGGTTCCCGCACCAGGCCGGCGGGGAAGACCGGCGGGGCGGCCTGCTCGGCGCGGTAGGAGGCGTGCGCCGTCATGTGCCGCGTCCAGCCGTCGCCGCCGTCGGGCAGCGACAGCACCTCCAGGCCGGCGCCCTCGCCGGCGTCCTCCCGCCAGACGCCGCCCAGGTGCAGGCCGCCGTCCGCGAGGGTCATGTCGCTGAGGAAGGACAGGCCGCGCAGCGACTGCGGGACACCGCCGGTGCGTGCGGCCGCCGTGCCCAGGCACAGCTCGATGGAGGCCGCGGCGGGCACGACGACGGCGTCGTGCACCTGGTGGTCGGCGAGCCAGGGATGGGATCCGGTGCCGATCTCGGTGGTGCCGTGCCAGGTGCCCGCCTCGGTCGGCAGCGGGGCGAGCGGGAAGGCGAAGGCGGCCGACCGGCCCGCTCCGCGCTGCGGCGCACCGACCCAGTAGCTCTCGCGCTGCCACGGGTACGCGGGCACTCCCGCGTCCCGCGACCTCGGGCGCGGCCCGTACGCCGTCAGGCCCGCGACATGGGCCTGGGCGAAGCTCTCGGCCAGGTCCTCGGGGGCGCCGCGGTCGCGGTGCAGGGTGCCCAGCACGGCCGGCGGCTCCTTGCGCAGCGCGCCGATCTGCTCCAGCGCCGGCACCAGGACGGGGTGCGCGCTGACCTCCACGACGTGGGTGACGCCCTCGTCGAGGAGCGCGTCCATCGCCTGCGCGAAGCGCACCGGGCGGCACAGGTTCTCCACCCAGTACGCCCCGTCCATCTCCGGGCCCGCCAGTTCCGCGGCGCGCACCGTGGACATGAGGGGGACCGAGCCCTCGCGGGGCCGGACCGGGGCCAGCACGTCGTGCAGCTCACCGGTCAGGTCCAGCATGAGCGGGCTGTGGGAGGCGTAGTCCACGTTGATCAGGCGGCAGTACGTGCCGTCCGCCTCCAGGAGCTCCTTCAGCAGCAGCACCGAGTCGCCGTCGCCGGAGAGCACGCAGGAGCTGGGGCCGTTGTGCACGGCGAGCGCCACACAGTCCTCGAAGCCCTCCAGGGCCGCGGCGGCCGCGTCGGCGTCGAGGTCGACGGCGAGCATCCGGCCGGTGCCCGCCGCGGTGCGCAGCAGGACGGCGCTGCGCCGGGCCACGACGAGGGCGGCGTCCTCCAGGGAGAGGATCCCGGCCACGGTGGCGGCGGCGATCTCGCCCTGGCTGTGGCCGACGACGACGTCCGGTTCCACGCCGGCCGTGCGCCAGGCGGCGGCCAAGGCGACGGAGACCGCCCACAGCACCGGCTGGACGATGTCGACGCGGCCCATCCAGGCGTCGCCGTCGCGGCCGGTCAGCACCTCGGTCAGGGACCAGTCGGTGTGCGGGGCGAGCGCTTCGGCACACCGGTCGACCACCGCGGCGAACGCCGGGTCCTCGGCGTACAGCCGGGCGCCCATGGCGGCCCACTGCGAGCCCTGGCCGGGGAAGACGAAGGCGGTACGGCCGCGGTCGCGGGCCCGGCCGGCGGCGGTGCCGGTCGCGGTGGCCTCCGGGTCGGCGGTGTAGGCGTCGAGCGCGGCGCGCAGGCCGTCGCCGTCGGTGGCGACGAGGCCCGCCCGGAAGGGGAACTGGTCGCGCTGCCAGCCCAGGGTGGCGGCGATCTCCCGCGGATCGGCGCCGGGGGCGTCCAGGGCCCCGCGCACGTCGCGGGCGCGCTGGACCAGCGCCGCCTGGCTGTGGCCGCTCAGCGGCAGGACGAAGGGCCCCCGGCCGCGGTCCGGCGGCGCGGCCCCGTCCGCCGCGGCGGAGCCCGGCGCGCCGCCCGGCGGGGCGGCGGTGATCACGGCGTGGGCGTTGGTGCCGCCCCAGCCGAAGGAGCTGACGCCCAGGTAGACCGGAGCGCCGTCCGCGGGCAGCGGCAGCGGCTTCCGTACGACCTCCAGGCCCAGTTCGCCGAAGGGGATGTCCGGGTTGAGCTCGGCGGAGTGCAGGCTGGGCGGCACGACGCCGTTCTTCAGCGAGAGCACCGCCTTGAACAGCCCGGCGAGCGCGGCCACCGGTTCGAGGTGCCCGATGTTCGTCTTCACCGACCCGATGCCGAGCGGTCGGCCCGCCCGTTCCGGGGCCTGCCCCAGCACCCTGCCCAGGGCGGTCGCCTCGACCGGGTCGCCCGCCCGGGTGCCGGTGCCGTGCGCCTCCACGTAGGCGACCCGGTCGACGGGGATCCCCGAGTCGGTGTACACGCGGCGCAGCAGGTCCTCCTGGCCGGCCAGGCTGGGCGTCACCAGGCTGGTGCCGCCGCCGTCGTTGTTCGAGGCGGTGCGCACGATCACGGCGTGCACCCGGTCCCCGTCCCGGCGGGCCCGCTCCAGGGTCTTGAGGTAGACGGCGGCCACGCCCTCGCCGCGTACGAAGCCGTCCGCGCCGGCGCCGAAGGCGCTGCACCGGCCCTTGGGGGACAGGCCGCCGAAGTGGGTGAGGCCGATGGTCACGTCCGGGGTCAGCATCAGGTTGGCGGCGCCGACCAGCGCGCCGTCCACGTCGCCGGCCCGGATCGCCTGGCAGGCCAGGTGCAGGGCGACGAGGGAGGAGGAGCAGCCGGTCTCCAGGGTCAGGCTCGGTCCCGTGAGGCCGAGGAAGTAGGAGATGCGGGCGGACAGCATGTCGAGGGCGTTGCCGGATATGGAGTGCTGGGTCGGGCGGGCGCCGCGGTCCTCGCGCAGCCGCTCGTAGTCCTGCCACAGGCCGCCGAAGTAGACGCCGGTCCGGGTGCCGCTCAGGCTCGCGGTGGGCACTCCGGCGTCCTCCAGCGCCAGCCAGCTCGTCTCCAGCATCAGCCGCTGCTGCGGGTCGAGGACCTCCGCCTCGCGCGGTGAGACCCCGAAGAAGGCGGCGTCGAACTCGTCGATGCCTTCGAGGAAGCCGCCGTGGCCCTGGATCTCCTTCTCCGGGTCCAGGGGCTCGTCGGTCCTCCACCGGGCCGACGGAATCGGGCGGATCGCGTCACCGCCGTCCATGAGCAGGTCCCAGAACCGGTCCGTGTCGGGAGCCTCGGGGAATCGCCCCGCCATTCCCACGATGGCGATCAGCTCAGCCGGGTCGTGATGCACTTCCTACCTCCGTACGGCAGGGGGCCGGAGGTCCGGATCTCCCTGGTTCGTTCATGGCTTCTGGTACGCGGGCCGGGCGGGCCGGGTGAGCCGGGCGGGCCGGCGGACGAGGCCCGCGGGCCTACGGGGTGCGCAGCACCACGGCCGAGGCCTGGCCGTCCGCGTCGGCCGTCAGGACCAGCGCGGGCCCGCCCGCCAGGTCGCGCGGCCCGTCCGAGGCGGCGACGGCCGGCAGGTCCGGATCGGGGCCGCCCCAGTTCGCGGTGGGCGGGGCGCACCGGTCGGCGAGGGCCCTCGCGGTCAGCGCGACCTGGAGCAGGGCGGTGGCGCCCGCGCAGTCCCCGAGGGCGCCGAAGGGGCTGTGGACGGGAGTGGCGGCGCCGACGGCCCCGTGCACGGCGAAGGCCTCGGCGCGGTCGACGTACGGGTCGCCGGCGGCGGAGCAGCAGACCAGGGAGAGGTCCCCGGCCGCGACGCCGGCCTCGCGCAGGGCCGCGGCGACGGCGGGGGCGGCCGCGCTCGCGCCGTCGGCGCCGCCGCGCAGGGTGCTCACGCCCGCGATCTCGGCGTGCACCCGCGCGCCCCGGGCCCGGGCCCGCGCGACGTCCTCGACGACGAGTACGACGGCGGCCTCGCCGGGAGGGGCGCCGGCCCGGTCCGTGCCGAACGGCCGGGGCGTGCCCGCCCGTTCACCGGCGGCCAGCCGCAGCGGGTCCAGTACGTCCACGGCCGCGACGAGCACGGCCTGCGCCTGCCCCGTACGGACCTGGTCGGCGGCGACGGTCAGCGCGTGCGCCCCGGAGCAGCGGCCGGCCGTGACGGTGACGATGCTGCCCTGGGCGCCGGCGGCGATGGACAGGTCCGAGGCCGCGGCGTTCAGGCTGCCCTGCGGGCCGGCGTACGGGCTGACCAGCTCCGGTCCGAGGGTCAGGCCGTCGCGCATCACCCGGAGGTAGCCCGTCAGGCCGCCGGCGGCCGTGCCCAGGACGACGGCGGTCTCCTCCGGGTCCGGGGCCGTGTCCGGTCCGAATCCGGCGTCCTGCCAGGCGAGCATCCCGACCCGGGAGACCAGCAGGGACTCGCGGCTGAGCGCGCGCAGCCGCTTGCGGCCGAAGGCCGGTACGTCCGGCAGGTCGTCGGCGAGCGCGCCGGCCGTCGCCTTCACCGCGCCCGGGTACAGGCCGTCGGTGGCGGCGGCCGGTGTGAGGCCGGTCCGCCCGGCCAGCAGCGCCTCCCAGGTCGCGTCGAGGCCGCCGCCGAGCGGGCAGGCCAGGGCGATGCCGGTGACGGCGGCCGTGGGGCTCATCGTGCGCTCCCTGCTGTGCTCATGCGGGTGAAGACGGTGCAGGCGGTGTTGCCGCCGAAGCCGAACGCGTTGTTGACGGCGACCCGCACCGGCGTCTCGCGCGCCTGGCCGCGGACGACGTCGACATCGCACTCGGGGTCCAGGTCGACCAGGTTGGCCGTGGGCGGGACCACCCCGTCGCGCAGCGCCAGGACGCAGGCCACCGCCTCGATGGCGCTGGCCGCGCCCTGGGTGTGCCCGAGGGCCCCCTTCAGCGAGGTCACGGCCGGTGTGCGGGGGCCGAAGACGTCCCGCAGGGCCTGTGCCTCGACGCGGTCGTTGGAGGGGGTGCCGGTGCCGTGGGCGCTGACGTGGTCGACGCGGTCGGGGGAGATCCCGGCGGACTTCAGGGCCCGCAGCATGGAGCGGCGGGCGCCGCTGCCCTGCGGGTGCGGGGCAGTCATGTGGTGGGCGTCCGACGCCGAGGCCCAGCCCGCGAGTTCGGCGTGGACGTGCGCGCCGCGCCGGCGGGCGTGCTCGTACGACTCCAGGACCAGGGCGGCCGCCCCCTCGGAGACGATGAGCCCCGCGCGGTCGCGGTCGAAGGGCCGCAGGAAGTCGGGGGCCAGCGAGCGCAGGCTGGAGAACATCATCATGATGCCGCTGGACAGTTCGTCGACGCCGCCGGCGATCATCACGTCCGCGCGTCCCGCCCGGATGGTGTCCGCGGCGTGGGCGAGCGCGCTGTTGCCCGAGGCGCAGGCCGTGGCGACGGCCAGGCCCGGTCCGCGGAAGCCCAGTCGGCGGGCCACCGCGTCGGTGAGGTCCGGCGCCGGCCCCGGGCCGGGCGCCTGGCCGGTGCCGTCGCCTCGGTGGAAGCCGGTCACGGCCGGTTCGAGCCCGGCGCGGCTGCCGAGGAGGGTGCCCAGGCAGACGCCGGCCCGGTACGGGTCGCCGGCCCACCGGGAGATCCCGGCGTCGGCGGCGGCCGCGTCGGCCGCGGCCCCGGCGAGCGCCAGGCTGCGCCGCCCGCCGGCCCGCGGCGCGTCGAAGCCGGCGACCTCGCCGGCCAGCGCGGCCGGGAAGTCGGCCGCGTCGGGGCGGGTCAGCGGGCCCGTGCCCACCACCCCGCGGACCGCGGCGTCCCAGAAGCCCGCCACGGTCGTGCCGATCGGCGTGAGCACGCCGAGCCCGGTCACGACGACCCGTACGGGCCCCGTCTGCGCTGCCATCGCTGCCATCACCGCACTCCCTCAGTCGCCGATGCCGCCGTCGACCCGGATCACCTGTCCCGTGATGTAGGCGGCGCGGTCCGAGGCGAGGAACGCCACGGTGTCGGCCACCTCCCACGCGGTGCCGATCCGGCGCAGCGGGATCGAGGCGATGACGCCGTCGCGGGCCTTCGCCGTCATGCCGTCCGTCATGTCCGTCGCGATCAGGCCCGGCGCCACCACGTTGGCGCGGACCCCGAAGCGGGCCACCTCCTTGGCCAGCGACCGGGTGAAGCCGATGATCCCGGCCTTGGAGGCCGCGTAGTTGGCCTGTGTGGCGCTGCCGCTGACGCCCGCCACGGACGACACGGTGACGATGCTTCCCCGGCCCTGCTTCATGAGGGCGAAGACGGCGGCCCGGCACACGTTGTAGGTGCCGGTCAGGTTGGTGTCGATGACGCTGGTCCAGGCGTCCTGGCCCATCGTCACCAGCGGCCCGTCACGGACGATGCCCGCGTTGGTGACGAGTGCGTCGATCGCCCCCAGCCGCTCCTGCGTCCCCTCCAGGAAGCCGCGTACGGCGTCGGGGTCGGTCACGTCCACGGACGCGTCGAAGACCCGGCCGCCGTGCTCGGCGGCGAGGCGCTCGACCGCGTCGGCGTCGGCGGGCCGGGAGCGGTAGCAGTAGCCGACGTCGTAGCCGTCGGACAGGAACCGCTCCACGACGGCCCGGCCGATGCCGCGGGACCCGCCGGTGACGACCGCGACCCTGCGCGTGTCCTGCGGCATCAGGCGGCGAGCTTCTCGGCCAGCAGGTCGTGGACGACCTTGAAGGACCGCATCAGCTGGAGGTTCGACTCCTCCATCTTCACCTGGTACTTGCGCTCCAGGGTGACGAGGATCTCCAGCGCCAGCAGGGAGTCGACGTCGAGGTCCTCCTTGAAGTCGGCGGTGTCGGTCACCTCGGAGGGATCGACGTCGAGGATCTCCGCGATGGTGGAGCGGAGGTCCTCGGTGTCCAGTACGGCGGCGCTGGTGGTCTGCTCGGGCATGGTCGTTGTCTCCTGGGGTGGGTGTGCGGGCGGTACGGGGAGGGTCAGACGAGGCCTTCGCCGCCGTCGACGTCGATGACGTTGCCGGTCATCCACGACGAGTCGGAGGCCGAGAGCATGACGACGGCCTCGGCGACGTCCTCGGGCACGGTCAGGCGGCCGTGCGGGTTGGCTCCCTCGGCGTAGCGGGCCAGGCCGTCGCTGCCGGGGATGCGCTGGAGCGCCGGGGTCAGGGTCAGGCCGGCGCGCAGGGCGTTCACCGCGACGCCGGAGGGCGCCAGTTCGACGGCGAGCTGGCGGACGTGCGAGGCCAGGGCGGACTTGGCGGCGGACACGGCGCCGTAGCTGGGCATCACCCGGCCGTCGCCGCGGCTGGTGAGGGCGAACACCTTCGCGCCGCGCGGCAGCAGCCCGGCCGTGTACAGGTCGCGCACCCAGTACACGAGGCTGTGGCCCATGACGTCGACGGTCATGTCCATCTGGCGGGGGGTGATGACGTCCTCCTGCCCCTCCTGCGGGAGGAAGGGCAGCAGGCTGCCGAAGGCGAGGGAGTGCAGCAGCACCCGTACGCCGCCCGGCCCGGCCAGTTCCGCCAGGAGGGGCACCAGTTCGGCGCGGGTCTGCCTGCTCGCGGCGTTGCAGTTGTGGAAGGACACCTGGACGCCCGTGGCGCGCAGCTCGGCCACCAGCTCGTCGGCCTCCTCCTGCTGGGCGGCCGTGCCGAAGTGGACGCCGAAGACGTTGGCGCCCTCCCTGGCCATGGCCAGGGCGGTGGCCCGCCCCATGCCGCTGGAGGCGCCCAGGATCAGGCACCAGGAGCCCTTGAGGGAAGTCAGCATGCGTACCTCTCAGTCGGTGTGTTCAGGGGTGTGCGCCGTGGCGAACGCGAGGTTGCCCGCGCGGGAGGCGGTGACGACGAGCCGGCGGCCGGCGCCCGCCGCGAGGGGGCGCGCCGCCAGCCGGACCACCGGGGCCAGGGCGCCGGCCCGCGCCCCGGACCGGCGCACGGACACCGGGGCGAGGTCGGCGCACCAGGAGCGCAGCGCGTCGGCGACGGCGTCGCCGACGGGCGAGGGGTCCGCCAGCAGCTCGACCTCGTCCGGCGCCGGCCCGTCGGCGCGCAGGGCGTCCAGGGCCTGCCGTACGGAGTCCAGGGCGCGGCGGCGGCCCTCCGCGGCGGCCGGCGCCGACGGGGGGACGAAGCGCAGTACGGTCCGCAGCACCGCGCCGCCGGCGGGTACGGGCCCGCCGCCCGGACGGAGCACGAACAGCGCCGCGCCCGCCTCCGGTTCGGCGTCGCCGGCCCGCGGGTCGGGTGCCTCCGCAGCCCCCGCAAGGGTCACGGCGGCGCGGCCCGCGGCCAGTTCCAGGGCGGCCAGGTGCAGGGCCTCCACCCCGGCCACCCGCGGCGAGGTCACGGTCAGGTTGAAGCCCTTGAGCAGGTGCTCGGTGGACAGGCGGCCGGCGACGAGGTTCACCGAGAAGTACGGCACGGTCATCGGGCTCAGCGCCGACGCCCCCTCGCGGCGGACGGTGTCGTCGATCGCCTCGTGCAGGGCCGCCACGGCGCTGTTGGTGCCGACGACGGCGCCGCGCAGCTCCGGCGCCGCGGCCGTGACCGTGTCCGGGGCGTGCGGGTCCGGCCCCCGGCCGGAGGCCTCCAGCGCCGTCCGGGCGGCCGCGAGCAGGTACTGGCAGGCGGGCGGCAGGTACTTGTAGCCGCGGCCGAGCCGCGCCCGGTGGTCGAACCAGCTCTCCGCCGGTCCGGTCCCCTCCGGAGGCAGGACCACTCCCGCACCGTGGACGACGGACTCGGCCACCACGACACCCCGCGTCACAGTGCCCCGCCCCCGAACACCATCGAGAAGTTGCTCCCGCCGAACGCGTACGCGTTGACCAGGACGTTCGGCTGCCGCAGCGCGGTCGGGCCGTCCTGTGGCAGCCAGACCGGGCACTGCGGGTCCTGCCGGCCGAGCGCGATGTTCGCCGGGATCTCCCCGTGCCGGGCCATCAGCGCCGCGGACACGGCGGCGAAGGCGGCGGCGGCACCCGCCGTGTGCCCGATGAACGCCTTCAGGCTGAACAGCGGGGTGTGCGCGGCGCGCTCGCCGAGGACCTCCCGCAGGACCTGGTACTCGACCACGTCGTTCTGCCGGGTGCCGGTGCCGTGCGGGATGACGCAGCCGACGTCGCCGGGACCGCGCCCGGCTTCCTCCAGGGCGGCCCGGGCCACCCGTACCAGCTGCTCCCCGCCGGGATCGGGCGCGGTGGGATGGTGGGCGTCGCAGCTCCAGGCGGTTCCCAGCACCCTGCCGTAGACGGGGCGGCCGGCCGCGGCCCGGGCGGACTGCAGCACCAGCACGGCGGCGCCCTCGCCGAAGACGGTGCCCCGGCGGTCGGCGTCGAAGGGCCGGCAGGCCTCCGGGTCGGCGGCGCCCAGCCGGCTGAAGCTCGCCAGGGGCACCCGGGCGATGCCCTCCGCACCCCCGAGCAGCACGGTGTCGGCCTCGCCGCGGCGGATCAGGTCCACGGCGACGGACAGCGCGTAGCCGCTCGCGGCGCAGGCGTTGCTCACGCTGATGTTCGGCCCGAAGGTGGCGAGTTCGGCGCCGACCGCGGAGGCGACGGAGAACATGGGCTCCCACGTGCCCGCCGCCGACGGGGGAGTTCCGTCCGACGGGCCCCCGCCGTCGTGGCGGCCCTCGCGGCCGCCGCTCTCGCCGACGGCCGTGCCGATCACCACGGCGGCTTCCGCGACCTCGGCCGCGGTCAGGCCGGCGTCGGCGACCGCCTCGCGGGCGGCGGTCAGTGCGAAGCGCGCGGCACGGCCCAGGGCGCCGGGCGACGCGTCCGGCGTACGGGGCCCGCCGTCGGACACCTGGTAGGCGAGTACGTCGGGCACGTGCTCGGTCAGGCCCGGTACGGGAGCGGGCCGCGAGGCGGTGGCCTTCAGTCCGGTCCAGAACTCGCCGGCGGTGGCGCCGAGGCAGCTGACGGCGCCGATTCCGGTCACGAGGACCTCGGGGGTGGCAGAGGGGCGCAAAGGTCAACTCACTCTCGTGGGAGCCGCGTACGGCTGCGCGACCGACCCGGCGATCAGCCGGTGTACGGCGTCGGCGAACGGCCGCGGCCGCTCGGTCATCGGGAAGTGCCCGCAGTCCCCCATCAGTTCGAGCCGGCCCTGCGGCAGCGCGGCCGCCAGCAGACCGGCCTCCCGCGGCGGCGCGAAGCGGTCCTGCTCCCCGGCCACGACGAGCACCGGCAGGTCGAGGCCGCCGACGTCCACGAAGGGGCTGCGCAGGTAGCTCTCCCAGAAGCGCGTCCAGCCGTAGGGGCCGACCCGGTCCCGCACGAGCAGCGCCATGTCCCGGCGGGTCTGCGGGGACAGCCGCCGCGCCGAGGCTGCGCCCAGCGCCTCCTCGAAGACCTCCTGGAAGATGCCGAGGTAGTGGCCGGCGTCGTCCCAGCGGAAGTCGGCGGGGTCCCGGCGGTGGAAGGGCGACACGGCGACCAGGGCGCGGGGCCGTCCGGCGCGCGGGGCGCGGGCGAGGTGCTCGACCGCGAGGACGGCGGAGAAGGAGTGCGCGACGAGGACGTCGGCGCCGCCGGGCACCGCGTCCAGGGCGCGGCCGATCCACTCGGCGCTCTCGCCGCGGTGGCTCCACGAGGTCGGCCCGCCGACTCCCCACGGCAGTTCCGCCGTCCACAACTCCACGTCGTCCGCGGCGTGTTCGCCGAAGGCCCGCCAGGTGGTCGCGCTGGCGGCCAGCCCGTGCAGGGCGAGCACCCGCACCGGGCCGGAGCCGCGGGCCGGCCGCTCCATGCGGACCGCGAGACCGTTCCCGCCCATTCGCACCCCGTTCCTGGATCATTGCGGCCAGTTCCTCGAAAAAGTGGCGACGATCCGGAAATTGCGATTTCCCTGCCAAGCCGACGGCGAGCGTACCCGGGGGATGCTAAAACGCCACTAAACAGTTCGGCCGGCAGGGGAGTTGTGCGGGTGTAGGCGGAAGTTAAGGCGGGCTTTAGGGGGCTTTTTAGGGAGCGTGTTTAGGCTTTTGCGGAAGTCGAAACGAGGAGAGAGCGATGCTCGATAAGGTCATAGACCGGCTGCACGATCCAGCGGTCTACGCCCTGCCCGCCATGGCGTTGCTGATCGTGATCGAGATGCTGGCGATCAAGTTCGGCGACGACCACGACGAGCGGCCCGGATACGACCTGCGGGACCACCGGGCGAGCATCCTCACGGGCTTCGGCGCCCTGTTCTCGTCCACCATGCTGCGGACCGTGGCGCTCGCGCTCTACCTGCTCGTGTACGAGTACGTGGCGCCCTGGCACCTGTCGTCCTCGTCCTGGACCACCTGGGTCGTCCTCTTCTTCGGCGTGGAGTTCCTCCTCTACTGGTACCACCGCGCCGCGCACGGCATCCGGCTCATCTGGGCCGGACACCAGGTCCACCACTCCAGCCAGTACTTCAACCTCTCCACCGCGCTGCGCCGCAAGTGGGCCCAGTGGTTCGAGAAGATGATCTGGCTGCCGCTCCCGCTGCTCGGCGTGCACCCGGCGCTGGTCTTCACGATGCACTCGGCCCACCTCGTGTACGGGCTCTTCGCGCACACCGAGAAGATCGGCAAGATGCCGCGCTGGTTCGAGTACGTCTTCGTCACGCCCTCGCACCACCGCGTGCACCACGGCAACGACCCGGAATACCTGGACAAGAACTTCGGCAGCATCCTCATCCTCTGGGACCGCATCTTCGGCACCTTCCAGCCCGAGGTGCAGCGCCCCACCTACGGCCTGACCAAGCAGATCGAGACCTTCTCCATCTGGAAGATCCAGGTCCACGAGTTCGCCAACATGTTCCGCGACGTGCGCGGCGCGCGCACGATGCGCCACAAGCTCGGCTACGTCTTCGGCCCGCCCGGCTGGAAGCCCGCCGAGGACGGCGCCGGCGGCCGCGACGGCGCCGGCAAGCGCGACGGCTCCGGCCGGACGACCGCCGCGGCCGCCCCCGGACAGCCGGGTGAGCTCCTGACATGAGCAGGGCGACCGGACACACCGCGGCCGCGGAGGGGCAGGGCGGCCCGCCCTCCCAGCCGCGCCGCGGGGTACGGGGCCACCCCTGGCTGACCCTGCTGACCCTGTCGGTCGGGGCCATGATGGTCTCGCTCGACGGCACCATCGTCACCGTCGCCCAGCCCGCCATGCAGGCCGACCTCGACGCGAGCCTGACCGGCATCCAGTGGGTGACGAACGGCTACCTGCTCGCCGTCGCCGCCCTGCTCATCGCCGCCGGCCGGCTCGGGGACCGCTACGGCCACCGCACCGTCTTCCTCGTCGGCGCCGCCGGCTTCACGGCCGCCTCGGTGGCCATCGGCGCCTCCGGCAGCCTCGGCTGGGTCATCACGCTGCGCGTCCTGCAGGGCGTCTTCGGCGCGCTGATGCAGCCCGCCACCCTCGGCCTGCTGCGCACCGCCTTCCCGGCCGAGCGGCTCAACATGCCGATCGCCGTGCGCAGCGCCGTCATCGCCGCGTCCACCGCGGCCGGCCCCGTCGTCGGCGGCCTGCTCGTCGAACACGCCTCATGGAGCTGGGTGTTCTTCCTGAACGTACCGCTCGGCGCGATCGCCCTGGCCCTCGGCGCCACCGTCCTGCGCGACGTACGCGCCGAACGGCCGCCCGGCCGCCTGGACCTGACCGGCATGGCCGTACTGGGCGCCGCGCTGTGCCTGTTCGTCGCAGGCCTGGCCACGGTCGCCGACCAGGGCCGCCCCGACGGCCGCACCCTCGCCCTGCTGGCCGCCGCGCTGCTCCTCGGCGCCTTCTTCACCTGGTGGGAGCGACGCACCCCCGACCCGCTGGTACCGCCGCGGTTGTTCCGCTCGGTCCGCTTCAGCGTCGGCGTCCTTGCCATGCTCGCCATGTCCTTCGTGATGTTCGGCGCGCCGTTCGTCCTGATCTTCTACCTGCAGAACGTGCTCGGGCTGGCCCCGGCCGAGTCCGGCGTCCGCGTCCTGGGGCTGACCCTGCTGATGATCGTGGGCGCGCCCTTCGCCGCGATGTGGATCAGCAGGTCCGGGCCCCGCGCCCCGGTGGTCGCCGGACTGCTGGTGACCGCGGCGGCCATGTGCGCCCTGTCCCGCCTCGACGCGCAGTCCGGCACGGCGGAGACGACGCTGTGCTTCCTGCTGCTCGGACTCGGCTTCAGCCCGGTCATGGTCGGCGCCACCAAGCTCGTCATCACCAGCGCACCGGTCGAACTGTCCGGAGTCGCCGGCGGCATGCAGCAGACGGCCATGCAGGTGGGCGGCAGCCTGGGCACCGCCACCGCGGGCGCCCTCGTCGCCGCCCACGCCGCTTCCGCCCTGCCCGCGGCCCTCGCCGCGGAGGGCGCCCGGATCGCCCCCGGCGCCCTGGACACGGCCGTACGCGCGGTGGCCGTGGGCCTCGCGCCGGAGCCGGGGACCGTGGACATGGCGCACGCCGCCCTCACGGACATCTCCCGGACCGTGTTCCTGGAGGGCATGCAGCACGCCCTGCTCGCCACCGCGGCGGTCGCCGCCCTCGGCGCGGTGGCCGGCCTGTTCGCCGGCCCCGGCCGGGCGGGCGCGGAGCACCCGGGCAGGGGGCGCACCAAGTGATCGAGCGGATCCTGCCCGCGTACGTCGCCGCCGCGGCGCAGTACACCGACCCACCCGAAGCCGTATCCCGCCTCCACCCGCAGGAGCGGGCGGCCGTGGCGCGCGCCTCGGAAGGGCGCCGGCGGACCTTCGCCACCGGACGGCTCTGCGCCCGCCGCGCCCTGGACCGCCTGGGAGTGCCCGCCGGGCCCCTGCCCGTGGGCGGCTCCGGAGAACCGCTGTGGCCCGCGGGGGTGGCCGGCGCCATCACCCACTGCGACGGCTACCGGGCGGCAGCCGCCGCCCGGTCCACCGACCTGACGGGCATCGGCATCGACGCCGAACCGCACGTCCCGCTGCCCCCGGGAGTCCTGGAGGCCGTGGCGCTCCCGCACGAGCGCGTCCGGCTGCGGACCCTGGCCCGGTCCAGGCCCGGCCTGCACTGGGACACGGTCCTCTTCAGCGCCAAGGAGTCCGTCTACAAGACGTGGTTCCCGCTCACCGGGCGCTGGCTCGACTTCACCCAGGCGGAACTGCGCTTCCACCCGGAACCGGGCCCGGCCACCACCGACGGCGTGTTCCACGCACGCCTGCTCGTGGACGGCCCGGAAGTGGCCGGCCGTACCGTCCGGCATTTCGACGGCCGATGGCTGGTGGCCGACGGCCTGGTATTCACGGCCGTCACCGTATGACCTCCGGCCGCGGGCCGCGGGCCGCACATCCAGCCCCTCCATCCACCCCGACCAATTCGAATCACCGGCAATTGCATTATGTGGGCCGCCCCGATGATGCTGCGCCCCCTCACGCACGAATGCGGAAAACAGGAGAATCGGCATGACTACTGGGACGACAGAGGCACGCGGGGACCACAGGACGACCGGAGCCCGGCAGCTCCGCGACCTCTTCGCCCGCCCGGGCACCGTACGCATCATCGGCGCGCACAACCCGCTCGGCGCCCGCCTCGCCGAACGGGCCGGCTTCGACGGCGTCTGGTCGAGCGGCCTGGAGGTGTCCGCCTCCCAGGGCGTGCCCGACACCGACATCCTGACCATGAGCGAACTCCTCGCCACCGCGACCTCGTTGGCGGCCGCCGTCGACGTCCCCGTCGTCGCCGACTGCGACGCCGGCTACGGCAACGCCCACAACGTCATGAACATGATCCGCCGCTACGAGGCGGCCGGGATCGCCGGCGTGTCCATCGAGGACAAGCGCTTCCCGAAGGTCAACAGCTTCATACCGGGCCGTCAGGAACTGGCCTCCATCGCCGAGTTCTGCGGCAAGCTGCGCGCCGCCAAGGCCGCCCAGACCTCCCCGGACCTCATGGTCATCGCCCGCATCGAAGCCCTCATCGCGGGCTGGGGCATGGACGAGGCACTGCGCCGCGGCGAGGCCTACGCGGCGGCCGGCGCGGACGCCGTACTGATCCACGCCAAGGGCAGCTCCCCGGAGCCGGTCCTGCGCTTCCTCGAACGCTGGACCCTGCCCACCCCCGTGGTCGTCGTCCCCACCACCTACCACACCATCACCGCCACCGAACTGGCCGACGCCGGCGCCAAGATGGTCATCTACGCCAACCACGGCCTGCGCGCCGGCATCGCCGCCGTCACCGAGACCTTCGCCTCGATCCTGCGGGACGACCGCACCACCGGCATCGAGGACCGCATCGCGCCCCTGTCCACCGTGTTCGACCTCCAGGGCATGCCCCTGCAGAAGCGCCACGAGGCCGAGTTCATCACCCCGTACGCCGGCCGCGCCCGGGCCGTCGTCGTCCCCGGCCGGCCCACCGCCCCGGCCGCCGGCCTGCTCGCCGAGCAGAGCGCCGCACTGCGCCGCGCCGACATCGAGTCGGTGTCCGCGACCGCGGGCGCCGACACCGGGCACGCCCCGCAGGACGTCACCGTCCTGCCCGCCCAGGCCGACGCCACCGGCGCCGTACTCGCCCTGGACGACGACGCCCTCAGCGGCACCGTCCTGATCTCCGGCGACGTCTTCGTCGAGGGCGAGCCGCTGCGCCGCCTCGTCGCCGCCGGCGGCGACATCGCCGTGCTCGTCGACGTGTCCGCCGGCCCCGGCGCCGAGCGCCGCCCCGACGCCCTCCCGCTGACCCTGGACTGCACGGCCCGCGGCGGCCGCCGCCTGACCGGCGCCTCCGGCAGCGAGGTCCTGGCCGTCGCCGGCTCCGAGGCGGACGGCGAGTTCGCCGGCGCCGCGGCCTTCTCCGCCCAGGGCTTCGCCGCACTGCGCCAGGTCGCCGAGAAGCGCCGAGCCGACGGCGCCGAGGGCACCCTGGCGGACCTGCTCACCGACCTGCTCGCCGCCGGGCACCGGGTCGGCGCGGTCGAGATCGGATCCGGCTGGCTGGAGCTGCGGACCGCGGCCGACATCGCCCGCGCCGCCGAGCTGTTCGCCACCCGGGAGGGCGGCCAGTGACCGCCGGAGCCCTCCAGGCGCGCACCCTGGTCGAACTGCTCCGGCAGCAGGGGCACGGCCCGTTCACCGGCGTGCCCTGCTCCTTCCTCGGCCCCGTCATCTCCTGCCTGGAGGCCGAGCACCCGCAGGAGTACGTCATCGCCGCCAACGAGGGCGAGGCGGTGGCCCTGGCCGCCGGCGCCGTCCTCGCCGGCCGCCGCCCGGTGGTCATCCTCCAGAACTCCGGCCTCGGCAACACCGTCAACCCGCTGACCTCCCTCTGCCACACCCTGCGCCTGCCGGTCCTGCTCCTCGTCACCTGGCGCGGCCGCCCCGGCCGCCCCGACGAACCCCAGCACGAGCTGATGGGCCGGATCACCCAGGACATGCTGACCTCCATGGGCGTGCGCAACGAGGTCCTCCCCGACGAACCCGCCCTCCTCGCCGAACGCCTCGGGGTGGCCGCCGAGCACATGGACACCACCGGACTGCCCTTCGCGTTCATCGTGCCCAAGGGAGCCGTCGCCCCCTACCAGGCCGCCCCCGCGGCCCCAGCCCCGGCCGCCGGCCCGCCCCTGATGAGGCGGGCCGAGGCGATCGGCCACATCGTCACCGCCATGGACCCCGACACCCTGCTCGTCGCCACCACCGGCAAGACCGCCCGGGAACTGGAACGGGACTGGGACCGCCCGCAGAACCTGTACGTCGTCGGCTCCATGGGCTGCGCCTCCAGCGTGGCCCTCGGCGTCGCCCTGCACACCCCCGACCGCCGGGTCGCCGTACTCGACGGCGACGGCGCGGCCCTGATGCGGCTGGAGGCCATGGCCACCATCGGCCGCCACTCCGGCACCGACCTGTGCCACCTGCTGCTGGACAACGAGTCCTACGAGTCCACCGGCGGGCAGCCCACCGCCTCCGCCGGCGTCGACTTCGCGGCGATCGCCGCCGCCTGCGGCTACCGCGCCACCCACGACGTACGCGACGCCGACGCCCTGCGCGCCGCCGTCCTGCACGCCCAACAGGACGGCGGAGCCCACCTGGTCCGCGTCCGCATCGCCCCCGGATCGGACCCGAACCTCGGCCGCCCGGCCCTCGCCCCGCCCGCCTCGGCAGCCCGATTCAAGGAAGCGATCGCCCGATGAACGACAGCACGCCGGCGCGCCCGCAGCGCCTCGTCCTGATGAACCCCGGCCCCGTCATCACCGACGACCGGGTACGCACCGCGCTCGCCGGACCCGACATGTGCCACCGCGAGCCGGAGTTCTCCGACCTCCTCACCCGCGTCCGCCACAAGACCACCCTCGCCGCGGGCGGCGACGACCGGCACGCCTCCGTCGTCCTCACCGGCTCCGGTACCGCCGCCGTCGAGGCCGCCGTCAGCTCGGCCGTACCGCACGGCGGCGGCCTGCTGGTCATCGACAACGGGCACTACGGAGAACGGTTCCGGCACATCGCCGACGCCCACGGCATCCGCTCCCACCGGCTCGAACTGGGCTGGGCCACCCCCGTGGACCTCGCCGCCGTCGACCGCGCCCTGGCCGCGGACCCCGGCCTGACCCACGTCGGCGTGGTCCACCACGAGACCAGCAGCGGCATGCTCAACGACGTCGCCGCCGTGACCCGGATCGCCCACGCCCACGGCCGCGAGGTCGTCGTCGACGCCGTCAGCAGCATCGGCGCGGAACGCCTCTCCCTCGCGGCCGACGGCGTCGACTGGCTGGCCGGCTCCGCCAACAAATGCCTCGAAGGCGCCCCCGGCCTCGGCTTCGTCAGCGCCGCCCGGGCCTCCTTCGAAGCCCTGGCCGGGCACCCCCGGCGCGGCTACTACCTCGACCTGCACCGGCACTACGCCGCCCAGGAGAAGGCCCACGCCCCCGCCTTCACCCCGGCCATCCCCGGCTTCTACGCCTTCGACGCCGCCCTCGACCTGGCCCTCACCGAGGGCTGGGAGGCCCGCCACGCCCGCTACACCGCCCTCGCGCGGCGGCTGCGCGACGGCCTGGAAGCACTCGGCCTGGAGATCCTGCTCCCGCCCGGGCAGCGGGCCGCCTCCCTGACCGCGGTCCGCATCCCCGACGGCTGCGGCTACGCCGAACTGCACCGCGGCCTGCGCGCGGAGGGCTTCGTCATCTACAGCGCCCAGGAACAGCTGGCGGCCGACTTCTTCCGGCTCTCCACGATGGGCCAGATGACGGAGCAGGACATCGACCGCTTCCTCACCGCGCTCGCCGGCATCCTGCCGGCCCGCCGCTGACGGACCGACCGGCCGCCGCGCCCCGGCAGATCTTCTCCCGACCCCCGAATGAGGTGCCCGTGACCACGCCCCGAGCTGACGCATCCGGCCCACCCGCGGCGACGCCCGAGCCCTACCGGCTCGCCGTGGTGGGTGGCGGGCCCAGGGCCACGTACGCCCTGGAGCGGCTGTCGGCGACGATCGACCGGCTGGGGGAGGCCCACCGCCTGGAGGTCCACCTCTACGAACGCACCGGAGCGTTCGGCGCGGGCCGCGCGCACGCACCCGACCAGGCACGCACCAGCTACCTCAACCGCATCGGCGCCCAGGTGGGCTTCGCCGCCGACGAGACGGTGACCGGCGCCGGACCGCTGCGTCCGCCCGCCGAGCGCCCCACCCTGCACGAGTGGTGCCGCCGACGCCACGAGGAGACCGGCGACCCGGACTTCGACCTCGGCCCCGAGGACTGGCCCAAGCGCTACGTCCACGGGCTGGCCCTGCGCGACATGTTCGACGCCTTCGCCGCGGACCTGCGCCGCCACCCCGGCGCCGAACTCCACCTGCACCACGCCGAGGTCGTGGACATCGCCCCCGCCGGCGGCAACCGCCTGGAGGTCGTCACCGCCGACGGCGACCGCCGCACCGCCGACGAGGTGCTCCTGCTGACGGGCCACTCGCACCACGACCCGGACCGCTCCGCCGACCGCCTTGCCGCCGCCGGCGCGACCCGCCACGTACCGCACCCGTACCCCCTGGAGGAGCAGCTCGACGCCGACAGCTGCGGACCGGACACGGTCGTCGGCTGCGCCGGCATGGGCCTCACCGCCATCGACACGATCCTGCACCTCACCGAGGGCCGCGGCGGCACCTTCCACCAGGACGGCCCGCGCCTGGTCTACCGGCCCTCCGGCCGGGAACCGGCCGCCGTCGTGGCGTTCAGCGGCTCCGGGCTGTTCACCTTCGCCCGCCCCGACAACCACAAGCCCAGCGACGGCGGCGGCGACCACCCCGGCACCTTCCTGACGCGGGAGGCCGTCGACCAGCTGCGCGCCCACGTCGGCCGCCCGCCGGGCGGCGACGGCACCGGGCGCCGGCAGCTGGACTTCGAACGCGACCTCCTGCCGCTGGTCGTCCTGGAGATGGCCCACCTGCACTACACCACCCTCTTCGGCCCCGCCGCGGCGCTGCTGCTGACCCAGCGCGCACTCCCCGGATACCTGGCCTTCGTGACCGGCACGCCCGCCGGCGGACCCGGCGCCCTGACCGCCCCGCTGGAACGCGCCGTGGACGAGATCGCCGACGTCCTGGAGGGCGTACTGCGCGGCAAGTGCGCCCTGTTCGGGGCCCAGGCCGCCGTGTCCTGGCCGGTCCGCGACGTGCTGCTGCACTGGACGAGGACCGTGTACGGGCCCTCGGCCGAGGCCGGGGTCCGCCGGTGCGTCGACCGGTCGCTTCCGCCCGGCCAGGTCACCGACCCCCTCGACTCCGCATGGGGCCTGGAGACCTACCTCCACGGCAACCGCTTCGACTGGCACCGCGCCGTCTCCCCGGTCCCGCCCGCCGCCTCTCCCGAGGAGTTCCGCGCGTCGGTCGCCGCGTTCATGGCCCGCGACCAGCTGTGGGCCCGGCAGGGCAACCTGCGGAACCCCCACAAGGCCGCCGCCGACGGCGTGTGGCGCGACCTGCGCCAGGTCATCTCCTACGCCGTGGACCACGCGGGCCTGACCCCCGCCTCCCAGCGCCGCTTCCTAAGCACCTACGTACGCCACCACAACCGGCTGGCGAACGGCGCCGCCGCCGAGATCATGGCGAAGATGGCCGCCCTCGTCGACTGCGGACTGGTCGACGTCGGCGCCGGACCGGGAGCACGCGCCCGCTACGACGAGGCCACGGGCAAGACCGTGGTCACCGGCCCGCACACCGGTCTGTCCCGGCCCGTCGACGTCCTGGTCGAGGCCCGTATGCACGGCTTCGACCCGCGCCTCGACGCCCTCCCGCTCTACCGCAACCTCCTCGGCCGGGGCCTGGTGCGGCTGTGGCGCAACGAGTCCGCCGACGGCGAGGTCTTCCAGCCGGGCGGCCTCGACCTCACCCCGGACTTCCACCCCGTCGGCGCCGAGGGCGCCCCCGACCCCCGCCTCACCGTCCTCGGGGTGCCCTCCGAGGGCGCCCGCTCCTTCCTGCTCTCCGCGCTCCGCCCGAACGCCGACCACTACGTCATGCGGGACACCCTCGTATGGCTGGACGCCTTCTGGCCCCGAGCCACGGGCCGCTGACCCCTCCCGGCGGCCCGGGGAAAACCGGCGGGCCCCGCACACCGCGGGGCCCGCCGGCGCCTTCCGCCACGGTCAGTTGCAGGAGCCGACGCCACGCAGGTGGTCGACGACGACCTTGCCTGACTTCTTCATGTACGCGTACACGTGGCCGCAGTAGCCCTTGTTCTGGTAGACGGGGCCGGCGTAGGAGCTGAAGGTGCCGAAGTCCTCGGTGTCCGGGGTGGAGGTGTAGTTGTCCTTCAGGCGCACGCCCATGTACTGGGCCGAGCCGGTGTCGTTGTGGAGCACGGCACAGGTCGGCTGGTCGTAGATCAGCGGACCGGTCTCCTTGCCGTTGGTGTAGACGTACACCGTGGCGTAGCGGGTGGTGGCGCTCGGCAGCCGCTCCGCCAGGAGGATCTGGGTGTAGCCGGAGCCGCAGACGTTGCCGGCCAGGGCGGCGGCCTGCCGGTTCGCCGCCACCAGGCTCGCGGTCGAGGCCGAGGCCTGGGGCGCGACGGTGAAATGGCGGCCGGGGGTGTCGGCCACGGCGGCCTGCGGGGCGATGCCCAGCGCCGCGAACGCGGTCGCGGCGGCCACGGTGAGGCGCAGGGCGGTCTTCGTCGACATGGGGTGGTCCCTCCTCATGAACGTCCCGTA
This sequence comes from Streptomyces sp. TN58, assembly GCF_001941845.1. NCBI lineage: Bacteria > Bacillati > Actinomycetota > Actinomycetes > Kitasatosporales > Streptomycetaceae > Streptomyces > Streptomyces sp. TN58. Next base: position 3,080,009 of record NZ_CP018870.1, on the reverse strand, counting down.
AGTGGTGCGTGCCAGGAGGAGCGGTCCGCCGTACGACCGGGACAGCCGGCCTCCCCCGACGATCGCTCAGGGGAAGCTACCAACGCCGATTCCGGAAGGGTGCCCGCATAGCAGGCATACCGTCGTCGGGCGGCCGGGGGCTTAACCGGCGTGCACGAACCGGCTTTAGCCGAACCTTAGTTGCGCGGGCCCGGCCCTGATCCGTCGCTAAGGGCGGGTGACGCGGACCTGGTAGCTGCCGTCGCGCAGCTCCCCCACCACCGAGACGCTGATGCCGGCCTTCTCGTCGGTGAAGGTCTCGCCCGGCCGGAACGGCGCGTCCGACAGCTCGGCGTGCACGTTGGGCCGGCGGGTGCAGCCGCCGCTCGCGTCGGAGCTGTCCGACACGGTCACCGGCCCGTGTCCGGTGTCCACGTCGGAGTCCACCTTGTAGATGAGGACCCCGGGCCGGCAGACGGCCTCGTCGTTGCCCGCGCGGGTCCGCACCTCCACGGCGTATCCGACGCTCTCCGACAGAGGGACGAAGGCCAGCTTCATACCGCCCTCCGCCGCCAGCGGGGTCAGGACGTGGTCGCTGGTACCCGGCTTGGACGCGCAGGAGATCTGCGTGCTGTCCAGCCAGCCCAGCTTCCACTTGTGCCAGCCCATGAGGTCGTTGTTGGCACCCCAGTCCTCGCTCATGATGTCCCAGTGCCCGACCGTGTTCCCGCCGTCGGAGGTGTAGAGGTCGGGCAGCCCGAAGACGTGGCCGTTCTCGTGCGGGAGCACCCGGTAGCCGGTCTCCCGGTAGGTCCCCGAGCCGTCGTCCTGCCGGCTGTAGACGAAGGACGTGTTGGACAGCGGGACCCCGTCGGCCATCGGGGCCTCGCCGTTGCCGGAGAAGGTCACCGACAGGACGGTGTCCAGGGCGGACGGCCCGGCGTTCGGCGTGACCAGGATGTTGATCAGGTCGTACCGGCTGAAGTCCACCTCGTCGTCGGCGGCCTTCGCGATGTGCTCGACGAGCTGGCGGTAGCCCGGCTCGTACGAGGAGCCGCGCTCGATCCCGTACGCCGCGAAGGGCATCGGCATCCGCAGCCAGGTCCGTATCGGCGCCTCGGCCCGGTAGGTCATGCGGCCGTAGGAGCTGGTGCGGAACCAGTCGGAGGTCTGGGGGAAGAACTCCGCCAGCCGGTCCAGGGCCGTGCCCTCGCCCTTGGCGTCAGGGAAGTCGATCATCAGGTTCAGTGCCCGGACCTCTCCCGTCGAGCGCGAGTACCCGGGCGGGGTCGGCAGGCCCTCGGACATCTGCACGCCCATCGTCCCGGCGATCCGGCACGGCGCGAGCGCCGACTCGACGGTCGTGGCCACCGGTCCGGCAGCGGACTGGCCGCGGCCCGACATCTCCGTGCTCGCGGTCGCGCCGACGCCGATCGCCAGCGCGGTCAGGCCGATGTACGCGCCGGCGAGGCGCGGTCTGCGTATCCGGTGGCGGGTCTGCGTCATGGAGATCGCCTTCGGGTCCCGCGGCAGCCGGCCCTGTCCGGTCTGCGCCCTGTGCGCTCACCCTCCGCCGGGCGCGCCGCGCCCGCGCGCCGGGAGAGGCCAAACGGTGACGGGCGACCCTCGCCCGCGTGACCCGGCTCACACGGAGGAGTGAAATAACCGGGGAGCTGTTCCCCGTTTGTACGTGAGTCCCGCCAAGCGGGGAACAGCTCCCCGTTTGGGGAGCCGACCCGTTCGGCGAGCCGCCCCCGTACACCCGATCCGCCCGTCACCGCCCCAGGAAGGCCGCGCGATGCAGAGCCCCACCACGACCGCCGTGGCCCCGCGGTCCGGCCGCGCCCGCGCCGCCCGTGCCGTCCGCGAGGGTGCCGTACCGCGGCCGCGCGCCGACGCGGTCCGCAACCGTGAGCGGATCCTGGCGGCGGCCCGCGAGGCCTTCGTCGAATTCGGCTCCGCGGCCCCCCTCGACGAGGTGGCCCGCCGGGCGGGCATCGGCAACGCCACCCTCTACCGGCACTTCCCCGACCGCGACACCCTCGTCCAAAACGTCGTGCTCTTCACCACCGAGCGGGTCACGGCCTCGGCCGAGGCCTCCCTCGCCGAGGAGCCCGACGCCTTCGCCGCGCTGTGCCGCTTCACGCACACCGCCGCCGACGAGCGGATCGGCGCCCTGTGCCCGATGCTCGCCGACGGCTTCGACCGCGACCACCCCGAACTCCTCGCGGCGCGCACCGCCCTGGCGGCGGCCGTCGAGACCCTGCTGACCGCCGGGCAGGAGGCCGGACTGGTCCGCGCGGACATCGGCGCCGGCGACCTGATGGTCGCCCTTTCCCAGCTCAGCCGCCCCCTCCCGGGCACCGCCTGCTTCGACACCGACAGCTTCGCCCACCGCCACCTCCAGCTCTTCCTGGACGGGCTGCGAGCCCCGGCGTGCTCCCAACTGCCCGGCTCCGCAGCCACGTTGGAAGACCTGACGCTTAAAACCATGTGACACCGCAGAAGCTTACGAACTAGCATTTTCCAGTCATTCCGCACAGTGAAGTGGGTATCCCCATGCCGAAAACAGCCGCGACACCCGAGTCGGCTGCCGATCCCAGCCGCTGGAAGGCGCTCGTCTTCATAGCCCTGGCCCAGCTGATGGTCGTCCTGGACGCGACGATCGTGAACATCGCCCTCCCCTCCGCCCAGACCGACCTCGGCATCTCCGACGGCAACCGGCAGTGGGTCATCACCGCGTACGCGCTGGCCTTCGGCGGACTGCTCCTCTTCGGCGGCCGCATCGCCGACAAGTGGGGCCGCAAGAACGCCTTCGTCGTCGGCCTCGTCGGCTTCGCCCTGGCCTCCGCGCTCGGCGGCGCCGCGACCGGCGAGGCCATGATGCTCGGCGCCCGCGCCCTCCAGGGTGTCTTCGGCGCCCTGCTCGCACCGGCGGCCCTGTCCCTGCTCGCGGTGATGTTCACCGACGCCAAGGAGCGCGCCAAGGCCTTCGGCATCTACGGCGCGATCGCGGGCGGCGGCGGCGCCGTCGGCCTGATCCTCGGCGGCTTCCTCACCGAGTACCTCAACTGGCGCTGGACCTTCTTCGTCAACATCCCGTTCGCGGTCGTCGCGGCCGTCGGCGCCTGGATGGTCATCCGCGAGCCCGCCGGCTCCCGCAACCGCGCCCCGCTGGACATCCCCGGCGTGCTCCTGTCCACCACCGGTCTCGTGGCCCTGGTGTACGGCTTCACCCGCGCCGAGTCGGCCGGCTGGTCGGACGCGGTCACCGTGGCCATGTTCATCGCCTCGGCGGTCCTGCTCGCGGCGTTCGTCCTCGTCGAGGCCAAGGTGAAGTCCCCGCTGCTGCCCCTGCGCGTCCTGCTGGAGCGCAACCGCGGCGGTGTCTACCTCTCCCTCGGCCTGGCCGTCATCGCGATGTTCGGCCTGTTCCTCTTCCTCACCTACTACCTCCAGGTCGTCAAGGGCTTCTCGCCCGTCAAGACCGGCTTCGCCTTCCTGCCGATGATCGCGGGCATGATCCTGGGCTCCACCCAGATCGGCGCCCGCCTGATGACCCGCGTCGCACCGCGCCTGCTGATGGGCCCGGGCTTCATGGTCGCCGCCGCCGGCATGCTGCTGCTGACCCAGCTGGAGGTCGACTCCTCCTACCCGGCGCTGATCCTGCCGGCGCAGCTGCTGCTCGGCCTCGGCATGGGCACGGCCTTCATGCCGGCCATGTCCCTGTCCACCCACGGGGTGAACCCGGCCGACGCCGGTGTCGCCTCCGCCATGGTCAACACCTCGCAGCAGGTCGGCGGCGCCATCGGCACCGCGCTGCTGAACACCATCGCCGCCTCGGCGACCACCGCCTACCTGACCGACCACGCCGCGGAAGCCGCGGCGGGCGGCCCGGCGGCGCAGCTGGTCCAGGCGCAGGCCATGGTCGAGGGCTACTCCTCCGCCATCTGGTGGGCGGTCGGCATCCTGGTCGCCAGCGCGGCCGTCGCCCTGACCCTGATCAACACCGGCCGTCCGGGCGCGGGTGACCCGGTGGCCTCCGGCACCGGCTCCGCCGAGGACGCCGAGTTCAAGGTCCCGGTGATCGCCCACTGACCGGGGCCGCCGCCCCACGGGAATGACTGCACACCCCACTTGGTTCAAATTTGAACCAAGTGGGGTTAGTCTTGTTCCAGGCAGCCCCGAACGACGACGAAGGAGCGCCACCATGACCCCGGCCCCCGCATCCCAGGCCCCCACGGCCCCCGGCGAGACGCGTATGCCGGCGCTCTACCTCAGCCACGGGGCGCCGCCGCTCGCCGACGACCCGGTCTGGCCCGGCCAGCTCGCCGCCTGGTCGGCGGACCTGCCGCGCCCCACCGCGATCCTCATGGTCTCCGCCCACTGGGAGGAGGCGCCCCTGGCCCTCGGCGCCACCGAACCCACCCCGCTCGTCTACGACTTCTGGGGCTTTCCCGAGCACTACTACCGGGTCCGCTACGACGCCCCCGGCGCCCCGGAGCTCGCCGCCTCCGTCCGCGCCCTGCTCAGGACCCCCGGCACCCCCGTCCAGGACATCCCGGACCGCGGCCTGGACCACGGCGCGTACGTGCCGCTCGTGGAGATGTTCCCGGAGGCCGACATACCGGTCCTCCAGATATCCATGCCGACGCTGGACCCCCGCCGCCTGATGGCCATCGGCCGGACCCTCGCGCCCCTGCGCGACGAGGGCGTCCTCATCGTCGGCAGCGGCTTCTTCACCCACAACCTGGCCGCACTGCGCCACCCCGGCCCGGGCGTCCCCGCATGGTCCGCGGAGTTCGACGCGTGGGGCCACGAGGCGCTGGCCGCCGGCGACATCGACTCCCTGCTGGACTTCGAGGCCAAGTCCCCGTCCGGCCGCCTGGCCCACCCCCGTACGGAACACTTCGCCCCGCTCTTCGTCACCCTCGGCGCGGCCGACGCCACCGGTGACCTCGCAGCCCGCCGCGACCCGGTGGACGGCTTCTGGATGGGCCTGTCGAAGCGCAGCCTGCAGTTCGGCTAAGGGGTGGACCTCAAGGGCCCGGTGACCGACTCGTCGATGGCGAACCCCTTGGCGGGGCCCTCGGGGATGGTGACCGCCGTGCCGTACGGCACCCGGACCTCGTCGTCGTAGACGGCCTGCTCCGGGTCCGGGGCGGTCAGCACGGTCACCATGCCGCGTTCGTCGTGATCGTCGATCAGGATGTAGACCGGGATGCCCGCGCGTGCATAGGCACGGCGCTTGCGGACTCGGTCACGGGACACGCTGGTACGCCCGGGCGAGACGACCTCGACGACCATCTCCACGGCCGAGGCCCTGATGCCGATGCCGTCCTCGGTGACGTGTTCCGGGGTGTCCCTCGGCGCGATGAAGACGTCGGGGATCAAGACCTTGCGGCCGTGGATGACGTTCATGTCCTGTCTGGCGGCGTATTCACTCCCGGCCAGGAACAGCACGAGCCCGTCGCGTAGATCGTTGGCCGTCCTGCCATGTGAGTAACGACCGGTGGGTGACACTTCGATGGACTCCTCGATGATCTCGGCGTGGAAGCCCTCGGGGAGTTTCTCGACTGCGGCCTGCCATGCGAGCCAGAGGGCCTCGTCCAGTTCCGAGTACGGACCGGGGGCCTCGGGCGTCGGCTCATTGGCGAGAGCGGTCATGGGTGCAGCACCTCCTCCTCAAGTGTGGGCGTCGCCGACCGGGCGGCACAAGCGACGCACCCGACGCTGCGGAGGCCTTGTCCCGTGCCGCCGGAACATGCCCGGGCCTCACCCGCACGGGTGTCCAGGCAACCACCGGCCCGCAGGGGCCGTCCTCAGGGGTGGAAGTGCAGCCGGGGCGCCGCCGCTACGAGTGAACGCGGTGGTGCCGAGCGTGACGGCCGTCTCACGGACGCGAGTCCGCGAGTGGGGTCGGATCCGCCCCCGTCGTGGGCCTGACCTGCACCTCTTCGAGATCCGTGATCTCCGGCCCCCTCTCGTGGCGGGGCAGGATACTGCAAGATCTCGGAAAAGAGGGACCAACGTGGGAATTCTGTCCCGTTTCCAGTCGTTGTTTCCTTCGGAAGCGGGCACTCGGGAGAGTGTCCGAGGGCGCACCACCGCACCACCGGTGGCCGTCCGGCAGCCGCACCGCGACCGAACTCATCGCAAGGGAGCACGCATGGCAACCCGCGCCGTCGCCCGCCGTCAGTCCACGAGCAGCGCACGCGCTGTGGGCGGGGAGATCGCAGACCGCGACCTGGTCGGCATGTACCTGGACGAGATCGCGCGCACCCCGCTCCTCGACGCCGCCAGGGAAGTGGAGCTCTCCCAGATCATCGAGGCCGGTGTCTACGCCCGGCAGATCCTCGACGGCGCGACGGAGCGCGACGGGGACGCGCCCACCCGCGAGGAACTCCAGGCGCTGGCCGCCGAGGGGGAGCGGGCCAAGGAAGTCTTCATCCGCTCCAACCTCCGCCTCGTCGTCGCCGTCGCCCGCCGCTATCCGCGCAGCGGCCTGCCCCTCCTCGACCTGATCCAGGAGGGCAACGCCGGCCTGGTCCGTGCCGTGGAGAAGTTCGACTACACCAAGGGCTTCAAGTTCTCCACGTACGCCACGTGGTGGATCCGCCAGGCGATCACCCGCTCCATCGCCGACCAGTCCCGCACCATCCGCCTCCCCGTCCACCTCGTCGAGGAGCTCGGCCGGATCCGCCGGGTCCAGCGCGAGTTCAACCGGGAGAACGGCCGCGACCCGGAGCACGCCGAGATCGCCGCCGAGCTGGACTCGACGGAGAAGCGCGTCGGCGACGTACTGGACTGGGCGCGCGACCCGGTCAGCCTGAACATGTCGGTGGACGACGAGGGCGACACCCAGTTCGGCGACCTCCTGGAGGACACCTCGGCGATCTCCCCCGAACAGTCCGTGCTCTCGCTGCTGCGCAGCGAGGAACTGGAGGACCTGCTCGGCAAGCTCGACCAGCGCACCGCGTCCATCATCAAGATGCGGTACGGGATCGACGACGGCCGTGAGCGGACCCTGACGGAGGTCGGCAAGCAGCACGGCCTGACCCGCGAGCGGATCCGACAGATCGAGAAGCACGCCCTGCTGGAGCTCAAGCGGATGGCGCGCGACACCGGCTTCGACGCGGTGGCCTAAAGGCTGTCCGCCGTCGAGCCCCCGAACGAGCCCCGGTGCCTATCCCCCCCAGGCGCCGGGGCTCCCCCCTGTGGGGAGCCGGCCCCGCTCAGGCGCTCGCCGAGGGTGCGGGCCGCCTCCGCCAGGGCACCGGGCTCCCGCACCGTGAAGGCCAGGCCCGTCAGGGCCAGCCGGGCCGCCAGCCACTCCGGCGCGTCCCGGCTCTCGAAGCGGACCACGGCCGGCGCGCCCCCGCCCGGCACCGCGGCCGCGCGCAGCCACTCCGGCAGCTCCGCCGCCCCCGCCTCGAAGGCCACCTCCACCGCGTACGTCTGCGCGCCGCGTGAGCCGAGCCCCCGCCGTACGAACTCCTCCGCGTCCATCGGCAGCTCCCGCGGCGCGAACCGCGCCCCCGTGGCGAAGGCGTCGGCCACCCGGTCCACCCGGAAGGTCCGCCAGTCCTCCCGCTCCATGTCGTAGGCGACCAGGTACCACCGGCTGCCCGTGCTGACGAGCCGGTACGGCTCCACCAGCCGCCGCGACTCGGCGCCGTCCCGGGCCCGGTAGGCGAACCGCAGCCGCTCCGGCCCCGCCACCGCCGACGCCATGGTCGTCAGCGTCCGCGGGTCCACACTGGCCCCGTCCCCCCGCGTCAGCGCGATCGTCGCCGACTGCAGCGCGCCCACCCGGTACCGCAGCCGCGACGGCAGGACCTGCTCCAGCTTGGCCAGAGCGCGTACGGAGGCCTCCTCGACCCCCTCGATCGCGTGCCCGGCCCCCGCCCGCAGCCCCACCGCGATGGCGACGGCCTCCTCGTCGTCGAGCAGCAGGGGCGGCATCGCAGCTCCGGCCACGAGCCGGTAGCCGCCCTCGGCGCCGAGCGTGGCCTCGACCGGGTAGCCGAGCTCCCGCAGCCGCTCGATGTCGCGCCGGATGGTCCGTGAACTCACCCGCAGCCGTTCCGCCAGCTCGCTCCCGGGCCATTCGCGCGGGGTCTGGAGGAGGGACAGCAGGGACAGCAGCCGTGCCGGTGTGTCGGTCATGTACTCCAGATTGCCAGCGAAATAGGACACACACTGACCTAGATCCCGTCTAGGTTTCTCCTCATGACCACCGAGACGCCGCAGACATCGCCCGAAAGAGAGAACGGGCCCGTACAAGAAGAGCGGACCGACGCAGCCCCCGACGCACCCAGCACGCCCCCCGACCGCCGCCGCTGGCTGGCGCTCGCCATCGTGATGACCGCGGCCTTCATGGACCTGGTCGACGTCACGATCGTCAACATCGCGATACCCACCATGCGCCAGAACTTCGGCGCCTCCACCAGCGCGATCCAGTGGATCACCGCCGGCTACGCGCTCGCCTTCGCCGCGGGTCTCATCACCGGCGGCCGTCTCGGTGACATCTACGGGCGCAAGCGCCTCTTCCTCATCGGCATATCCGGCTTCACCGCCGCCTCGCTGCTGTGCGGGATCGCGGCCGACCCGGCCATGCTCGTCGCCTCCCGCATCCTCCAGGGCGCCATGGCCGCCTTGATGGTGCCGCAGGTGCTGGCGATCATCCACGTCACCTTCCCCCCGCAGGAACGCGGCAAGGTCTTCGGGATGTTCGGCGCGATCGTGGGCCTCGGCGCCGTCTCCGGCCCCATGCTGGGCGCGCTGCTCACCGAGTGGAACCTCTTCGGGCTCGAATGGCGCCCGATCTTCCTGATCAACCTGCCCGTGGGCATCGCGGGCGTGATCCTGGGCCGCAAGTTCATCAGCGAGTCCAAGGCGCCCCAGGCGCTGCGACTGGACCTGGTCGGCGTCGTCCTCGCGACCCTCGCCCTCGTCATGCTGATCTTCCCGCTCACCCAGGGCCGCGAGAACGGCTGGCCGGCGTGGGGCTTCACCTGCATGATCGCGTCGCCGTTCGTCTTCGCCGCGTTCCTCCGGTACGAGCAGTACAAGATCAGGAAGGACGGCTCACCGCTCGTCGAGCTGTCCCTCTTCAAGGTCAAGAGCTTCGCCGGCGGTATCGCGGTCCAGCTGACCTTCGGCATCGCGACCGGCATCTTCTTCCTGGTCTGGACGCTCTACATGCAGATGGGCCTCGGCTGGAGCGCGCTGCGCGCGGGCACCACCGGCATCCCCTTCTCCATCGCCGTCTCGGTCGCCGCCGGCCTCTCCGTCGAGAAGCTCGTCCCGCGCTTCGGCCGCAAGGTGCTCCAGGCGGGCGCCCTGGTCATGGCGGCCGGCCTGATCCTCTACATCTGGGAGTCGGAGCACTACGGCCTGGAGATCGCCTCCTGGCAGATGGCCGCCCCGCTGATCCTCATGGGCGTCGGCATGGGTCTGATCGTCGCCCCGCTCAACGACACCACCCTGTCCGAGGTCCCGCGCCGCGACGCGGGCTCGGCCTCCGGGCTGATCAACACCACCGGCCAGATGGGCAACGCGCTGGGCCTCGCCCTGACGTCCGTGGTCTTCTTCGGGCTGATCGACGACGACCTGGTTCTCGGCCCGCCCTACGTCGAGGCCTTCCGCGGCGCGCTCTGGTGGGTCGTGGGCGTGCTGGTCGTGATCTCCATGGTGATGTTCATGCTGCCGCGCAAGGCGATCCCCATGGAGGACCGCGAAGGCGCCGCCGAGCACACCGACGGCACCCCGGAGAAGGTGCCCGCCGCCCTCTGAGGCCGCGAGCTTCCCCCGGCCGTGCCCGCCCCTCCCGGGCGGGCACGGCCGTCCGCGTACCGGTCAGCCGACGCGGGCGCGCAGCTCCATCGCCCCGCGCGCGGCGGCCTCGCTCTCGTACACCTCGCACATGTGGCGGCCGTCGGGCGTCGCCGTGTGCTCGACCTCCCACAGGCTCAGCTCGCTGCCGTCCAGCAGCACGAAGGCGTGCTCGTACAGGTTGAAGCCGGCACCCCGGCCGTCCGGCAGGAACTGCCGGGCGCCGAACGCCTGCGTGATGTGGTGCGCGTACGCCGCCCGCAGCAGAGCCGCCACCCCCTCGCCGGGCCGGTCCCGGTTCTCCGCGCGGCGCAGCACCCGCCGGGCGTGGTCCGCGGACTCCTGCACCGCGTACTCCCGGTACCGGACCGACGGGCCCTTCGCGGTGAACAGGGCGCCGAACGCGCCGGGGCCGTCGTGCTCCTCCTCACCCGGGAGCGGCGGCGGGCCGGGGGCCGCCTCGGCCGCGGCCTCGCCGAACAGCCGGGCCACCGCCAGGCACATCTCGCCCTTCCCCGCGAAGACCTCGTGCCGCTCGGCGCGGTCGCCCTCCAGCCGGTACGACAGCTCCCACAGGGAGACCGAGCCGCCGTCGGCCAGCAGGTAGGTGTGCCGGCGGGTCTCCCGCCAGACGCCCGCCACCGGGTTGTGGTGGGTGGTGCAGAGCGAAGAGCTGTGGGCGAGCGCCGTGGCGAGGCGCTCGACCAGCCGGTCGGGCAGGTCGAAGGAGTTGAGGGCGCGGCCGAGGAGTCGGTCGAGGTGCGCCTCGGTTGTCTCGTACGGATCGCTCAAGGTGGGTCTCCAGGCCGTCGCAGCTTGTCACTTCGCGGAAGCTCAACGTAACCCCTGGCTCTGACATCACGTCCGGGGTTCGGTAAAACGTCCGGGAAGCATCGGGGGTTCCCGCCACACCTTCAGGTCAACTTGCGTACGAATGGGCATGGTTGGACCCGCTCTGGGTGGAGGCGGGGGAGTATGGGCCGCATGGCAACGAATACAGTGGGCGTCCCGCGCCAACAGGGACGGCCCCGCAGTGCACACGAGGACGAACGGGACGCCGCCCCGAGGGGCTTGGCGTGGCTGCTGGCGGTGACCGGCGCGGCCGGGGTGCTGGCCTCCTGGGTGATCACCCTCGACAAGTTCCTCCTGCTGGAGGACCCGGACTTCAAGCCCGCCTGCAGTCTCAACCCGGTGGTCTCCTGCGGCAGCGTGATGCAGAGCGAGCAGGCGCAGGCCTTCGGCTTCCCCAACCCCATGCTGGGACTGGTCGCCTACGCCGTCGTCGTCTGTGCCGGCGCAGGCCTGCTGGCGGGCGCCCGCTACCGTGGCTGGTTCTGGCTCGGACTGAACGCCGGCACGGCCTTCGGCACCGGCTTCTGCGGCTGGCTCATGGCCCAGTCGCTCTACGAGATCAACGCGCTCTGCCTGTGGTGCACCCTGGCCTGGGTCGCGACCCTGCTGATGTTCTGGGCCGTCACCGCACACAACGTCCGTACGGGCGTGCTCCCCGCCCCCCGCCCGCTGCGGGTCTTCTTCATCGACTTCGGCTGGGCCCCGCCCGCCCTGCACATCGGGGTGATCGGAATGCTGATCCTCACCCGGTGGTGGGACTTCTGGACCGGCTGACCGCCGCGTGCGCGGCGCGTGCGAGGGCCCCGGCAGCTGGACGCTGCCGGGGCCCTGTCACGTCACCGCGCGGGCTCGTCGGCCCGGCCCCCGGGGTGGGGGGAGCGGAGGTCAGCTGCCGACGGAGGCGTTGCCCGACAGGATCGGGATGTTGCTGAGGATGTGCGAGAGCGGCTCGTCGCCCTTGGCCTGGGTGGAGTTCTCGGTGCACTGCTGGTTCTGCGGGTTGGACAGGACGTTGATGTCCTGGACGCCGATGTTGAGCGCGGCGACCAGCGACTGGGCGTTGAGCTTCGCCGGCAGGCCGATGCAGGGCTTGTTCAGGGAGCCCTGGACCAGGCTGAGCTGCGGGCTCTGGTCGCCCTGGGTCTTCTGGTTGCCGTAGATCTGCTGGGCACCATTGCCGTTGACGGTGTTGACCCCGTTGTCGTTGCCGATGGCCATGGCCGGGGCCGCGGCAGCAGCGCCCGCGCCGACGGCAACGGCGGAAACCGCGGCGGCGGTCATGAACTTCTTGAACATCTTGATCCTTTTGTCGCACGAGTGCCCGCTGATGGAGCGCCCTGATCAACCGGCCGGTCAGGGGGTTGGTTCCGCTGCTTCACTCAAACGGCCCGCGCGTCGCCGACTTTTCCCCACCCCGGGTGAGCCGCCTGCGGACACATGCGCGAAGCCCGTACGCGGCCCCAGCCGCCCCCGCTCCTGTTGCGCTCCGTGGAAGGTGTTCGCACGGTGAGTGAAGAGCGAACCCGACGGGCCCGCTCGCGTGTCCCCGTGTCCCCCCGTGAAGGAACCCCCATGCACCGCACGAAGCCGTCCCGCGCCCGCCTCCTCGTCCCCTCGGCGCTCGCCGTCGTCATACTGACCGGCGCGGCGGCCCCCGCGAGCGCCGCCGACTCGGGCTCCGGCACGGTGTCCACGAAGGCGGCCCCGGCCGGCCCGATCGACGACCTCGTCAACGGCCTCCTCGAACAGATCAAGGCGCTGCTCCCGGCGGGCATCACCCTGCCGGACATCAAGATCCCGGCGATCGAGCTGCCCGAGATCAAGCTGCCCGAGATCCAGCTCCCGGAGATCAACCTGCCGAGCATCCCGGGCGTGCAACTGCCCGAGATCCCGGGGGTCGAGGTCCCCGAGCTGCCCCCGCTGCCCGATCCGGCGGCTCCCGTCGACCTCGTGCCGGAGGTCCCCGACGCCGAGGTTCCCGACGTCGAGCTCCCGGATCTCCAGCTCCCCGCCGTTCCGTAACCGTCCCCGGACGGCAACACGGCGACGGCGATTGAGCCGAACAGGTCTGATCGTGCGCAGAACCGTGTCGTCTGGGAGTGTGGACCGTTTCGCTCGGTGTGAGCCCCGGAGCGGGGCGGAACGTCGAACAGAAGGTGCACTTCCCATGAACTCTGCCAAGAAGGCCGCCCTGGTCCTGGCCACCGCTGGTCTCGCCGCGGCCGGTGCCGCCGGCTCCGCCGTCGCCGACTCGTCGGCCGAGGGCGCGGCCGTGGGTTCCCCCGGCGTCCTCTCCGGCAACCTGGTGCAGGTCCCGGTCCACGTCCCGGTCAACGTCTGCGGCAACACCGTGAACGTGATCGCCCTGCTGAACCCGGCGTTCGGCAACACCTGCGTCAACGACTGAGGTCGGTTGTACAACTGACTGTGGGCGCCCCGGCCTTGCCGGTGGCGCCCACAGTCATGTCGGCAGCGGGTGCCGGACGGACCTGCCCGGCACGGACGGTCCGGGACGGATCAGCCCTTGCCGCCGTTGAGCTGTACGCCGCCCAGCATCGGGGACGCCTGGGTGGCGCCGTTCGCGAGGCCGAGGACGGTGCCGGGCACGTCGTTGCGGGCCCGGTTGACCTGCTGGGCCGTGCCCACGACCTTGTTGACGGTGTCCCCCTGCTCGGCCAGCCCGTTGCCCACCGTCTGCGGCAGGTTCTCGGTGACGGGTGCGACGGCGTCAAGGGTCTGCGTCACCCCGCCGGTCAGGCTCATGGGGGGCATCGCGGCGGCCGGCTCGGCGGCGAACGCGGTACCGGAGGCACCGAGGGCGGCGACGGAGCCGACGACGACAGCGGCGACCTTCGTGAGCTTCATTATCGAAATCCTCTTCTTTCGTGGACAGAGGCGTCAGCGGCGACCGGCGCGCCGCTTTCGCCATGCGTAACGATTCCCGGCCCCCGTGGAAACGGAAAGCGGGTACATGACAGCGGCCGGAGAATCCCACGAGGGATTCTCCGGCCGATATTTCTTCCGATTACCGGTACTGCCCGGTTACGGGTACTGCCGGTCAGGCGGCGCGCGAGCGCCGGTACAGAATGGCGCCGCCCAGGATCAGGGCCGACGCGAGGACCGCCGCGGCCGCGGGCTGGCCCGCGCCGGTCTCGGCCAGTACGGGAGCCCCGGCCTCGGCCGGGGCCGGCACGGGCACCGGGGCGGGCAGCGGCGCGGGGGCGGGGGCGGGCGCCGGTGCCGGCGGCAGGTGGACGGAGGTGTCACCGCCGGGGGCGGCCGGCGGCTGGTCCGCGGGAGGTGCGGCCTCCGGGCCGGGGGCCGGGGCGGGGCGCTCCACGGGGTGGCTGCCGTGCGGCGGCGCGGGCGGCGCCTCCTCCTCGGACACGGGGGCAGGGCCGGGCGCCGGGGCGGGGAGCGTGTGCGGGGGCTCCTCGTCGAGGGGCGGCTGCGGTTGGGGAAGCGGCTTCGGCGCCTCCTCGGCCGGGGGCTGCGGCGCGGGTGCGGGCTCCGGGAGCGGTACGGGCTGCTCCGCGGGCGGTGCGGGCGCCTCCTGGACCGGGCCCGGGCCGGGCAGCGGGGCCGGGTGTTCCTCCACCGGCCGCGGCATCGGGTGCGGGTGCTCCGGCGCGGGCGGGGCGTGGTGCGCCGGCGGGGGCGGTGCGGGGTGGTCGTCGCACTCCTCCTGCGGGCCCTGCTGCTGTGCGCCGGGGCCGCCTGGGCCGCCGTGGCTGCCCTCGTGGCGCGGCTCCTCGTGGCGCGGCTTGGCGTGGCGGGGGCCCTCCTTCCGGGGGGCCTGCTGCTGCGGCACCTCCTGCCGCGGCACCTCGTAGCGCCGCGGTTCCTGCCGCTGTTCGTGTCGCTGCTCCTGCCGCTGCTCCGGGACGGCGTGGCGGCCGGGGCGCTCTTCGAGGTAGCGCTCGAAGGCCTCGGCGTGCTCCGGGCTCAGGTAGCGCCCGTAGTCCTGGCCCTCGCCGGTGTGCGAGCCGGAGCCGGTGGCGCAGGTGTTCCCCATCGCGGGGTTGAGCGCCGCGCCGCCGTCCACGCTGTTGCCGCACACGTTCGGCGAGAGGGTGATCGGCACCGAGACGCTGTTGCCGGCGAGCACGCCCGGCGAATGCGATGCCTCGGCCGTACCGGAGGCCGCGCAGGCCGCGCCGGTCGCGATCGACAGCAGGCTCGACGCGGCTGCCGCCGTGAGCATGCCCTTGCCCAGAACCTGTCGGCTCAGTACCTGTCGCATGGGTCCTTACCCTGTCTACCGGCAGGCGCCGGTGGTGAATCGGAGGTGGCCTCGGAGTGCACCGCCGTGCACTCCGAGGCCACTCCGAGGAGGTCTGCCTGCCCTTGCGGGCGCAGGCGCTGCGTCAGGCGTTGACGCAGGTGTTGCCGAACGCGGGGTTCAGCACGCCGACGAGGCTGGCGCTGTTGCCGCAGAGGTTGACCGGGATGTTGACCGGGACCTGGACGACGTTGCCGGAGGCGACACCCGGGGAGCCCGCGGCCTTGGCGTCGGCCGCCGCGTCGGCCATGGCGGGGGAGGCGGCACCAGCGGCCATAAGAGCGCCGGCGGCCAGCACCACAGCCTTCTTGTACGTCATTTCTTTTCGATCCTTCCCGCAGCGGCGTATCCGCTGCAGAATCAACAACGAGTCGCCGTGGGAAAAGAAACCGGGCCTTTCGGGAGGCGGTCCGGTGATTCACCCCGATGCTGCGCGAATTCCGGTATCCGGTCGTCGGGCTATTTGCGCCATTGAATTGCGTGACGCTTCCGGCCCGACAAGCGGCGAGGCCGCCGCGACCCGAAGGTGCGGCGGCCTCGCGTGCGCGGGGGCGGTCAGCTGCCGGCGGAGGCGTTGCCGGAGAGGACCGGGATGTTGCTGAGGATGTGCGAGAGGGCCTCGTCACCCTTGGCCTGGGTGGAGTTCTCGGTGCACTGCTGGTTCTGCGGGCTGGACAGGACCGGGATGTCCTGGACGCCGACGTTGACCAGGGCCAGCACGGACTGGACGTTGGCCTTCGCGGGGAGCGCGATGCAGGGCTTGTTGAAGGAGCCCTGGATGAGCGCCATCTGCGGGCTCATGTTGCCGTAGGTGGCCTGGTTGCCGTAGATCTGCGCGGAGTTGTTGCCGTTGACGGTGTTGATGCCGTTGTCGTTGCCGACCGCCATCGCCTGCGGCGCCATCGCGGCACCCATGCCCACGACCGAGGCGGCAACCGCGGCCGAGGCCATCATCTTCTTGATCATTGTCGTCCCTTTTTTGCAGGATTGCCCGGTAGTGGAGCACCCGGATCAACGGCCGCGACCCGGCTCGGGTTGCGTGGCTTCACCCGGATGCAGCCGTTTCGGGCGGCGCGATTGACGTTCAGGCGTTCACGCAGGTGTTGCCGAAGGCGGGGTTCAGCGCGCCGGCCAGGTTCACGGTGAGGGCGCAGACGTTCACCGGGACGTGGACCGGGACCTGGCCCAGGTTGCCGCTCGCCACGCCCGGGGAGCCGGCGGCGAGGCCCTCGGCCGTCGCGCCGCCGTGCGCGGAGGCGAGGCCCGCGCCGCCGATCAGCGCGGCGACACCCGCGGCGGCGACGGTGGTGCCGCGCAGCAGCCTCTTCTTCATCTGCGTATTTCCTTTCGGTTCGAACAATGGTGCCCTCTTAACGACCCGCCCGTTGCGGGGGTGCGTGTTATCGCCCAAAAGGCCGTACGAGCGAGTCCGGCGTGATTTCCAGCCCGATTTCTGACAAAGTTCACTCCTGTTTTGCCCCCTTGATCGGAAATGGAGACAGGGTCATGGGTTCCTCCGGCAGAATCCTCGGCGCGCTCGGCCTGTTGTCCTGCCTCGCACTTTCCGTCAACGCACCGGCGGCGGCCGCGCCCTCTCCCAGGGAGCTGCCGCGGGTCCCGTTCACCCAGCGTTACCAGGCCGTGCAGCACGGCGGGCTGGTCCGCGCCTCGAACTCGGGCATCAGCTGCCGCAGGGAGCAGGCGCCGCAGGCGGAGCCGTGCGCCGAGGTCAAGCGGGGCGCGGCGGGGGTCAACAGCGAGTTCGAGATGTTCTACAGCGAGGTCGACAAGGACCCGGACACCTACAACTCCACCCGCGCCGAGCTCAAGATCCCCCAGGGTGCGAAGGTCTCGTACGCCCGGCTCTACTGGGGCGGGAACCTGCGGGTGGGCGAGCAGAAGCCGCCGGAGGACAACGGCCGGGTGCTGGTCGCCGAGCCGGGCGGGGCCTACAAGGAGGTCCTCGCCGACACGGTGATGGGCCACCGCACGGACGCCGGCAGCGATGCCTACCAGGCGTCCGCGGACGTGACCCCGCTGGTGCGCAGCGGTGGCGCCGGTATGTGGACGGTCGCGCAGCTGAACATCGCCATGGGGCACTCCGGGGTCGGGGCCTGGGGTGGCTGGACGCTCGTCGTCGCCTACGAGCACCCGAAGGAGCCGCTGCGCCGGATCTCGCTCTGGGAGGGCTTCGAGTCGCTCGCCGCCCGGGCAGGTGACGGAACGGTCGAGGTCAAGGGCCTGGACGCGCCCGCCGGCTCGGCGGGCAAGGTCGGCGTCGTCGGATACGACGGGGACCGCGGAACCCTCGGGGACTCACTCACCGTGACGGCCGACAGCGGCCGCCGGGTGAACCTGAGCGACGGAGAAAATCCTTTTAATGATGTTATGAATTCCACGATCACGGAATTCGGAGGCCAGCCGTTCGTGCGGCAGCCGGATCATATGAACAATCTCGGATATGACGCGGACGTGTTCGACCTGAGTCCCGCCCTGTCCGGTGGCGCCCGCAGCCTGAACTTCACGTTCACGGGCGAAAGTCAGGGTCATTTCCTCGGCGTGCTCTTCGTTCAGACAGACGCGCGCCGCTGAACGCAGGAGACCACTCCACGTGCCCACGCACTCCCGGGCGGCACAGCCCACCACCGTCCTCCACCTCGTACAGCCCGTCGACGGAGGTGTGGCCAGGGTCGTCACCGACCTCGTCCGCGCCCAGACCGCCGAGGGCATCCGCGCCGTCGTCGGCTGCCCGCCCGGCGGCACGCTCGGTGACACGGCCCGGTCCGCCGGGGCCGAGGTGTTCACCTGGCGGGCCGGACGGTCCCCGGGACCCCGCCTCCCCGCCGAAGTGGCCGGCGCCCGCGGGCTGCTGAGCCGCCTGCGCCCCGACCTCCTGCACGCCCACAGCGCCAAGGCCGGACTCGCCGGACGGCTCGCCGCACGCGGCTCGCTCCCCACCGTCTTCCAGCCCCACGCCTGGTCCTTCGACGCCGTCGGCGGAGCCACCGCCGCGCTCGCCCTGCGCTGGGAGCGGTACGCGGCCCGATGGGCCGACCGGGTGCTCTGCGTCAGCGAGGCCGAACGCCGCGCGGGCGAGAGCGAGGGTGTCAACGCCCGCTGGACGGTCATCCGCAACGGCGTGGACCTCGACCACTTCCGGCCCGGCGCACCCGACGCCGACCGCGACCGCGCCGAGTCCCGCGCCGCCCTGCCGCTGCCGCCGTCCTTCCCGGCCGACGGGCCGCTCGCGGTCTGCGTCGGCCGGATCTGCCCCCAGAAGGGCCAGGACATCCTGCTGCGGGCCTGGCCGGAGGTGCTCGCCACCGTCCCCGCGGCCCGCCTCGTCCTCGTCGGCGACGGCCCCGACAGCGAACGGCTGCGCCACACCGCCCCGCCCGGAGTGCACTTCGCCGGCGCCGCCGCCGACATCCGACCGTGGCTTCGGGCGGCCGATCTCGTTGTACTGCCGTCGCGGTGGGAAGGCATGGCGCTCGCCCCGCTCGAAGCCATGGCCTGTGGCCGACCGGTCCTGGTCTCCGACGTCAGCGGTGCCCGGGAGAGCCTGCCGCCCGGCCAGGGACGCCTGTGCCTGGTGCCGCCGGAGGACCCGACGGCACTGGCCAAGTCCCTGGGACGGCTGCTCGCCGAGCCGCGGCTCCTCGCCGAACTCGGGGACCAGGCCCGGCAGCACGCCCGGACCGACTTCGACGTGCGGCGGACCACGGACGCGGTCAGCGGCCTGTACCACGAACTGCTGGGCAGGCCCCGGCCCTTGAACCAGGAGCGCATCAGCCGATGACGATGGACAGCGCACCCGCCCGGCACACCGGGCAGGGCGGCACAGGGCCCGGCGGCAGCGCCTTCGCGCCCGCGCCCCACGCGGCGGCCCGCCGTTCCGCGACCGCCATCCACCCGCCCCGCGGACCCAGGGCCGAACAGGCCCGGTCCGCCGTACGCCCGCGGCGCGTCCGCCGCGGCAGCCGGGTGCTCCCCCTGCTCACCGCCGACGCACTGGCCGCCGTGGTCACCGCGGCCACCCTGCCCGGACCGGCGCTGCACACCACCGCGGCCGCGCCCGCCCTGGCCGCGCTGCCCGCCCTGCTCGTCGCCCTGCACGCGCAGGCCGGCCTGTACCGGCCGCGGCTCGCCCCCTCCGCCGTCCTCGAACTGCCCGCGCTGGTGGGGCGCTCCGCCGTCCTGTGGTGCGCCGCGGCCGCCGTCACGGCCGCCCTCGCCCCCGCCCGCGCCATGGGCTGGAGCGTGCTGCTGACCGCGGTGTGCCTGCAGACCGTACTGGTCTGCGCGGGCCGCGGCGTCGCCAACCAGCTGCACCGCCGCGCAGCCCTGCGCCGACCCGCCTCCACCCTCGTCGTCGGACCCGGCGCCGGGGCGGCCGCCGTGGCGGCGGCCCTGCACAACCGTCCCGAATACGGCCTGCGCCCGGTCGGGCTCGCCGGCACCGCGGCCGCCGCCGACGGCGACACCGGCGCCCTGCCCCTCCTCGCCACCCACGAGGACATCCGGCGCGCGGTCATCCAGAACTCCGTCCGGCACGCGGTGTTCACCCGGCCCCCGGAAGCCGACGAGCGCACCGCCTCCCTGGTCCGGCTCTTCCACGACCACGGCTGCCGGCTCTGGCTCGCCGACCCGGCCGGCACCGCCAAGGTCACCGGCATGCGGCCGGCGAACCCCGCCGACCAGCTGTGGGGATATGCCGTCCAGCCGCTGCTGCCGCGCCCGGCCCGCCCGCTGGAGCGCTGGGCCAAGCGCGTCATCGACTCCGGCCTCGCCCTCCTCGCCCTGGTCGCCGCCGCGCCCGTGATGCTGCTGTGCGCGGCCGCCGTACGCCTCTGGGACGGGCCCGGCGTCATCTTCCGCCAGGAGCGGGTCGGCCTCTACGGGCGCCCCTTCACCCTGCTGAAGTTCCGTACGCTGCGCGCCGACGAGCACGAGGCAGCCACCCGCTGGACCGTCGCCGGCGACCGGGGCATGAGCCCGGTCGGGTCCTTCCTGCGCAAGTCCTCCCTCGACGAACTGCCCCAGCTGTGGAACGTCGTCCGGGGCGACATGAGCCTGGTCGGCCCGCGCCCCGAACGCCCCTTCTTCGTCGCCAAGTTCTCCACCGTCCACCCCGGCTACGAGGCCCGCCACCGGATGCCCGTCGGCATCACCGGCCTCGCCCAGATCAACGGCCTGCGCGGGGACACCTCCATCGAGGACCGGGCCCGCTTCGACAACCACTACATCGACACCTGGTCGCTGTGGCAGGACCTGTGGATCCTCGCCCGCACCGCGGCCTCCTTCTTCCGCTTCCGGCTGGGGGGCAGCTGATGAGCCTCGCCGCCCCCGGCCACTGGGCCCCGCCGGACGTCCCCGGCCGGCTGCGGCGGCACTGGCCGCTGCTGCCGCTCGCCGCGACCGTGCTGTTCCTGCTCGCTCCGCTGCCGGCCGGCGACGCGACCGCCTCCGGCAAGGTCGGCCCGGCCGATGCCGCCTCGCTGCTGCTCGTCCTCGTCTGCGCCGTGCAGGCGCTGCGCGGCCGGGTACGGCCGCTGACCCCGCTGGGGGTCCTCGTCCTCGGGGCGCCGGCCGTCGGCCTCGCGGTGGCGACGGTCACCGCGGGCGACCCGTACGCGGCCCTGCCGGGCTTCGTCCGCTACCTCCAGGTCTTCGTACTCGTCCCGGCCGCCGTCGTGCTGCTGGTACGCGACGCGCGGGAGTTCCGGATCGCGTCCGGCTGCTTCGTGGTCCTGGCGCTGGTGCAGGGCGCGGTGGGAGTCGTGCAGTACGCCACCCACACCGGCGCCTCCTACCAGGGCGAGGACATCAGGGCCGTCGGCACCTTCGGCCCCGGCGACGTCATGGGCATGGCCACGGTCGTCGCCTACGGACTGGTCGTCGCCACCGCCGCCGCCCTCGCCCCCGCACTGCCGCAGCGCGTCAGGCGCATCGCCGCCGGCTGCGCCCTCGTCCTCGTCCTGCCGCTGGTGCTGTCCTTCAGCCGGGGCGCCTGGATCGCCACTCTCGGCGCGGCACTGCTGGTGATGGCGCTGGCCGGGATCCGGCGGGCCCTGACCGTCCTCGCCGCGCTGGCCGCCGCCGGGGTGGTCCTGGTGGGCGGGCTCGGCGTCGGCTCCGAGATGGTCGCCGAACGGCTCACCTCCATCACCCAGGTCTCCAGCGCCCCCGACCAGTCGGTGACCGACCGCTACACGATGTGGGCCGCCGCCGAGTCGATGTGGCGCGAGCGGCCCGCGGCGGGCGTCGGCCTGAAGGGCTTCCCCGCCCACCGCGACGGCCACGCCTCGCTCGGGCTCTCCTCCGGCAGCGACACCGCCGGCGCCGGCCAGGCGTACATCCGCCAGCCACTGCTCTCCCCGCACAACATGTACCTGCTGATCCTGAGCGAACAGGGCCTCATCGGGCTGATCGCGCTGGCGGGCGGCTGGGCGGCGCTGCTGGTCGCGGGGCTGCGGCGGCTCGCCTCCGGCGCGGGGGCGCGGACGAGGGACTGCGGGCTGATCGCCACCGGGCTGTTGGTGTGGCAGCTGACCGACTTCCTCTACGCGGACATCGGCGGCCCGTCCACCGTCCTGACCGGCGTGATCATCGGCCTCGCCGCCTGGTGGGCGCTCACCTCCCCGGGCCCGTACCCGGGCGGTGCCGGTCAGCTGCGCGGGGTCCCGGCCCCCGAGACTTCGAGCGGCCGGTGACGGGCACCACGCCCTGGCGGCCCGCCCCCGGCCCCCCGGCCGGGGCGGGCCCCACCCGCGTCCCGGCGACGCCCGGCGGCGACCCGGGCCGCACCGGGCGGGGCGGGGCACCGGTCCCGTCCGACCCCGGCTTCGTCGCCGGACGCCTGCCGGGCGGCGAGTCCGCCGTACGCGAAACCCGGTTCGGCGCCGCGGGGTATCCCGGCGGGGCACCGGTGGGGCTCGGCGCGCGCGTCGCGGCGCGCACCACGAGCGCGTCCGCCGACGCCCCCGGAGCCCGCGCACCGGCCGACGGGCTCGGCGGCGCCCGCCGCGAGGACACCTCCGCCGGGCCGCACGGCGGCGGGGGGCAGCCCCGTGACGCGGACGGCCCGGCCGCGGCCTCCGCACGCTCCACGCCCGGTGGCAGGCGGCTCGGCGGTGTCCGCCGCGACCGTGACCCGGCCGGGTCCGCGGTACCCGCCGCCTCCGGCGGGAGCCGGTCCGGACGCGGCCGCCGCGGTGGGGCCGAGGCGTCCGCCGAGCCCGCCGCGGGCGCCCCGCTGGGACGGTTCCTCGCCAAGGCCGCCGCCGTCACCGCCGGGCTCACCGCCGCCGGATCCCTGCTCGGGCTGGTGCGCGACCAGACCATCGCGCACCTCTTCGGCGCCGGGCACGCCAGCGACGCCTTCCTCATCGCCTGGACCGTCCCGGAGATGGCCTCGACGCTGCTGATCGAGGACGCCATGGCGCTCCTGATGGTCCCCGCCTTCAGCCACGCCCTGGCCCGCCGGGCCGCCGGCCGCGCCGGACTGACCCGCAGCGAGGCCCGCGCGCAGGACCCCGTACGGCTGCTGGTCGGGGCGACCCTGACACGGCTCCTGGTCTTACTGGCCGTCGTCGCCTCAGTCCTCGTCGCCGCCGCCCCGGCCGTCGTCTCCGTCCTCGCCCCCGGCCTGCCCGACCCGGCACTCGCCGTCGAATGCACCCGCCTGACCGCGCTGACCGTGCTCTCCTTCGGCCTCGCCGGCTACTTCAGCGCCGCACTGCGCGCGCACCGCTGCTTCCTGCCGCCCGCCGCGATCTACGTCTCGTACAACGTCGGCATCATCGGCACGATGGTGGCCCTCCACACCCTGTGGGGCGTACGGGCCGCCGCCGCGGGCGTCGCCGCCGGCGGGCTGCTGATGGCGCTCGTGCAGCTCCCCGCCTTCATCCGCCACGTGGGCTTCGGACCGTCCCGGGCCAAGCGGGCCGCCGCCCCGCGCAGCCAGCGCGACCGGGACCGCCCCACCCTCATCGCCTTCGGGGTCATCGCCCCCGTCATCCTCTTCGCCGTCTTCCGCCAGTCGCAGGTCCTCGTCGAGCGGTTCCTGGCCGCCTCCCTCCCGCCCGGGGCGATCTCCCACCTCAACTACGCGCAGAAGGTCGCGCAGATGCCGATGGTGCTGTCGCTGATGCTCTGCACCGTCACCTTCCCCGTCGTCGCCCAGGCCATGGCCGGCGGCGAGCGGGAGAAGGCCCGCCGGCGGGTGGAACGGGACCTGGCACTGGCCTCCCTCGCCGTCCTGATGGGCACCGCGCTCGTCATCGGATACGCCCCGCAGATCATCCAGGTCCTCTTCGAACGCGGCGCCTTCACCCACCAGGACACCCTCGCCACCGCCTCCGTCATGCGGGTCTACGGACTCGGACTGCTCGGCCACTGCCTCGTCGGGGCACTGTCCCGGCCCTTCTTCTCGACCGCCCGGCCCACCTGGTTCCCGGCGCTCGCGATGAGTGCCGGACTGCTCGTCAACATCGTGGCCGGAGCCTTCGCCGTCCACTGGTGGGGCACCTACGGGATCGCCGCCGCCAACGCCGCCGGCATCTCCACCGCCGCCGCCCTGCTGCTCACCGGCCTCGGCCCGCGGATCATCGCCATCCACGTCCGCCGGGTCGCCGCCGGCATCGGACGCCTCGCCGTGGCCGGCGCAGCCGCCTGCGCCACCGGGTGGATCGCCGGGCCGATGATCCCCGACCCGCTGCTCAGCGCAGCCCTCGGCTGCCTGCTGGTGCCGGCCATGTTCTGCGCCACCGGCACCGCCATACGCGCCCTCGAAGTCACCGCCCTGCCCGCCCAGCTCTCCCAGTTCACGCAGAGGTTCCGCAATGCCCGCTGACACCGACACGGCCCCCGCCGCCCTGGTGGTCCCCGCCCGCCGGACCGCATCACCATGGGTCCTGATGTACCACTCGGTCGCCGAGTTCACCGATCCCGCCGAGGACCCGTACGGGATCACCGTCACCCCCCGCGCCCTGGAGGCACAGCTCGTGTGGCTGCGCTCCCGGGGCCTGCGCGGGGTGTCGGTCGGCGAGCTGCTGCGGGCCAGGGCGGCCGGCGGGGGAGCCGGGCTGGTCGGACTGACCTTCGACGACGGCTACACCGACTTCCTGACCCACGCGCTGCCGCTGCTCCGGCGCCACGACTGCACCGCCACCCTCTTCGTACTCCCCGGGCGGCTCGGCGTGGACAACGTGTGGGACCCGCTGGGGCCGCGCAAGTCCCTGCTCACAGCCGAGGGCATCCGCGAAGTCGCCTCCGCCGGGCAGGAGATCGGCTCGCACGGCCTGCTCCACCAGGACCTCCGCGTGGTCGCCGACGACGTCCTCCAGCAGGAACTGCGTGGCAGCCGCGACCTGTTGCGCGAGCTGACCGGAGCCCTGCCCGAGGGCTTCTGCTACCCGTACGGGCACCTCGACGCGCGCGTCGTCGAGGCGACCCGGGCGGCCGGCTACGGCTACGCCTGCGCCATCGACCCCGGGGGCCTCACCGGCCCGCACGCCCTGCCGCGCACACACGTCAGCCAGGCCGACCGCGGTCTCCGGCTGCGGGCCAAGCACCTGCGCCACCACGTCCGGGAGCTGCGGCGGGCGGTGTCCCGGTGAAGGCGATGGAATCGGTCAGGGCACTGCACGTCATCACCGGCCTCGGCGTCGGCGGCGCCGAGCAGCAACTGCGGCTCCTGCTACGGCACATGCCGATGCGGTGCGACGTGCTGACGCTGACCAACCCCGGCCCGGTGGCCGAAGGGCTGCGCGCCGACGGAGTACGCGTCGTGCACCTGGGGATGCGGGGCAACCGCGACCTCGGGGCACTGCCCAGGCTGACGCGGTTCATCCGGCGCGGCCGGTACGACCTCGTACACACGCACCTGTACCGGGCCTGCGTGTACGGGCGCTTCGCGGCCCGCCTCGCGGGCACCCCGGCGACCGTCGCCACCGAGCACTCCCTCGGCGAGGGCGAGATCGAGGGCCGTCCCCTCTCGGGCGGGGTCCGGTCGCTGTACCTGGCCAGTGAACGGCTGGGCGCGGCGACCGTGGCCGTGTCGGACACCGTGGCCGCGCGGCTGGAGGGCTGGGGGGTGCCGCCCGCCCGGGTCCACGTCGTACCGAACGGCATCGAGGCAGTCCGCTTCCGCTTCGACGAGAACGTCCGCCGGGCCACCCGGGCCCGCACCGGGCTGCCGGAGCGGGCCTTCGTGGTCGGCGGGGTCGGCCGGCTGGTCCCCGGCAAGCGCTTCGACGTACTGGTCCGGGCCGTGGCGGCGCTGCCCGGCGCGCACCTGCTGCTGGCCGGGGACGGTCCCGAGCGGGCGGGGCTGCGCCGGCTGGCCGCCGAGCTCGGCGCGCAGAGCCGGATCCACCTGCTGGGGGAGCGGGACCCGCTGGGCGACAGCACGGACGGCCGCACTCCCGGCATCCCGGCCCTGTTGGCCGCCATGGACGTCTTCGTCTCGCCCTCGCGGGAGGAGGCCTTCGGGCTCGCGGTCGTCGAGGCGCTGGCCGCCGGGCTCCCCGTCCTGCACGTGACCTGCCCGGCCGTCGACGACCTGCCCGCCGCGCAGGCCCCCGGAGCCCGCCGCATCGGGACCGGCACCGAGGAGCTCGTCGCCGCGCTGCGCGGACACATGGAGGCCGGCGCGCGCCGGCTGCCCCCGCCGCCGGTCGTACGCCGCTACGACATCGCCGGCAGCGCGCGCCGGCTGCTCGACGTGTACGACCTCGCCCTCGCGGCAGCCGCGCCGCGCGGGGCGGGGACGGGCCTGGGCCGTGCACCGGATCCGCAGGCACCGGACCCCGCACCGGACACCGTCAGCCCCGCGCAGCGGCCGCCGGCGGGGCTGACGGTGCCCGGTCCCGGCTCACCCCGGCAGACGCCCCGCGCCGGCGGCTGACCCCCACGCACCCGAAGGGGTCCCGGCCGGGACCCACAGGAACCACCACCTCCCTCCAGAAAGTGAGCACGACCATGTCCGACAGCGCCGAGAAGACGTCCGGGAAGACATCCGAGAAGGCGGAGAAGAAAGCCGAGAAGAAGGCGGACCACCGCTCCGGCAAGAGGCCCAGGCGGCGCTTCACCCGGCCCCCCGTGTGGTGGCCGCTGCCCGTCTGCGCCGCGCTGGGGCTCGCCGCCGGCGGGGCGTACGGGGTGCTCAAGGCCCCCGAGTACGCCGCCACCAGCTATGTCGTCGCCGTCCCCGACGACACCACCGAGCCCGCCACCGCCCTCGGCTTCGCCCAGGCGTACGCCCGTATCGCCACCAGCAGCGCCACCCTCGCCTACGCGCAGCCCCGCGCGGGCATCACCGCGCGTCAGCTGCGCACCCAGGTACGGGCCGAGACCTCCCCCGAGTCCCCGATGATCGCCATCACCGGTACCTCCACGAGCCCCGCCGAGGCCGCCGACATCGCGAACGCGGTCGCCGACGCCCTGTCGCTGAGCAGCAACCAGGCCGCCAAGAACACCGGTGTCCAGCTGCTCCTGTTCAACCAGGCCGTGGCCCCCGCCGACCCGGCCTCCCCGTCCGCCGCCATCAGCGGCGCCGTGGGGATGTGCGCCGGCGGGCTGCTGGGCGGCCTGTGGCTGCTGGCCCGGCCCGGCCGCGCGCGCCGCCCCGAGGGGGGCGCGACCGCGCCCGCCGCCGGTCCGGTGGCCCGGCCCGTGGCGGAGCAGGTGGCCGAGGCGCCGGCCGAGGCGCCGGCCGAGGAGTACGCCACCCTGCCCGCGCAGGGCGAGCCGGCCTCGGCCAAGGAGAAGGAGTCCGTTCGATGAGCGCGGGCTCGGCCGGGGCCCTGTCGGTGACGCTGTGCCGCGACCCCCGGCAGTTCGCGGCGCTGGAGGAGCAGTGGAACCGGCTTGTCCGCGCCTGCCCCAGCGCCACCCCCTTCCAGAGCCACGCCTGGCTGCACTCCTGGTGGCTGGCGTACGGGAAGGACGGCCGGCTCCGGATCGTCCTCGTCCGGCGCGGTGGTGAACTGGTCGGCGCGGCCGCCCTGATGCTCGTCCACCGGCCGTTTCCCCTGCTGGTGCCCCTCGGCGGCCCCATCACCGACTACTCCGACGTGCTGGTGGCCGCCGAACACGCCGGTCAGGTCGTCCCGGCACTGGCCCACGGGCTGCACCGGGCCGCCCGGGGCGCGGTGATCGACCTGCGGGAGGTCCGCCCCGGGGCCGCCGCGGAGGAGCTGTACCGGCAGTGGCCCGGCGTCGGCAGCCGGCTCGCCGACTCCACGTGCATGGAGCTGCCGGCCCTGCCGTTCGACGAACTCGTCAAGCGGATGCCCGCCTCCGGTGCCCAGCGGGTGCGGGCGAAGCTGCGCAAGACCGACGCGGCCGGGATCGAGGAGCACGAGGCCACCGAGCAGGAGGTGCCGCACGCCGTACGGAACCTGCTGCGGCTGCACGAGAAGCAGTGGCGCGGTCGCGGGGTGACGCCGGAGCACCTGAGGCCCCGCTTCGCCGAGCACCTGACCCGGGCCACCCGCCGGATGGTGCGGACGGGGGAGGGCCGGCTGACGGAGTTCCGGCTGGACGGGAAGGTGGTGGCCGCGAACGTCACGCTGCTGTCGGCGGGACTGAGCGGCGGCTACCTCTACGGGGCGGACCCGGACCTGCGGGCGCGCAAGGTGGACGTGGCGACGCTGCTGCTGCGCTACGAGGCCGGACGGGCGCTGGAGGAGGGCCGGCCGGTGGTGAGCTTCCTGCGGGGCAACGAGCCGTACAAGAACCACTGGCGGCCGGCGACGGTGGTCAACCAGCGCTTCCTGATGGCCACGAGCGCGCTCGCGCCCCTGCTGCGGCTGCACGAGTCGCAGGTGACGGGACGCGAGCGGGCGGTGGAGGCGCTGCGGGAGGCGCTGCCGGCCGCCAGGGACTGGCGGGCGCGGCTCAACGAACTGCGGGTGCGATGACCCCTCCTGGCCGTGTCCGCTCGGTCCCGCACGCCCTAGAAGGGCCAGTAGCCGGAGTCCTCCCCCAGGTCGATCTTGACGCAGACCGACTGCTTGCCGACGAGCTTGGACAGCCACTCGCCGAAGTTGATCGGTACGCACCACTGCATGCTGTTGACCGGGGGCTGCGGCTGCGGTTGCGGCCTGGACGGGGTGGGTTCGGGCTTCGGCACGGCCGGGCTCGGGGTGACGGGCGCCGGCGTCACGGGGGAGGGCGCCGCCGGCGAGGGCTTCGGCACTTCGGGGCTCGGCGTGCCGGGCTCCGGAAGCTCCGGGCTCGGCTCCGGTTCCGGCTCCGGCGTGCCGGAGTCGGCGGGTGTCGGCACGATCGGACTCGGTGCGGCGGTGGAGGGCTCGGGCAGCGGGGTCGGGACTGCCGGGGTCGGGACCTGTGGGGTGGGGACTGCCGGGGTCGGGACCTGCGGGGTCGGGACTGCCGGGGTCGGGACCTGCGGGGTCGGGACTGCCGGGGTCGGGACCTGCGGAGTCGGGACTGCCGGGGTCGGGACCTGCGGGGTCGGGACTGCCGGGGTCGGGACCTGCGGGGTCGGGACCTGGGGCGTGGGCACGACCGGAGTGGGCACCACGGGGGTCGGCACCACGGGCGTGGGCACGACCGGCGTCGGTACGACCGGGGTCGGGGTCACCGGGGCGGGCACCTCGGGCGTCAGCGCCGACCGGAAGACCTTCGCGGACGCCGGATTCTGCTTGCACTGCCACACGCCGTGCGGACAGTAGTCGGTGATGGTGTGGTAGAGCGGCTTGTTCTGCTCGATCCACGCCAGCATGCGCCGTACGTACTCCGGGTTGTCACCGCGCCGGAACAGCCCCCACTCCGGGTAGGAGATGGCCTTGCGGTGCGCCCGCGCGAAGTCGACGTGCTTCTGGAGCCCGTACGGCTGGGAGATCTGGTCGTCGAAGGACTGCCCGGGACCCTGGTCGTACGAATCCATGCCGATGATGTCGACGACGTCGTCGCCCGGGTAGCACTTGGTCCAGCCGATCGCGTCCGTACCCCTGTTCGGCGCGAAGTCGAACTTGAACTTCTGGCCGGGCACGGAGCGCATCACCTCGACGATGCGCCGCCAGTACACCTTCCAGTTCGCCGGGTCGGGGCGGCACCGGTGGGTGTAGGTGACGCCGTTCATCTCCCAGCCGAGCACGATCACGGTGTCGGGGACACCCAGCGACACCAGCCGCTCGGCGAGCCTGCGGAAGTGCGCGTCGTAGTGGCCCTGCGCGCCCGCCCGGATCAGCCGGGCCACCTGCTCGTCCGGCACCCGTGCCTCGTTGCGCGCCTGCATGGGCACGTTGAGCACGAACATCCGGTCGCCGTCCGCGCGACGCCACCGCGCCCAGTCCTCCAGGAAGGAGACCCTGCCCTCGATGCCGGCCCACTGGTCACCCGGGAGATAGGTGTGGCCGACCCGGATGTCCCTGCCGCCCAGCCAGCGCGAGAGGTACGGGATGCGGGCCACCCCGTCCGGCCCGTAGTCGAGATAGGCACCCATGGCGGTGCCGGAGTCCTCGGCACGGATCTCGTCCGGCGTCGCGAGGGCGGCACCGGTGGCGAGCAGTCCGGCCGTGACCGTCCCGATGCAGGTGCCCGCCAGTCGGCGGCGTGGTCTGGGCATGGCGTCTCCCGAGCTTTCCTGAATCGGTGTGCTTGCCCAAGACGTTAGGCATCACATCCGACGAACGGCCTGTTCGGTGACTGCCGAGTAGGCCATTAGCAGCTGCCCACCACCCCCGCTTGGTCCGACTAGGTGAAAGACACCGTTGCCATGCACGCGTTCGCCAACCATGTGCCCGCCGTTGTGCTCAGACTCGACCGCAATCCGTTCCACCACGGAACCCTCGGCGCCGTCAGATCCCTCGGCCGCAAGGGCGTGGAGGTCCATGCCGTCGTCGAGGCCGGGGGAGGACCCATGGGGCGTTCTCGGTACCTGCGCGCCGCTCACCCCGGGCCGGCCGGCGGGCTGGACCCGGAGGCGCCCGAGGCCCTGCTGGACTGCCTGGCAGGGGTGTCGGAGCGGATCGGCCGTCCGGCCGTGCTCGTCGCGATGGACGACCTGAGCGCCATCGCCGTGTCCCGGATCGCCCCGATGCTCCGCGACCGTTTCCGGATGCCCCATCAGCCCGACAACCTGCCCGCCCGGGTGGCCGACAAGGCCGAGCTGTCCCGGCTCTGTTCGCGGTGGGACGTCCCGCACCCGGAGACCGTGGTCCCGGCGAGCGGCACGGAGGCGGCCGAGGCGGCCCGGCGGCTGGGCCTGCCCGTGGTCGCCAAGTGGAGCCGGCCCTGGCTGCTGCCGGCCGGGGCGGACGGACTGCGCAGCACCACGCTGGTGCACACCACCGCCGAGGCGCGCCGGCTGTACGAGCGCTCCGCCGAGGCCGGGAGCAGGCTGCTGCTCCAGCGGTTCCTGCCGGCCGGACCGGACACCGACTGGTTCTTCCACGGCGCCTTCACCCGCGGCGGGCGTCCGCTGCTCGCCGGCTCGGGCCGCAAGGAGCTGTCCTGGCCGGTGCGCACCGGCCTGACGGCGGTGGGGCGCTGGCTGCCGGATCCGGCGGTGGAGGAGGCGGCGCTGAAGCTGGCCGAACGCCTCGGCTACCAGGGGATCCTGGACCTGGACTTCCGCCGGGACGAGCGCGGCGTCTTCCGGCTGGTGGACTTCAACCCCCGCCCCGGCGCGCAGTTCAGGCTCTTCACGGACACGGCCGGACTGGACGTCGTACAGGCGATGTACCTGGACCTGACGGACCAGCGGGTCCCGCGGCCCTCGGGCGGCGCGGGCCGGGTGTTCGTCGCCGAGAACTACGCGCTGCTGGCGGCGGTCCGGGGCCGGTCCCTGCCGCGCCGCCGCCCGGCCGCGGACCCCGCGGCCCCCGCGCCGCCTGTCCCCGGCCCCGCCGCCGAGCGGGGGCGGGTCGAGGCGGCCTGGTTCGCAGGGGACGACGTCCGGCCGTTCCTGGCGATGCTCGCGGCGTTCCTGGGCCGCGGCGCGGCCAAGGGTGCGCGGGCCCTGCGCGGCGTCCCGGCGCAGGGCCGGCGCACCGCGCGGGCGGTCGTCCGCGCGCCCCGGCAGCGCGGGCGGGAACAGCAGGGCGGGACCTCCGCCGGGTCGGTGTCCCGACCCGCCCCGCCGGAGGCCTCGGCCGAGCCGGACGAACTGGTGAGCCGTTGACCGGGCTCCAACAGGCGGGCGGGGCCGGTCAGGTGACCCGCAGGTGACGATCAGGGTGGAGGAGCGGCCGTGACGCGGATCGACGATCTCGTGGTGATCGGCGCGGGCCCGTACGGGCTGTCGATCGCCGCACACGCGGCCGGTGCGGGACTGGGCGTACGGCTGCTGGGGCGGCCCATGGCCTCCTGGCGCGACCACATGCCCGAGGGCATGTACCTGAAGTCGGAGCCGTGGTCCTCCAACCTGTCCGCACCGGACGGGCGGTACACGCTGGCCGAGTACTGCGCCTCCCTCGGGACAGTCGCGGAACACGGCACTCCGCTGCCCATCGGCACGTTCAGCGCGTACGGGATGTGGTTCGCCGGGCACGCCGGGCCGCAGGTGGAGGAGGTGACCGTCACGGAGGTGACCCCGCAGGGCGACGGCTTCCGCGTCCGCACCGCGGAGGGGCCGCCGCTGCTCGCCCGCACGGTCGCCGTCGCGGTCGGGGTGATGCCCTTCACCCAGCTCCCCGAGGCACTGCGGGGGCTGCCGCCCGGCCACCACTCGCACAGCAGCGGCCACCGCGACCTGTCCGGCTTCGCCGGCCGGGAGGTCGCCGTGCTCGGGGCCGGGCAGGCGGCCCTGGAGACCGCCGCCCTGCTGGCCGAGCAGGGCGCCCGGCCGTGCCTGGTCGCCCGGCGCTCCCGGCTGAACTGGAACACCGTTCCGCAGCCGCTGAGCCGGCCCCCGCTGCGCGCCCTGCGCGACCCGCACAGCGGCCTCGGCACGGGCTGGCGCAGCTGGGTCTGGTCGGAGCTGCCCTGGGCGGTGCGCCGGCTGCCCGCGCCCACCCGGGAGCGGATCGCGGCGACGGCGCTGGGACCGGCGGGCGCCTGGTGGCTGCGGGACCGCTTCGAGCGGCGCGTGCCCGCGCTGCTCGGTCACCGGCTGCACCGGGCGGTCCCGGTGGGCGGGCGGACGCGGCTCGGCCTGACCACACCCCAGGGTGAATCCGTCGTCCTGGACGTCGCCCACGTCATCGCGGCCACCGGCTTCGCCCCGGACCTGGACCGGCTGGACATGCTCGACGCGGGGCTGCGCGCCGCGCTGGCGACCGTCGGCGGCGGCCGCAGCCCCGAGCTGGGGCCCGGCTTCGAGTCCTCGTGGCCCGGGCTGTTCTTCGCCGGGCTGCTGGCGGCTCCCTCATTCGGCCCTTCCATGCGATTCGTGCACGGTGCGGGCTTCACGGCGGGGAGACTGGTGAGAGGAGTCCGCAAGCGCCTCGGTGCCCGGGGGCCGCGGCCGGGCTCCCCCGGTGCCGTCCGGCCCGTCCGGGCTGCCTCCCCCGGGCAGGGTCCGGGGGTACCACCACCGGGACATCCGAAGACGTACCTGCGGTGAGATCCGCGGGGAGAAGGGGTCCGTGATGAGCACGGAGCGAGCACAGGGCCGCGGCTGGGTACGCATTCCCGCCAGTCGCGGCGAAGAGTCCGCCACGGCCCGGACCGCCGGCCACGAGCGGCCCCCGTACGCGGCGCCGTACGCCCCGGCGCCCGCCCCCGACCAGCCCACGATCTACCTCTCCGTCGTCCGGCGCTGGCGGGAGGCCGGGCGCACCCTCCCGGGCCACCCGGACGAGGAGTGGGAGCGGCTGATCTCCCAGCCGTGCTGGCCCGGCCGCTAGGGGGTGCGGAGGGTGGCAGCGGCGGAGCGCGACGGACCCGGGCCGGCCCGGCGGACCCCCGTGACCGACGCCGGGGAGCGGCTCGCGCTGAACGGCATGGGCAGCTTCGAGTGGGACCTGGAGACGGGGACGGTGGCGCTGGACGCGGCCGCGATGGCCGTCTTCGACCTGGAGCCGGAGGAGTACGACGGCACCGCGGAGGGCGCCGCGCTGCGGATGCGGCCGGAGGACGCGGCCCGGCTGCGCGAGACCATCGCCCGCGTCCTGGCGGAGGGCGGGGAGACGTTCGGCGCGTACTTCACCGTGCACCGGCGCGACGGCAGCGACCAGTGGACGCACACCACGGGCCGGGTGGTACGCGACGGCGACGGGCAGGCGCTGCGCATCGCCGGGATCGTGCGGGACGCGGCGGCGGAGCTCGCCCACGCGACGCTGCTGCGCAAGCTGGAGGCGGCGCGCGCCCAGCAGACGACGATCGTGCAGCGCACCACCGAGGCCCTTTCGCGGGCGGTGACCGTCGACGACGTCACGGCCGCGCTGACCGGCGCGGGCGCCCTGGAACGGCTCGGCGCCGACGGGCTGGCCCTGGGGCTGGTCGAGGGCGGCACCATGAAGATCATCGCGCTGAGCGGGGAGTCGCTGGAGATCCTCAGCGAGCGCCGGTTCACGCGGCTCGACGGCTCGCTCCCGCTCTCGCACGCGGTGCTGACCAGGCAGGCCCGCTTCGTCACCTCCCTCACCGACCTCGGCCGCGAGTTCCCGCTCCTCGCCGACTACCTCGGCCGTATCCGGTTCGACGCCGCCGCCTACCTGCCGCTGATCGCCCAGGCCAAGGCCATCGGCGGGCTGGTCCTCTTCTACCGACGGCGCGAGGAGTTCACCCCGGAGGAGCGCAACCTCTGCCTGGGCCTGGCCGGCATCGTGGCCCAGTCGCTGCAGCGGGCGCTCCTCTTCGACCAGGAGCGGGAGTTCGCGACGGGCCTGCAGGCGGCCATGCTGCCGCGACGGATCCCCGAGATCTCCGGCGGGGAGATCGCCGTCCGCTACCACGCCGCCTGGAGCGGGCGGGAGGTCGGGGGGGACTGGTACGACGTGATCGCGCTGCCCCGCAACCGGGTCGGCATCGTCGTGGGCGACGTACAGGGCCACGACACGCACGCGGCGGCCATCATGGGCCAGCTGCGGATCGCGCTGCGGGCGTACGCGGGGGAGGGCCATCCGCCGTCCACCGTGCTGGCACGGGCCTCGCGCTTCCTCGCCGAGCTCGACACCGAACGTTTCGCCACCTGCATGTACGCGCAGGTCGACCTGGAGACGGGCGGTGTACGCGCCGTCCGCGCCGGCCACCTCGGCCCGCTGATCCGCCACACGGACGGCCGAACGGGCTGGCCCAACGTGCGCGGCGGCCTGCCGCTGGGGCTGGCCTCGGCCTTCGAACACGAGGAGTTCCCCGAGACCCAGCTCGACCTGGTCCCCGGCGAGACGCTGGTGCTGTGCACCGACGGCCTCGTCGAGGAGCCCGGAACGACCATCACCGCCGGCATGGACGCCCTCGCCCACGCCGTACGCAGCGGCCCGCAGGACGCCGGGGCGCTCGCCGACCACCTCTCGGACCGGCTGTGGGAGCGCTGGGGCTCCGGGGACGACGTGGCACTGCTGGTGCTGCGCAGAGCCCCCGACCCCGGCACCCACCGGGCGCCGCGCATCCATCAGTACATCCACCAGGCCGACCCGGAGGGCCTGTCCGAGGCCCGCTACGCCCTGCGCCAGGCCCTGCGCGACTGGGGCATGCCGGAACTGGCCGACGACGTGGAGGTCGCGGCGGGCGAACTGCTCGTCAACGCCCTGCTGCACACCGACGGCGGGGCGGTGCTGACCATGGAGGTGCTGCCGGAGCCGGTGCGGCGGATCCGCCTGTGGGTCAAGGACCGCTCCAGCGTGTGGCCGCGCCGGCGCACCCCGGGTGAGGCGGCCACCACGGGACGGGGGCTGCTGCTGGTGGACGCCCTGGCCACGCACTGGGGTGTGGAGTCCCGGGGCGACGGCAAGGCGGTGTGGTGCGAGTTCGACGTCGGCGGCAGCCCGCGCGGCACGGCGTGACGGACCGGGTACGCCGAGTTGTGGGCGGCCGGGGCCGGCGCGATGATGCCGACCATGGAACGGAACGTACTGTGCGCAGGCTGAGCAGGGGCGCCGTGGCCGGCGTCCTCGCCGCGCTCCTGCTGGCCGCCGGGGTGCCGACGGTCGTGGACTGGACGACGGGGCGGCCGCACGCGGACCCCGGCTGCCAGACGGTGGCCTTCATGTCGATGACGGGCGTCGCCCCCGAGTGCCGGTCCCGGTAGCGGCGGCCACCGGGAGCGCGCGCCGCACCGGCTCAGTGCCGGCGGATCTCGACGTCCGCGGTGGCCTCGGCGACCGTGGTGACCGACCTCGGCATCAGGCCCGAGAGGCGGATCTCCTGCAGCTCGGCGGTGACCACGGCGTGGCCGGGGCGCACGTCCACCCAGCGGCCCGGGGCCGTCGCCACCCAGCGGCGCTCCTTGCCGTCGCATACGGGCTGCTCCGCGCCGATGCTCAGCCGGCCGCCCTCGTGCCTGACGGTCGCCTTGATCTGCATCGCCCCCTCGGGTGACGCCTGCTCGCAGTGGTACGAACCGGAAAGGGTGACGGTGCCGTCCGCCGCGACGAAGGCGTCGTGATGTACGGAAACACCCTGATTGAAAACGGTGGCGGCGGCCGGAGCGCCGAACAGCGTGCTGGCGGCCAGTGCCGAGAAGGCCGCCAGGGCCATTCGGCGGGCGGGGATGCGCATTCTTCCTCCAAGGGGTGCGGACGGCGGGATTCCGCCCGGAACGCATTGTGCTGGCAGGCGGCCGTGCGAACCCGCTCCGCGCGCTCGTGTCGTTGGGAGCAATTGGCTGCCCGGGCGCGTGAAACTGGCCGAAATACGTGTCCGAAGGGATCTTGCATGCGCCAGCCCGCCCTCCCTGCCCTGACCGGCCTTCCCACCCTCGCCCTGCTTCCGCTGCTGCTGCTGGGTGCCACCGCGTGCCAGGGCGCTTCCGACGGGGCCGGACTCGCCCCGGCCGCGGGGCCGGCCGCCGTGGTGGACGACGGGGCTCCGGGCGGGGAGGGCGCCCCTGTCCGCGCCGGGGCCGAGGCCGCCCATGTGGGCGATGCCGTACGGGTGCACGGCCCGCAGGTCGGACGCCACCTGGAGGTCGTGCTCGGCGCCTACGTGAACCCCGCGATCAGCGCGGACAAGAACTTCGCCCCGCCCGCCGGCAAGCGCTGGGTGGCCGCCTCGATGTCCTTCGTCAACGTGGGCGGTGCCTCGTACGGGGCGCTCGGACGCATGTGGGCGCACGACGGCGCGGGGCAGCGCCACCCGGTGGTGCCCACCGGCGAGCTGACGACCGGCAAACCGATCGTCTTCGATTCCCTGGAGGTCGGTGAGCGGGCAGAGGGATGGGTGGTGTTCGAAGTCCCGGAAAACGCCCGCATTGTGCGGCTCGAATACCAGGACGCGAACATCCGGGCGAATTCCGGAGAGGGATTCTGGGTCGTCTAGCCCGCCCGGGTGAAAGGCCGTGAAAGGCCCGGGCGCGGGACCACTAGGGTGCGGCGCATGACTTCTACTCAAGCCGAAATCGACCGGTCCCAGCTCGGCACCCTTTCGGTGCTCGCCTGGATCGGCGACCCCTCCGAGGCGCACGACATCCCGTACCTCCTCGCCTACACCCTGGGCGACGGCCCGGGTGGCCGGGAGGCCGGTGAGGCGGCGGCCCGCGGGCTGCTGGAGGAGATCGGCCTGCCGATCGGCGACGTCGTCATGGACGGCACCCGCAACCCGGCCGGCTTCCCGGTGCAGATCCTGCTGGAGGGCAACCAGATCGCACTCACCCTGCCCGGGATGAACGCGCAGTGCACCGCCCCCGACGAGTGGGTCGCCGCGGCGGACGAGAGCGGGCAGGCGTACTTCCTCTTCGCCACGCGCGCCTGGCCCGAGGCGGTCCCGGGGCGGCCGGTCGACGCGGCGACCCTGCAGGCCTTCGCGGGCGACGAGGAGGTCCTCACGGGCAGCGCCCACTGCGTGCTCTCCGTGCGGCGCCTGCAGAAGTAGCCGCCAGGGGGCGTCCGGCGGCGGCCCAGGGCCGGGACGGACAGCGCTGATCCCGGGCCCCGCTCCACCCGCCCCACCCGCTCCGGCCGCCGGGCCCCCAGCCTGCCCGGTGGCCGGTCGCCCGTACTCCCGAGGCGCCGCCCGTCAGGGCCGCTCGAAGGCGAACCTGAGCGAGCGGACCCGGTTGTCGAAGTTCGAGCCCGCCAGGTCCGGCAGACCCACCGCGCGCAGTCCGACCGGCCGCGTCAGCAGTTCGCGGAAGAGCGCCTTCATCTCCACCCGGGCCAGGTGCGCGCCCAGGCAGAAGTGCGGACCGCCGCCGCCGAAGCCCAGGTGGGGATTGGGCGAACGGGTGATGTCGAAGGCGTCGGGGTCGGTGAAGACCGCCTCGTCGCGGTTGGCGGAGGCGTAGTACAGAACCACCTTCTCGCCGGGCCGGAAGTCGCGTCCGCCCAGGGTGTGTTCGCCGGTCACCGTCCTGCGGAACTGGATGATCGGCGTCGAGTGCCGGATCATCTCGTCCACGGCGCCGTCCGCGTACTCCTCGAAGTCCGAGAGCAGCAGCTCCCGCTGGTCCGGGTGGTCGGTCAGCAGGGTCAGCCCGTGGGTGATGGCGTTGCGGGTGGTCTCCACCCCGGCGACCATCAGGAGGGAGAAGAACGCGCCGAGTTGGCGCGCGCCGAGGGCCTGGCCGTCGACGTTCGCGCAGACCAGCGCCGAGATCAGGTCGTCGGTGGGGTTCCTGCGCCGCTCCCGGCCGATGCCCGCCACCATCCGCTGCATCCGGGCGAGCGCGCGCAGCCCCCGGCCGGGCATCCGCAGCCGGGAAGCCAGGCCGCGCTCCACGCCGATGTTCTCGGAGGCGTGGTTGACCCGGTCGGCGATCTCGGCGCGGTGGCGCTCGGGGATGCCCATCATGTTGCAGATGACCTCCAGCGGCAGCCGGGAGGCGACCGCGGAGACGAACTCGTCGGGCCGGTCGGCCAGGACGTCGTCCACGATGCGGCCCGCGACGGCGTGGATGTCCGCCTCGGCCGCGGCCAGCAGGCGTGGGGTGAAGGCCCGCTGGACGATCCTGCGCAGCTGGGCGTGGTCCGGTCCGTCGAGATTGACCATCGAGTCGCCGAACAGGGCGCGGACCCAGCGGGCCGGCTCCGGGGTGGTCACGCCCGGAGCGCTGGCGAACACCTTGGGCAGCCGGCTGGCCTCCTGCACGTGGGCGTGCCGGACGAGGGCCCAGTGCCCGGCCCCTTCGGGTACGAACACCGGCTCATCGCGGGCGCGGAGGCGGGCGAAGGCGGCGAGCCGGTGGGCGGGCGGCTGCTGCCAGAAGCCTGGCTCGGCCAACTCCCTGCCGGGGTCGGTGGCGTGGCGTTGCGCCGGGAGTGTCATGGCCGGGCCTCCAGTCGGTGCGGTTCGTCCTGCGCGTTCTGCGCTGGAGAACGCCCGCGGGGGCGCCGGAGTGACGGTCCTCGCTC
The DNA here is from genome assembly GCF_001941845.1 of Streptomyces sp. TN58. Lineage (NCBI taxonomy): Bacteria > Bacillati > Actinomycetota > Actinomycetes > Kitasatosporales > Streptomycetaceae > Streptomyces > Streptomyces sp. TN58. The sequence continues at coordinate 3,041,633 of NZ_CP018870.1, read as the reverse complement.
CGGCCGCCACCTGCCCGCTTCCGGCCGCTCCGGCCGCTACCGGGGCGCGGCGCCGGGCCGCTCGGCGAGGACCACGCCCGCGGTGACCGCGGCCACCCCGACGAGCCCCGCGTACAGGACGGCGTAGGCACCCGTCCAGGTGCAGGCGAGGGTGGCCAGGGCGGCCACCGGCAGGACCAGCTGCTGGGCGGGGCCGTGCTTGAAGTGGCGCGAGTGCAGGAACCACACCATGAACAGGAAGGCGGCGGCCGGGACGGTCACGGCGGCGTTCGCGGCGACCTGGGAGACGTGCGCCTTGCCGACCGCGTGCTCGACCGCCACCTCGATGCCCGCACCGATCGCCGCACCGGACGCAAAGATCAGCAGGTGGCCGTAGCCCCACGGGATGGCCTCCCGGTTGGATGTCAGGTGCTCGTGCATCGGTACGGCGAAGTAGATCCACCACGCGGCGAACACGATCAGCAGCCCGCCCGCGGCGATGGGGAGCAGCAGGCCGAGGGCCTCGTGCTCGTCGAGCGCCGACTTCACGGCCACCGTGCTCGCCGCGATCGTCTCGCCGAGCACGATGATGGTGAACAGCCCGTACCGCTCGACGATGTGGTGGGCGTGCCAGGGCGTCTGGTGGCCGCGCTCGGCGATCACCGGGACCATCAGCTCGGCCGCGACCAGCACCAGGAACAGCCAGCGCTGGGCGGCCTCGGGTGCGAACAGCAGGAGGACCCAGCCGGCCTGGCAGACCACCAGCCCGACGGCGTACTTCAGTGCCGCGGCGCGGGCGGCGCCGCTCTCCCCGGCGGCGGCCCGCAGCCACTGCGCCGTCAGCGCGACGCGCATGATGATGTAGCCGACGACGGCGACCGTCCAGTCGTTCTCGCCGAAGGCCTCGGACACCCCGGCCGCGTAGACGAGCACGCCGGCGATCTGGACGAGTGTCGCGATCCGGTACGGCACGTCGTCGCAGTCGTAGGCGGAGGCGAACCAGGTGAAGTTCATCCAGGCCCACCACACGCCGAAGAAGACGTAGAAGTAGCCGATCACCCCGGTACCGGGATGGCCCTCCGCGAGCGCGTGCACGAGCTGGGCGCCCGCCTGGGCGATCGCGACGACGAAACAGAGGTCGAAGAACAGCTCCAGCGGCGTCGCGGTGCGGTGGTGCTCTTCGCGGCTGCGGGCGGTCATCGGGGAGTAGGCCATACCGGCCAGAAGACCAGAGGTCCCGCCTTCCGGCAGGTCGGGCGCGCTGTCCGGGCGGTCCTAGGGGGTGTCGTCGAAGTAGCGTCGGCCGCCCGTGAGGGCGGGGGTGCCGGGCCCCGCCACCCAGACGGGGCTTCGACGACATCCCCTGGCGCCCCGGGCGGGCGCCGGGGCGCCGGGCGCGCGGAAGGGCGGCGGACGCCGACGGTGTCGGGTCCGCCGCCCCTGGTGCGGCGGGCGGGTCACGCGCTGCCGCGCGGCTACTTGGGGTCCTGGCCGAACCGTGCGGCCGACCAGCGGTAGCCGAGCAGCGCGAGGCCCAGGCACCAGGCGAGGGCCAGCCACCCGTTGTGGCCGATCTCGGTGCCGAGGAGCAGGCCCCGGAGGGTTTCGATGCCGGGGGTGAAGGGCTGGTACTCGGCGATCGGCCGGAACCAGCCCGGCATGGCCTCGATCGGGGTGAAGGCGCTGGAGACGAGCGGGAGCAGGATCAGCGGCATCGCGCTGTTGCTCGCGGCCTCCGCGTTGGGGCTGGCCATGCCCATGCCGACGGCGATCCAGGTGAGGGCGAGGGCGAACAGGACGAGGAGGCCGAAGGCGGCGAGCCACTCCAGGGCGGTGGCGTCCTTGGAGCGGAAGCCGATGGCGACGGCGACGGCGCCGACGAGGACGACACCGGCGACCGACTGCAGGACGCTGCCGAGCACGTGCCCGACGAGGACCGAGCCCCGGTGGATCGCCATCGTCCGGAAGCGGGCGATGATCCCCTCGGACATGTCGGTGGCGACCGACACCGCCGCCCCGATCACGGAGGAGCCGATGGTCAGGAGCAGGATGCCCGGGACGACGTAGGCGATGTAGTCGGAGCGGTCGGCGCCGCCCATGCCCGCGCTCATGACGTCGCCGAAGATGTAGACGAAGAGGAGCAGCAGCATCACCGGGGTGAGCAGCAGGTTCAGCGTCAGGGACGGGTAGCGCCGGGCGTGCAGGAGGTTGCGGCGCAGCATCGTCGAGCAGTCGCGGACGGCGAGGGCGGGCGAGCTCATCGGGCGTTCTCCTTGGGCTGGGCGGGGAGGGCGACGGCGCTGCCGGTCAGGGCGAAGAAGACGTCGTCGAGGTCGGGGGTGTGGACGGTCAGCTCGTCGGCCTCGATGCCGGCCCGGTCCAGCCGGTCCAGTACGGAGCGCAGGTCGCGCTGGCTGCCGTCGCTGGGGACCTGCAGGGAGAGGCCTTCGTCGTCGCGGGCGGCCCCGGGCAGGGCGGGGGCGGCGGCCAGGTAGGCGGCCGGGTCGGTGAAGCGGAGCCTGACGTGTCCGCCGGGGACGAGCCGCTTGAGCTCTTCGGCGGTCCCTTCGGCGGCGATCCTGCCGTCGTCGAGCACGGCGATGCGGTCGGCGAGCTGGTCGGCCTCCTCCAGGTACTGGGTGGTGAGGAAGACCGTGACGCCGCCGGTGACGAGTTCGCGGATGATCTGCCACATGGTGTGGCGGCTGCGGGGGTCGAGGCCGGTGGTGGGCTCGTCGAGGAAGATGACGCGCGGGCCGCCGACCAGGGTCATGGCGATGTCGAGGCGGCGCTTCATGCCGCCGGAGTAGGTGGCGGCGGGCTTCTTCGCGGCCCCCACCAGGTCGAAGCGTTCCAGGAGTTCGCCGGTGACCCGGCGTCCGTCCTTACGGGACAGGTGGTGCAGGTCCGCCATGAGGAGCATGTTCTCCTCGCCGGTGATCAGGCCGTCGACGGCGGAGAACTGGCCGGTGACGCCGATCGCGGCGCGGACCGCCTGCGGATCGGTGGCCAGGTCGTGGCCGGCCACGCGCAGCTCGCCGGCGTCGGCGGTGACGAGGGTGGAGAGGATCTTGACGGCGGTGGTCTTGCCGGCGCCGTTCGGGCCGAGCAGGGAGAAGACCGTGCCGGCCGGTACGGCCAGGTCGATGCCGTCGAGGACCTTCTTGTCGCCGTAGGACTTGCGCAGCCCGCGTGCTGCGATGGCCGGGTCGGTCATGGTGTTGGCTCCTTCGGGGCTGTGGATCGGGGCTGCGGATCGGGGCTGTGGATCGGGGCTGCGGATCGGGGCGGGGGGTCAGAGGCTGCGGGCGGTGATGTCGCCGTAGGCGGTGGTGGCGTGGATGGCGAGGTCCGTGCCGCTGCCGTCGTTCCTGAGGGTGTTGCGGACGCGGCCGTAGGAGGTGCCGGCGTCGAGGGTGGCGGAGGCGCCGCGGGTGGCGCCGACGCAGATGTCGCCGGCCTGTGTGCTCAGGACGACCGGGCCGTGGACGGCCTCGGAGATGTGCAGGTCGCCCTTCTGGGTGCTGATCTCCGCGGGTCCGCCGAGGCGGCCGACGGTGATGTCGCCGGCCTGGAGGGTCAGGCGGGCGCCGGCGGTCTCGTCGAGCTTGACCGTGCCGTGCGCGCTGTCCAGGGTGACGTCGCCGAGCCGTCCGACGCCGCGGATCTCGGCGCTCGCCGTCCTGGCCTCGACGCGGGAGCCGGCGGGGAGCTGGACGGTCACCTCGACGGAGCCGGGGGTGCCGAGGATCCGGTTCTTCGGCTCCGCGTGGGTGATCCGCAGGACGCCGTCGGCGTAGTCGACCGTGGTCTGCTCCGCGGCCTTCACGTCGCGGCCCTTGGAGGCGTCGGCCGGGAGGATCTCGACGGTGGCGTCGGCGCGGTCGGCGGCGATGAACCGGATGCGTCCGGCGGGGACGTCGAGGACGGCGGCGATCGGGGCGGTGGTGGCGAACTGCTGCACGATGCTTCTCCTTCGTGGTCCGCGGCGCCCTTGCGGCCGCGTTTCCGATGAGTGAAAAGCTACGTTGCGTTCGCAGTCTCGGCAATTGCTTCGTTGCGTAAGTTCGGCATTTCTGCAGGCAGAAGGCGGGTAATCATTGCAACTGGCGTGCCGATTAAGGCAACGGAGCATGACCTTCCGTTGCAATGGGAGGCGAGTGAACGCTATGCTGGAGTCTCCGCGGACCACAGAAGGAGACCCCGATGCCGGGAGGCAGGCTCACCCAGCAGGAACGCCGGCAGATCGCCCTGGGGGTGGCCGACGGCCTCGCCTACGCCGAGATCGCCAGGCGCCTGGACCGCCCGACCTCGACGGTCACCCGCGAAGTCATGCGCAACGGCGGCCCCGCCGGCTACCGGGCGGAGGCGGCCCACCGCGCCACCGAGCGCCGCGCCCGCCGGCGCAAGCCCGCCGCGTCCCGCGGCGCGGGGCCGGCCGCCCTGCCGCACGGCCGCGACCCGGAGGCGGTGGCCGAGTACGAGGAGCGGTTCACCACTGTGATGATGCAGTCGGGGCTGTCCAACAAGATGACCGCACGGGTGATGGTCTGTCTCCTCACCGCCGATTCCGGCAGCATGACCGCCGCCGAACTCGTCGAGCGCCTCCAGGTCAGCCCGGCGTCCGTCTCCAAGTCGATCGCCTTCCTGGAGAGCCAGGCCCTCGTGCGCAGAGAGCGCCACGAGGGGCGCCGGGAGCGCTACGTCATCGACGAGAACCTCTGGTACCAGTCGATGGTCGCCAGCGTCCGCTCCCTCAACCAGCAGGTCGACATCGCGCGGCAGGGCGCGGGCGTCCTCGGCCCGGGCACCCCGGCCGCCGTCCGCCTGGAGAACGTCGCCCGTTTCCTCGACTTCGTCGCCGAGAGCCTGGCCCGTGCCGCGGAGCAGGCCCGCGACGTCCTCCACGTGAAGGCGCAAACGCCCTCGGGCGGCGCAGACGCCGAGGCTTGACGGGGCGGACCTGAGCCACGGGCGGATCCCCCCGCGCCCGGACCGCCGGCCGGGCAGCGCACGGCCGAGGCCGAACCGGCCGGTGCACGAGCGCTGTCCGCAGATCCGCCCCACCAGCGGCTACGGTGACCGGCCCGTGGCTCCTCGACCCGAAGGACCGGTGATCAGGTCCGGGTGGCTCCCACCGGCGGCCGTACCCTGGAGGCATGAGCAGCACCCCCGCCTCCGGCCCGCAGCCCCCGCACCCCGGCCCCCAGGCTCGGCCGCCCCGGCCGAAGCCGCGGATCGACTTCGACGACCCGCTGGACCAGCAGTCGTCCGACGACACGGACCGCGGCTGGGGCGAGCGGCCGTCCACCGGATCAAGCGCGGCCGACCTGGCCCGCTTCCTCGACGAGAAGCCACCGCACCACATCTGACCGGCCGGGCCGGCCGGCCCGGTCAGAACCCGTCGCGGGAACCCGCCTGGCCGCCCACACCGCCGCCACCCGCGCGCTGCGCGACCAGGGTGTCCCGGATCTCCTTGAGGACCTCCAGCTCGGTGATCTCGACGATCTCCTGGGCCCCCTCGCGGGCCTTGCGGCGCGCCTCCTGACGCGCCAGGTACTTCGCCATCGGCAGCACCATCAGGAAGTACACGACCGCAGCGGTGATCACGAAGGTCAGCGTGGCGTTCAGCACCGACCCCCACAAGATCTCGACCCCGGTCGGCTGCCCGTCGGCGCCGACCCCGCAAGGGGCCTTCAGACAGGACTTGTAGCCCTCCAGGCTCTTCGTGCCCACCGCGCCCACGATCGGGCTGATGATCCCCTTGACCACCGAGTTCACGATGTTCGTGAACGCGGCGCCGATCACCACGGCCACCGCGAGGTCGACCACGTTGCCGCGCATCAGGAAGGCCTTGAAGCCCGCCAGCACGCTTTCCTTCTTCTCGCTCATCGCTGAGCCCTTCTTCACAGGAGCCGAACACGGAGCCAACGGTTCCGAAAGTTACGGCAGTCCGGGCGCGGTGTGTCCAATCGGCCTTCACTTTGAGGTGAATTGACTGATCGTGCGTGCGGGTCAGCACAGTGTCACCGCCAGCCGCGTCATCGCGCCCGCCCCCACCAGGGCCCGCGCCGTCTCCCGCGGTACGGACAGCACCACCAGCGCGCCACCGTCGCCCGCCTCCCGCTCCGTGGCCGGTACTTCGGCGACCCTGGCCCCCGCAGCCACCACCCGGGGCGGCTGCTCCCGCTCCGCCGCGACCACGTCGACCCGGTCCCCGGGCCGCAGCAGCCGTACGGTCGCGGCGTCCGCGATGCGCACGGGCGCCGAGACCATCCGCACCGCCGCGGGCGGCGGTTTCACCACAGGCGGCGGCGCGCCCCGCGAGGCCTGCGCCTCGGTGCCTCCCACGGCCACCGCCGCCGCCACGACGGCCAGGGCCGCCGAGGCGGCCCGCCGCCGGCGCCGCACCGCCCGGCGCAACCGGCCGGATCCCCGCCCCACCCGCAGCGGCGGGAACGGCGGGACAGGACGCAGGGGCGGACACGTGGAGGAGGTCGCACCCACGGGCAGGGAACGGGAGGGCAGGCCCGCAGGGACGGCCGGGTCCGCAGCCGCACAGGCTCCCCGCAGGCAGGACGCGGAAGAGGACGCAGGAGCACAGGACGTACGAGCGCGGGACGCGGGGGCGCAGGGCGTGGAAGCGGAGGAAGCCGGAGCGGGGGAAGCCGGAACGGGGGAGTACGAAGAGGGCATGGGCGGACGGGACATGACGAGTCACCACCAGACGGGGAGAGTTCCTGTGCCCGGACCCGCCGTCCGGACACACCCCACGATCCGGCCTCCCTCCGGGATCCCGCCCGCGCCTGTGGACGGTCCCCAGCCTGTGGACAACCCGCTCACCCTCCGGAGTGACGGACCCCCGCCCCCGTCGCAGGAGCCGCACGAGCCCCGGGCACCGCGCGAGCCGGAGCAGCCGACGGAGCCGGAGGTGCCGACGGAGCCGGGGGATCCGGTGGAGCCGGGGGAGTCGGTGTTCACGCCGTCGTTGTCGGCGCCCCCGCCCGCCCGCCCGGCACCCGGCAGGACTCCGAGAAGCCCTGACTGGTCAGGCCGAAGGCGCTGTTGACGCGCGAGCGCCAGTTCTCCAGTGCGACCACCGCCGTCAGCTCGACGAACGCCGCCTCCCCGAGCCGTGCGACCAGGGTCCCGGCGAGCTCGTCCGTGACCGTCGGCTCCGTCTCGGTCATGGCCTCGGCGTACTCCATGACCAGCAGCTCCAGCTCGTCGAACACCTCGCGGGCCTCCCGCCACCGCGGCACCCGTTCGATCTTCTCCGCCGTCATCCCCTGCTCAAGGCCCTCCCAGTAGCCGAAGTCCATGCACCACGAGCAGTTGATGCGGGCCGCCGACGCCATCACGGCGAGGTGCTTGAGACCGGCGTCCAGTGCGTTCCACTTGGCCGCCCGCTGTTCCAGGCGTACGTACGAGAACAGCACGCGCGTGTTGTGCCCGTAGCCCTGGACGGGGTCGAGCACCTTGCCGTAGGTGCGTCGCGAGTACCAGGCGCCGATGCGCGTCAGCAGGGTGCGGGGCGGGGTGAGCGAGATACGGGGCACGACTGTCATCTCCCGGAGCGGACTGTCCCGATGGGGCCTTCACAGAGGAAGACAGGACAGCCGCCCCGGATGTGACAACACCCGGACACCCGGGCATCCGGGCATCCGGGCACCCGGGCGTCTGGGCCCTGCACGTGGCGCCGGACTACGGAAGCTCGATGCCCAGGTCCCAGCCGTCGTGCGCGTGCGTGCACAGGCAGTCGCGGGACTGCGTGGGCGGCAGCGCCGCCACCGCGTCGAAAAGGACTTCGCGAAGGCGGCCGACGTTCTCGCCGAACACCTTCAGCACCTCCGTGTGGGAGACGCCCTCCCCGGTCTCGGCCCCCGCGTCCAGGTCCGTGACCAGCGCCATCGAGGTGTAGCAGAGCCCCAGCTCACGGGCGAGGACCGCCTCCGGGTGCCCCGTCATGCCGACCACCGACCAGCCCGCCGCCGCGTGCCACCGCGACTCCGCCCGGGTCGAGAAGCGGGGCCCCTCGACGACGACCATCGTGCCGCCGTCGACCGGCTCCCAGCCCCGCCCGCGCGCCGCGGCCACCGCCACGGACCGGCCCACCGGGCAGTAGGGGTCGGCGAAGGTGGTGTGCACGACGTTCGGCATGGAACCGTCCGGCAGCGCCTCCCCGTCGAAGAAGGTCTGCGCGCGGGACTTCGTACGGTCGACCAGCTGGTCGGGAACGAGCAGCGTGCCCGGCCCGTACTCGGCTCGCAGGCCGCCGACCGCGCACGGGCCCAGCACCTGGCGGACACCGACCGAGCGCAGGGCCCAGAGGTTCGCCCGGTAGTTGATCTTGTGTGGAGGGACCGTGTGGCTGCGCCCGTGCCGGGGCAGGAAGGCCACCGAGCGGCCGCCCAGCTCACCCACGTACAGGGAGTCGCTCGGAGGCCCGTACGGGGTCTCCACCTGGATCTCGGAGACGTCCTCCAGGAAGGAGTAGAAGCCCGAGCCGCCGATGACACCGATCTCTGCGTTCACCATGCCGCTCACCCTAACCGGGCATGCCTGAGGCCCCGCTGCCCGGTGTGGGGGCGGGCGGGGCCTCGGGAAGGAGCGGTCAGGCGGCCGACGTGGAGCTGCTGCTCGTGCTCGACGACGTCGAGGAGGACGAGGCGGCGGGAGCGGCGGCGGCGGTCGACGTCGAGGACGACGACGAGCCGGCGGGCTTCGAGGCGGGGGTGCTGCTCGACGAGGCGCCACGGCTGTCGTTCCGGTAGAAACCGGAGCCCTTGAAGACGATGCCGACCGCGGAGAACACCTTCTTCAGGCGTCCGTCGCAGTTCGGGCACACGGTCAGCGCGTCATCGGTGAACTTCTGCACGGCCTCAAGGCCCTCACCGCACTCGGTGCACTGGTACTGGTAGGTCGGCACGAATTTCCTCCTGGCACTCTCACTCAATGAGTGCTAACGACGCTCCATGGTGACGTATTCCGGCGGATCAGTCCACCGTCACCGGCACGCGGTGACCCATCCCACGCTCGTTCACCCGGTTACGGGGGGCCTGCGAGGGGGCGGCGGCCGGCCTCACGGCGGCCGGTCCGGCGGCCTCGGCACCGGGCGCGACAGCAGACGAGACACCGGGCGCGACACCAGGCGCGGAAGCGGGCGCGGGCGCGGACGCCGACGCGTTCACGATCCGGCTCGGGGCCTTCGCGGGCTTCGGGGCCAGCTTCGCCCGCAGCGCCAGCAGCGTCGCCAGCGCCAGCGCGGTGGCCGCCATCGGCACCAGGAAGCCGTACGAGGCCCCGTGCGCGTCGGTCAGCCGGCCGGCCAGGATGACCGCGATGGCCTGACCGAAGGCGATCGAACCGGTCAGCCAGGTGAAGGCCTCGGTCCGGGCGTTCGCGGGGACCAGCTGCTCGACCATCGTGTAGCCGGTGATCAGGGCGGGGGCGATGAACAGGCCGACGACCAGGCCGAGCGCGCCCAGCAGGATCACCGAGTTCGCCGCCCACAGGACGGACGCGGCGGCGGTGAGGCCGGCGTAGCCCAGGACCAGCCGGCGGCGCGGGCCGATCTTCCACGCGACGGCGCCCATGGCGATGCCCGCGATCATGTTGCCGGCCGCGAAGACGCCGTAGAGCAGGCCGTTGGCGCCGGGGTTGCCGATCTCGTTGGAGAAGGCGGCGAGCGAGACCTGCATGCCGCCGAAGACGGCGCCGATCCCGAGGAAGGCGAAAATCAGGACGCGCAGCCCCGGGTGGGAGAGAGCGAAGGCGCGCTTCTCGCCGGTGGCCGACGGGGCGTGCGTCGTGGGCTGGGAGGCCCGCCGGGCCGCGAAGAGCAGGCCGCCGAGCAGGGTCAGCGTGGCCTCGGTGACCAGGCCGGCCGCCGGGTGGACGCCGGTGCACAGCGCGGTCGCGAGGACCGGGCCGACGACGAAGGTGAACTCGTCGGTGACGGACTCGAAGGCGGCGGCCGTCGGCAGCAGCGGCGAGCCCTCAAGCCGGGCCGCCCAGCGTGCGCGGACCATCGGGCCGACCTGCGGCACCGAGGCGCCGGCCGGGACCGCGGCCAGCGCCAGGACCCAGACGTGCGCGTCGGCCAGGGCCAGGGCGGCGAGGCCGGTGACGGCGGCGGCGTGCGCGAGGACCACGGGCACCAGCACGGCGCTCTGGCCGTACCGGTCGGTGAAGATGCCCATCAGCGGGGCGGAGAGGGCCATCGAGATGCCGGTGACGGCGGCGACGATGCCGGCGCTGCCGTAGGAACCGGTGGTGTGCTGCACCAGCAGCAGGATGCTGATGGTCAGCATGCCGAAGGGGAGCCGGGCGGCGAAGCCGGGGAGTACGAAGCCGAGGGCGCCCGGCGTGCGCAGGAGCTGCCCGTAGCCGGGGCGGGCGGACTTGTCGGACGTGACCGCGGATGTCACGGCCTTGCCTTTCCGCTGCCTGGTAGAGCATCCCCGTCTGCGGACGGTGCCGTGCTTTGTGAGCGGTCGCACCCGTACGTGTTGGGAGCCCCGAGAGCTGTCCTCTTGCGCATAACCGAGTGATACCTGGGCGCCCACTGCGGGGGCCACGGCCGCTTTGCGGTCGCGCCAGCTCTGCGTCAGGCAGAGTTGGTTCGATCTGTTGTGCCTTCATCGTACAGGGGAAGCCGATATCACGCCCTGTGATTGTGCCGACAAGGCGACTCTCCACCTGTGATTGACGGGAGCTCCGCGCCCGAAAGACCGTACATGTCGGGACAAGGGCGGTCCTGTCTCGCACCATCCGGCCGGACGAGAGCGCCGCTCTGATGGAGCGGCGCCATGCGCCCTGGGGTCTGTATCGAGTCGCCCCGTGGAGCAGGGCGCGTGCCGGGCGTCGCGACGCCGCGGGGCAACTCGATGCAGACCCTAACGGTGGGCGGAGCCGTTGCCCGTCCCCAGCCAGCCCGCCAGCTTGCCGCCCCGCGCCACCGCCCGCAGCCGCGCCTCCGCCGCGTCCCGGACCGGGTCCGTGGCCACCACCAGCAGCTCGTCACCGCGCCGCAGCACGGTCGACGGCGCCGGCACGAAGCTCTTGCCCTCCCGGACGACCAGCGTGACCGACGCCCCCGGCGGCAGCCGCAGCTCGCTCACCTCGACGCCGTGCATCCGGGAGGCGGCCGGGATGGCGAAGGACAGCAGGTGCCCGCGCAGCTTCTCCAGCGGAGCCGACTCGATGCCGAGGTCGGAGGCGGTCTCCATGCCCTGCCCGAGGTCCAGCCTGCGCGCCAGCCCGGGCAGGGTCGGCCCCTGCACCAGGGTGTAGACGACGACCAGCACGAAGACGATGTTGAAGACGCGGTCGCTGCCCTCGATCCCGGACACCATCGGGATGGTCGCCAGGATGATGGGCACGGCGCCGCGCAGGCCCGCCCACGACATCAGGACCTGCTCCTGCCACGGGATCCGGAAGGGCAGCAGGCTGACGAAGACCTCCAGGGGCCGCGCCACCATCGTCAGCACCAGGCCGATCACCACCGCGGGCCAGAAGTCCCGGACCAGCTCGTGCGGGGTGACCAGCAGGCCCAGCAGCACGAACATGCCGATCTGGGCGATCCAGCCGAGCCCGTCGGCGAAACCGCGCGTGGCGGGCCAGTGCGGGAGCTTGGCGTTGCCCAGGATCATCGACGCCAGGTAGACCGCGAGGAAGCCGGAGCCGTGCGCCATCGCGCCGGCCGCGTACGCCGTGATCGCGATGGCCATCACGGCGATCGGGTACAGGCCGGAGGCGGGCAGTGCGACGTGCCGCAGGCCGTAGGCGCCGACGAAGCCCACGGCCAGGCCGATCGCGGCGCCGATGGCCAGCTCCAGGGCGATCGTGCCGAGCAGGACGTACCACTCGTCGACCGGGCCGACCGTGGAGAAGGCCACCACCAGAATGACGACGGGTGCGTCGTTGAAGCCCGACTCGGCTTCCAGGACGCCCGTGATCCGGGAGGGCAGCGGGACCTTGCGCAGCACGGAGAAGACGGCCGCCGCGTCCGTCGAGGAGACGACCGCTCCGATCAGCAGCGCCTGGCGCCATTCCAGCCCGACGAGGTAGTGCGCCCCCGCCGCCGTCACGCCCACGCTGATCGCGACGCCCACCAGTGAGAGCATGATCGCGGCCGGCAGGGCCGGCTTGATCTCTTTCCACTTGGTGCCCAGACCACCCTCGGCGAGGATCACGACGAGGGCGGCGTAGCCGATGACCTGGGTCAGCTCGGCGTTGTCGAAGCCGATGTTGCCGATCCCGTCCTGGCCCATGGCGACGCCGATGCCGAGGTAGATGAGCAGGCTGGGCAGGCCGCTGCGGGACGAGAGCCGCACCGCGGCCACCGCGACGAGCAGTACGAGCGAGCAGACCAGCAGGAGCTCATTGAGCGTGTGGACAGTCAGCGGGCGGCCCTCCTCAATGCGCCCGGTGGATCGATCCTCCCGGCGGCAAGTTCGGCAAGTAATTCGTTACCTTACCTAATCTTTGACGCGCCCTTTACGCGATAACCACATTGTGAACGGTGTTTCGCCCCTGTCTCCGGGACCGCCGGACCCGTCGCCGGATCGTTTCCGGGCCGCCGCCCGGGCCGTCGTGCGATACATGCCCTCCACACGGCCTCCACCCCTGGCGGATCAACGCAGTCGGTCCTGCGCCTATGGTTGCTCCCAGCACTCCCAGGACCACCCTGCCCCTCTAAGGACAGCGATGCCCGCCAACGAAACCGCTCCTCCCGCCAAGAAGAAGGGACGACGCGCCCGTCTGATCGTGCTCGTACTCGTCCTGGGTCTCGTCGCGGGCCTCGGCTACGGGGCGTACTGGAGCGTGGACGGCGTGCGCGCCTCCTTCCCCCAGACGACCGGCTCCCTCGACGTGCCCGGCCTGACCGGGACGGTCGAGGTCAAGCGCGACGCCAACGGCATTCCGCAGCTCTACGCGGACAACGACGGCGACCTCTTCCGCGCGCAGGGCTTCGTCCACGCGCAGGACCGCTTCTGGGAGATGGACGTACGCCGCCACATGACCTCGGGGCGGCTCTCGGAGATGTTCGGCGCCGGCCAGGTCGAGACCGACGCCTTCCTGCGCACGCTGGGCTGGCGCCAGGTCGCGCAGGAGGAGTACGACACCAGGCTCTCCGCCGAGACGAAGAAGAACCTGCAGTCCTACGCCGACGGGGTCAACGCCTACCTGAAGGGCAAGTCCGGCAAGGACCTCTCCGTCGAGCACGCCGCCCTGCGGCTCAGCGACGGCTACGCCCCCGAGAAGTGGACGCCGGTGGACTCGGTGGCCTGGCTCAAGGCGATGGCCTGGGACCTGCGCGGCAACATGCAGGACGAGATCGACCGCGCGCTGATGACGGGCAAGCTCTCGCAGGCGCAGATCGCCGAGCTCTACCCGCCCTACCCCTTCGACCGCAACAAGCCGGTCGTCGAGGGCGGCAAGGTCGACGGCGGGAAGTACACCCCCCAGGGCCAGACCGGAAACGCGGGCAGTGGCAGTGGCACCGGCTCGGGCTCCGGTTCCGCCGGCGGCTCGGGCGGCGCCGCCGCGTCCCAGGCCTCCACCGCCGCGGGCGCCGGCGACCCCACCGGCCTCGCCGGCAACGCCACCGCCCAGGGCGCGAGCGTGGGCCTGCGCACCCAGCTGAGCGCCCTCGCCGACACCCTGGAGAAGGTCCCCGCCATTCTCGGCCCCAACGGCAGCGGCATCGGCTCGAACTCCTGGGTCGTCTCGGGCAAGTACACGACCACCGGCAAGCCCCTGCTCGCCAACGACCCGCACCTGTCGCCGCAACTGCCCTCGGTCTGGTACCAGATGGGCCTGCACTGCCGCACCGTCTCGGCCCAGTGCAAGTACGACGTGGCCGGCTTCACCTTCTCCGGCATGCCCGGCGTCGTCATCGGCCACAACAACGACATCGCGTGGGGCATGACCAACCTCGGCGCCGACGTCACCGACCTCTACCTCGAACAGATCAAGCCCGAGGGCTACGTCTACGACAACCGCGTCCTCCCCTTCGGCCTGCGCGAAGAGGTCATCAAGGTCGCGGGCGGCGCCAGCAAGAAGATCACGGTCCGCACCACCAACAACGGCCCGCTCGTCTCCGACCGCAGCGAGGAGCTCGGCACGGTCGGCACCCGCGCCCCCGTGGACGTCTCCGCCCCCGACCGCGGCGACGGATACGCCATCGCCCTGCGCTGGACCGCGCTGGACCCCGGCAGGACCATGGACGCCGTCTTCAAGCTCAACCAGGCCAAGAACTTCGACGACTTCCGCAAGGCGGCCGCCGACTTCGACGTGCCCTCGCAGAACCTGATCTACGCCGACAACAAGAACAACATCGGCTACCAGGCCCCCGGCCGCATCCCGGTCCGCGGCCAGGGCGACGGCCGGATGCCCGCCCCGGGCTGGGACTCCAAGTACGCCTGGAAGGGCGGCCGGGACGGCAACGCCGGCTACATCCCGCAGAGCGAGCTGCCCTGGGACCTGAACCCCTCGCGCGGCTACGTCGTCACCGCCAACCAGGCCGTCGCCGAGGGCGGGACCGGCGCGGGCAAGTACCCGCACCTGCTGACCACCGACTGGGGATACGGCGCCCGCAGCCAGCGGATCAACGACCTCATCGAGGCGAAGATCAAGGACGGCGGGAAGATCTCGACCGACGACATGCGCACCATGCAGATGGACAACAGCAGCGAGATCGCCGCGCTGCTGACCCCGATGCTGTCGAAGATCCAGATCTCGGACCCGGGCGTGCGCGCCGCGCAGAAGCTGCTGGACGGCTGGAACTACACGCAGGAGTCCGACTCGGCGGCCGCGGCCTACTTCAACGCGGTCTGGCGCAACATCCTCAAGCTGTCCTTCGGCGACAAGATGCCCAAGGAGCTGCGGATCGAGGGCAGCTGCATGAACGTCCTCGGCAACGGCACCGGCCCGGCCGACGACCTGTCCAAGACGGTCCGCGAATGCGGCACCCGTGATGCGGACTCCGCGCAGCCCGACGGCGGCGACCGGTGGTTCGAGGTGGTCCGCCGCCTGGTCAAGGACGAGAAGTCGGCGTGGTGGAGCGCGCCCGCGAAGGGCCTGAACAAGCCGGCCACCACCACCCGCGACGAGCTGTTCGCGCGAGCCATGGCGGACGCCCGCTGGGAGCTGACCGCCAAGCTCGGCAAGGACCAGTCCACCTGGAGCTGGGGCCGGCTGCACCAGCTGAACCTGAAGAACCAGACGATCGGCACCGAGGGTCCCGGCTTCATGCAGTGGCTCCTCAACCGCGGCCCGTGGAACGTGGGCGGCGGCGAGGCGACCGTCAACGCCACCGGCTGGAACGCCTCCAGCGGCTACGGGGTCACCTGGGTGCCGTCGATGCGGATGGTCGTCAACCTCAGCGACCTGGACAAGTCCCGCTGGATCAACCTGACCGGCGCCTCGGGCCACGCGTACAACTCCCACTACACGGACCAGACGCAGATGTGGGCCAAGGGCGAGCTGCTGGAGTGGCCCTTCGGCAAGGACGCCGTCGAGAAGGCCACGGTCGACACCCTGACCCTCAAGCCGGCGGCCTCATGAGCTGAAGCGGCGCACCCCCGACGGGGTGGCCACCGCTTGGACGGGGTGGTCGTGCGGTTCCTCCGGGACCCGCGCGACCACCTCGTCGTCGTAGAGGAGCACCACCAGCGCCGGGTGGGCCCCGGCCCGCTCCAGCCGCTGGAGCACCCGGTCGTACGACCCCCCGCCACGGCCCAGCCGCATGCCGCGCCCGTCCACCGCGAGGCCGGGCAGCAGTACGGCGTCGGCCCCCGTCACCGCGTCCGGACCGAGCGCGGGACCGGACGGCTCCAGCAGCCGCATCTTCCCCGGGTGGGCGGCCTCCGAGAGGCTGCCGGGGCCCCCGTACGCCGCCCAGTCGAGATCGTTGTCGGGCAGCAGCAGGGGGAGCAGCACCCGCTTCCCGGCCGCCCGCAGGGCGTCGAGGAGTTCGCGGGTGCCGGGCTCGCCGCCGACCGAGACGTACGCCGCGACGGTCTGCGCACCGGCCAGTTCGGGCAGTTCGAGGGCGGTGACGGCGAGCGCGGCGGCCGCCGCCGCGCGGGCGTCGGGGGACAAGGAGCGACGGGCCGCGAGGAGTTCACGGCGCAGCTCGGACTTGGCGGACGCCGGGGGAGGTTTCTCTGCCACGAGAATCAAATTTCCTTCGAATCAGGGCATATGCGGACCTAGCAGCCATGCACTCGTCGGGCGTTCGGCAGGACCCACTATCGTTCTGGCCATGACTATGTTGCACCCCGTGATCAAGAAGGCCGTCATTCCGGCCGCTGGCCTCGGCACCCGCTTCCTTCCGGCGACCAAGGCGACCCCGAAGGAAATGCTCCCGGTTGTGGACAAGCCGGCCATCCAGTACGTGGTGGAGGAGGCCGTGGCGGCCGGACTCGACGACGTCCTCATGATCACTGGGCGTAACAAGCGTGCGCTGGAAGACCACTTCGACCGCAACTACGAACTGGAGTCCGCCCTCATCGCCAAGGGTGACGACGACCGGCTGAAGAAGGTCCAGGAGTCCAGCGACCTCGCGACCATGCACTACGTCCGCCAGGGCGACCCCCGGGGCCTGGGCCACGCCGTGCTGTGCGCCGAGCCGCACGTCGGCCGTGAGCCCTTCGCCGTCCTCCTCGGCGACGACCTCATCGACCCGCGCGACCCGCTGCTGCGTCAGATGGCCGACATCCACGCCCGCACCGGCGGCACCGTCATCGCCCTCATGGAGGTCGACCCGGCCAGCGTCCACCTCTACGGCTGCGCCGCCGTCGAGGCCACCGACGAGGCGGACGTGGTCCGCATCACCGGTCTCGTGGAGAAGCCGGAGCCCCAGGACGCCCCCAGCAACTACGCGGTCATCGGACGCTACGTCCTCAACCCCGCGATCTTCGACATACTGCGGGAGACCGAGCCGGGCCGCGGTGGGGAGATCCAGCTCACCGACGCCCTGCAGAAGCTGGCCGCCGACGAGAGCGTGGGCGGCCCGGTGCACGGCGTGGTCTTCCGGGGCCGTCGCTACGACACCGGGGACCGCGGCGACTACCTGCGGGCCATCGTCCGCCTCGCGTGCGAGCGTGAGGACCTGGGCCCCGAGTTCCGCACCTGGCTTCACCGTTACGTCACGGAGGAGATGTAGCACCTTGAGCAGTTCCGCACCGCAGCATCCGGGACCGGCGGACGGCCACCGTCTGTGGTCCGTGGACGAGCACCTCGCGGACGTCCTCGGGGCCGTCCGGCCGCTGGAACCGATCGAGCTCCAGCTGCTGGACGCCCAGGGCTGTGTCCTGGTCGAAGACGTCACCGTGCCCGTCGCCCTCCCGCCCTTCGACAACAGCTCCATGGACGGCTACGCCGTCCGAACGGCCGACGTCCAGGGCGCGAGCGAGGAGTTCCCCGCGGTGCTGACTGTCATCGGGGACGTCGCGGCGGGCAGCGGTGAACTGCCCACCGTCGGCCCCGGCGAGGCCGCCCGGATCATGACCGGCGCCCCGCTGCCGCCCGGTGCGGAAGCCGTCGTACCGGTGGAGTGGACCGACGGCGGCACCGGAGGCGGCGCCGCCTCCGGGATGACCCCGGCCAGCGCCGCACCCGAGCGGGCGGGCGGCGAGGTACGGGTGCACCGCGCGGCCGAGGCGAGGGCGCACGTCCGCGCGCGCGGCAGTGACGTCCAGGCGGGAGACCTCGCACTGGCGGCCGGCACGGTCCTCGGCCCGCCCCAGATCGCCCTGCTCGCCGCCATCGGGCGCGGCACCGTCCGGGTGCGGCCGCGCCCGCGCGTGGTGGTCCTGTCCACCGGCAGCGAGCTGGTCCAGCCCGGCGAGCCGCTCACCGCCGGGGCGATCTACGACTCCAACAGCTTCGCGCTGGCGGCGGCCGCCCGGGACGCCGGCGCCATCGCCTACCGGGTGGGCGCCGTCGCCGACGACGCCGACACCCTGCGCTCCACCATCGAGGACCAGCTGATCCGGGCCGACCTGCTCGTGACCACGGGCGGCGTCAGCGTCGGCGCCTACGACGTGGTCAAGGAGGCGCTCTCCTCGGTCGGCACGTCCGGCACATCCACCGCGTCCGGTACGTCCACCGCGTCCGGTCCGGGTGACGGCGACGCGGACGTCGACGTGGACGCGACCCGCATCGACTTCCGCAAGCTCGCCATGCAGCCCGGCAAGCCGCAGGGCTTCGGCACCATCGGCCCGGACCACACCCCGCTGCTGGCGCTGCCCGGCAACCCGGTCTCCTCCTACGTCTCCTTCGAGCTGTTCGTGCGCCCCGCGATCCGCGCCCTCATGGGTCTGCCGGAGTCCGAGGTCCGGCGGCCGAGCGTACGGGCCGTGCTCAAGGCCGACACGGCACTGCGCTCCCCGGCCGGCCGCCGCCAGTTCCTGCGCGGCGCGTACGACCCCGAGACCGGCACGGTCAGTCCCGTCGGCGGATCGGGGTCCCACCTGATCGCCGCACTGGCGCACGCCGACTCGCTGATGGTCGTACCGGAGGACGTCACCTCGGTCGAGCCGGGAAGCGAGCTGGAAGTGGTCCTGCTCGGCTGAGCCGCGACCGGCGTCCGGGCGCGCCCGGAGCCGTTCCCCCGGGGCACCCCTCCGGCGGCCCGTGCGGGTAGCGTGTGTCGCACCACACAGGCCCCCGGGGGCCCAGAGCGGAGCGGCGCAGCAATGAGTACCGAGAGCAGGCTCACCCACATCGACGAGGCCGGTGCGGCCCGGATGGTCGACGTCTCCGCGAAGGACGTCACCACCCGGACGGCGCGCGCCAGTGGACGCGTACTCGTCTCCCCCCGGGTGATCGAGCTGCTGCGCGGCGAGGGCGTGCCCAAGGGCGATGCCCTCGCCACCGCGCGCATCGCCGGGATCATGGGGGCGAAGAAGACCCCCGACCTGATCCCGCTGTGCCACCCGCTGGCCGTCTCGGGCGTGAAGGTCGACCTGTCGGTCGCCGACGACGCCGTGGAGATCCTCGCCACCGTGAAGACGACCGACCGCACGGGCGTCGAGATGGAGGCGCTGACCGCCGTCGCCGTCGCCGGACTCACCGTGATCGACATGGTGAAGGCGGTCGACAAGGGCGCCGTCATCACCGACGTCCGGGTGGAGGAGAAGACCGGCGGCAAGTCCGGCGACTGGACCCGCTCGTGAACGCCCCGCGCGGCGGCGAAGTGCACAGCCACCACGCGGCGGCGGCGCCGGAGGCCGCCCCGCCCCCGGCCGGGAGCCTCGGCCGGGCGCTCGTCGTCACGGCGTCCAACCGGGCCTCGCAGGGCGTGTACGCCGACAAGGGCGGCCCGCTGCTGGCCGAGGCCCTGGAGGCGCTCGGCTTCACCGTGGACGGCCCGCGGGTCGTGCCCGACGGCGACCCCGTCGAGCAGGCGCTGCGCGAGGGCGTGGCCGCCGCCTACGACGTCATCCTGACCACCGGCGGTACCGGGATCTCGCCCACCGACCGCACCCCCGACGCCACCGCGCGCGTGCTGGACTACGAGATCCCGGGGATCCCGCAGGCGATCCGCGCCGAGGGCCTGGCGAAGGTGCCGACCGCGGCCCTGTCCCGGGGCCTGGCGGGCGTCGCCGGGCGCACCCTCGTCGTCAACCTCCCCGGCTCCACGGGCGGGGTGCGCGACGGCCTCGCGGTCCTGTCCCGCATCCTGCCGCACGCGGTCGACCAGATCCGCGGCGGAGACCACCCCAGACCGGCGGCACCCTCCGGGAGCCCGAGCTGAACGGCCCCACCTGGCCCGTGGTCCTGACCGACGGCGATGTCACGCTCCGGCCGATACGACAGCGCGACCAGAAGGACTGGCGGGAGGTCAACCAGCGCAACCGCGACTGGCTCCGGCCGTGGGAGGCCACGATCCCGCCGCCCGCCCCGTGGGGGCCGGTGATCCAGCGGCCCACGTACCGCCAGATGGTCCGTCACCTGCGGGCGGAGGCGAACGCGGGCCGGATGCTGCCCTTCGTCATCGAGTACCAGGGGCGGCTGGTGGGCCAGCTGACGGTCGCCGGGATCACCTGGGGCTCGATGTGCGCGGCGCACATCGGCTACTGGGTGGACCGCGACGTGGCGGGCCGCGGCGTGATGCCGACGGCGGTCGCGATGGCGGTCGACCACTGCTTCCGCAAGGTCGGCCTGCACCGGATCGAGGTGTGCATCCGCCCCGAGAACGGGCCGAGCCGGCGGGTCGTGGAGAAGCTGGGCCTGCGCGAGGAGGGGCTGCGTCCGCGCTACCTCCACATCGACGGCGCCTGGCGCGACCACCTCGTCTACGCGATCACCGCGGAGGAGGTGCCGGAGGGGCTGCTGCGCCGCTGGCACCGCTCGCGCCACTCGCCGTCCCCGCCGAATCGATAAACGAATATCTGTTCGAATTAATGGCCCGAGGTAACCGATTCGCCCATAACCTGATCCGAAGAATCACAAAAAAAGTCCGTGATATCAGCGAGATCGCGCGACACACCGGCCCAATTGGCCGATCCCCTCGCCCGCGTCCCTCTACGGTGTGAGGTGTGAGCAGCAGCGGCCTCATCTACGCAGTCATTGTCGGGGCCTGGGCCGCCTACTTGGTGCCCATGTGGCTCCGGAGGCAGGACGAGCTGAACGAAGCCCGTCCGACGGAACGCTTCTCCACCGCCATTCGGCTGCTTTCCGGCCGGGCGGGAATGGAGCGCCGTTACGCCAAGGGGCTGCGTGAGCGCGGTGACGAGGAGGCGGAGCCCCAGCCCCACGCGGACCCGGACGCCGCGACGGAAACGGTGAATTCCGTCGACGCCGACGCCCGGGCCCTCGGCGTGTCCCCGACCAGGGCGGAGCCGCGCGCGGCGGCCGCCGAGCGGGAGCACCGGGCGGAGCGGGCCCGGCGGGAACAACGCCTCCAGGTCCTCGCGCGCCGCCGGCGCACCACCGCACTCCTCTTCCTGGTCTTCACGGCCGGCGCCGTCGTCGCCGCCGTGGGCGGCCTGCGCTACCTGTGGGCCCCCGCCGTACCCGCCCTCCTGCTGAGCGCGTACATCGCCCACCTGCGGGTCCAGGAGCGGCGGCGCTACGAGTTCACGATGGACCGGCGGCGCGCCGAGGCGGCCGCCCGACA
The DNA here is from genome assembly GCF_001941845.1 of Streptomyces sp. TN58. Taxonomy (NCBI): domain Bacteria; kingdom Bacillati; phylum Actinomycetota; class Actinomycetes; order Kitasatosporales; family Streptomycetaceae; genus Streptomyces; species Streptomyces sp. TN58. The sequence continues at coordinate 3,020,518 of NZ_CP018870.1, read as the reverse complement.
GCTTCGGGAGGACCGCCCGCGCCGCCGGCACCCCGAGGACGGCGCGGACCCGGCCGGCGAACCGGACCCCGCTCCACCGGTCTCCCCGCAGGAGGCCGGACGTCGCGCGCTGGTCGAGCAGACCGACCACGCCGAGTGGGTGGACCAGCAGCGCGAACGCGAACGCGGCCCCGCCCGCGGTGACAGCTGGGAGCCCGTCCCGGTCCCGCTGCCGACGTACGTGACGGCCCCGGTCGCCCCCCGCGCCACGGGCCCCGTGACCCCGGACGCCTGGAGCGCGACGCGCTCCAGCACGGCCGAGCCGACGGAGCCCCGCCTGCGCGCCCAGCCCGCGGTCCCCGCCCCGGCTCAGCCCCCGGCCGAGGAGGACCCCCGCCCCCGCGGCCAGGGCCGCGGCCGCACCCCGCTCTTCGACCAGTACGAGAACGAGGACCGCCCGCGCGCCGCGAACGAGTGATCGGTGACCTGCGCGGACCTCCCCGGATACGCGTTTTGGAGCACCGGCGCAGGGGTGCTAATGTTTCACACGTCGCAAGGGCCTGTGGCGCAGTCTGGTAGCGCACCTCGTTCGCATCGAGGGGGTCTGGGGTTCAAATCCCCACAGGTCCACAGACGACAGTTCTTGAGTAGCTCTCAAGGATCGTCACGAGATCCCGTTCCGCCGAAAGGCGGGGCGGGATCTCGGCGTTTCCCGGGGTGGTTGGGCGATGATGCGTGCATGACGATCGGTGGTGAGCGGGACTTCGGGACGGGCCAGGCCTGGGAGGCGCTTGGCGGCGCACCGGAGCTCGTGGAACGGGTCCGGTTCGTGGGGGGCGGGAACCTCGGGGAAGGGCCGCTGCCGGTACGGGAGTTGGCGCGGGCGGCCGTAGCGGTCTGCGGGCTCGCGGCCGGGGAGCTCGGCGCGGTGCGGGCCGGGGGTTCGGCGGGGGATCGCCCGTCGCTCGTGGTGGACGAGGGGGCGGTCGCCACGGCCTTCGTCAGCGAGCGGCACCTGCGGGTCGCCGGCCGGGCCCCGATGGTGTTCGCGCCGCTGTCCGGCTTCTGGCGGGCCGCCGACGGCTGGGTCCGCACGCACGCCAACTACCCGCACCACGAAGCCGCGCTCGTACGGGCGCTGCGGCTGCCGTCCGCGACACCGGAGGCGCTGCGCGCCGAGGTCGCCGGGCGGACGGCCGTGGAGGTGCAGGAACTCGCGTACGGGGCGGGCGGTCTCGCGGTCGCCGTGGCGGAGCGGTACGGGGCTCCGCAGCCGCTGGTGGAGACCGTACGCACGACCGGGGCGCGGGTGCGGGTGCTCGGCGGAGCTCCGCAGGGGCGACCCGCCGCGGGCGTGCGGGTGTTGGACCTGACGCGGGTCATCGCCGGGCCCGTCGCCACGCGCACGCTCGGGCTGCTGGGCGCGGACGTGCTGCGGATCGACCCGCCGGGCCTGCCGGAGGCGGACGACGCTTACGCGGACACCGGCTTCGGGAAGCGGTCGGCGCTGCTGGATCTGGCGCGGGCCGGGGACCGGGCGGTGTTCGAGGGGCTGTTGGCCGAGGCGGACGTGGTGGTGACCGGGTACCGGCCCGGGGCGTTGGAACGCCACGGGCTCGGGGCGCGGGAGCTGTTGGAGCGGTGGCCGGGCCTGGTGGTGGCCGAACTGTGCGCGTGGGGGTGGCGGGCGCCGGAGCCGTGGGCGGGGCGGCGGGGGTTCGACTCGCTCGTGCAGGCGGGCTACGGGATCGCCGCCGCGTGTGCGGGGCCCGACGGGACGCCGGGGGTGCTGCCGGCGCAGGCGCTGGACCACGGCACGGGGTACCTGGTGGCGGCCGGCGTGATGCGGGCCCTGGCCGGGGGCGGCGGGCAGGGGCTGCGGTTCTCCCTGGCCGGAACGGGGTCGTGGCTGGTGCGGGGGCTGCCGCCGGCTCGTGGGGACGGGTGCGCTCGCGCCGCGGAGTACTCGGCGGAGCCGTGGCTGCGGGAGACGGGGTCGGGGTACGGGGTGCTGCGGCATGCGGTCAGCCCGTGCGGGGAGTGGGGCGGCGGGCCGTCGCGGTGGGGGACGGACCGGGCCGTCTGGCTCCCGCGGTAGGGCGGCCGCGGCGCCGCTGCCGGCGGCGCCGCCCCGGACCCCCGCGCCTCAAACGCCGGCGGGGCTGGGGGGTGCGGCGGGGCTGGACGTCTGGAGGGGTTTGGCCATGCAGCGGCTGGAGTCGTAGAAGCGGTAGAAGCCGAACTTCGGCGACGGGGTGTAGCCCGCCGAGAGGTAGAGGGCTATCGCCTCCGGCTGCCGGTCGCCCGTTTCGAGGACCATCCGCAGGCGGCCCGCCGCGCGGGCGTCCTCCTCCAGCGTCGCCAGTATGCGGCGGGCCAGGCCCAGGCCGCGGGCCTCCGGGACGACGTACATCCGCTTGAGTTCGGCGTCGCCGTCCGAGTAGCCCTCGTCGTTCTGCTCCTGGCTGCGCCAGCCGCCGGTCGCCACCGGGGCGCCCGACGTGTCGTACGCCACGATGTACAGGCCCCGCGGCGGGGCGAACATCGCCGGGTCCAGGTGGGTGGCGTCGCCCTCGCCCTGGTACCGCACCTGGTATTCGAGCTGGACCTGGTCGTTGAGCTTGACCGCGTCCGGGTGGTCGTACGGCACGGTGCGGAGGTCGATCCCATGAGACATCCGAACATCGTACGGAACCATCCCGCTAAGGTGCTGGGATGCTCACTGTGACCTCCGTGAATGTGAATGGGATTCGGGCCGCCGCCAAGAAGGGCTTCGGGGCGTGGCTCGCGGGAACGGACGCCGACGTGGTCTGCCTGCAGGAGGTACGCGCCGAGGAGGGGCAGATCCCGGACGAGGTGCGCTCTCCCGAGGGCTGGCACACCGTCTTCGCCCCGGCCGCCGTGAAGGGGCGCGCCGGGGTCGCGCTGTACACGCGGCGCGCGCCCGAGCAGGTGCGGGTCGGGTTCGGCAGCGCGGAGTTCGACGCCTCCGGGCGGTACCTGGAGGTCGACCTGCCCGGTGTGACCGTGGCCAGCCTCTACCTGCCCTCCGGTGAGGCGGGGACGGAGAAGCAGGACGAGAAGTACCGGTTCATGGGGGAGTTCCTGGCCTACCTCGCCGAGCTGAGGGTGCGGGCCGCCGCCGACGGGCGCGAGGTCGTCGTCTGCGGTGACTGGAACATCTGCCACCAGGAAGCCGACCTGAAGAACTGGAAGACCAACCGCAAGAGCGCCGGCTTCCTCCCCGAGGAGCGCGAGTGGCTGGGGAAGGTGTACGCGCAGGCCGGCTACGTCGACGTGGTGCGCGAGCTGCACCCCGACACCGAGGGGCCGTACTCCTGGTGGTCCTACCGCGGGCGGGCCTTCGACAACGACGCCGGCTGGCGGATCGACCTGCAGGTGGCGACCCCGGGGCTGGCCGCGAAGGCTGTGAAGGCCTTCGTCGAGCGGGCCGAGACGCACCCCGAGCGCTGGTCCGACCACGCGCCCGTGACCGTCGTCTACGAGCTCGGAGCCTGACCCGGCGCGGAGGCCGAAAGACGGTCCATGGCCATCGTGAGCTCCGCCTCGACCACGCTCTTGGCCAGCGGGCGCAGCCGCGTGAGCGCCTCCGGCGCGATGTGTCGCGAGATCAGCTCGGTGAACAGCAGGGCCAGCGCGTCCGCGTGCTCGCGGACGCGCCGCCCGGTCTCCAGGACCTCCGCCAGCGGAACCCCTTCGCGGACCAGCGCCGAGGAGACGTCCAGCAGGCGGCGGCTGACGTGGACGATCGTGTCGCCGTCGACGGCGAGGTAGCCCAGGTCGAGTGAGGCCGCCAGGTTCTCCGGGGTGACCTCGCCCTCGAAGTAGTCGGCCAGCTCCTCCGGGGTGAGCCGCACCGGGGTCTCCTCCGACCCGCCGATGCCCAGCAGCTCGCCCAGCTGGCCGACGTCGCGGCCCTTCTCGAAGGCGACGGTCAGCTCCGCGATACCGCCGAGGGTGTGGCCGCGTTCCAGCAGGCCGGCGATGGTGCGCAGGCGCGCCAGGTGGTGGTCGTCGTACCAGGCGATACGGCCCTCGCGGCGGGGCGGCGGGAGCAGTTTGCGCTCACGGTAGAAGCGCAGGGTGCGCACCGGTATGCCGGCCGCTTCGGCCAGTTCCTCGGTCCGGTACTCGCGCACCGTCCTCGCCCGCATCTCGTCCTTCGCCACGGAAGCAGCCTACGGGCTGACCCCGGGGGTGTCCGGAGGGTGTACCCGCAGTAACTTTCCGGGTCCAGCCCCTACCCATGGGTACGGGGCTGCTCTACCCTCCCGATTGTGCCAGTGATTGCTGGCAGTGTTTCGATGTTGTGTGCGGCGTTGCGTGGCTGGGACTGCGATGAGGCGGAAGGCGGCGGACATGGGCGGTACGGGCGGTACGGGCGGTACGGGGAGGACGCGCGAGCACGTGCGCGTGGCGGTGATCGGCTCCGGCTTCAGCGGCCTGGGCGCCGCCGTACGGCTGCGGCGCGAGGGGATCACCGACTTCGTCGTCCTGGAGCGGGCCGGCTCGGTCGGCGGCACGTGGCGCGACAACAGCTACCCGGGGTGCGCCTGCGACGTCCCCTCGCACCTGTACTCCTTCTCCTTCGCACCCAACCCCGACTGGCCCCGCTCCTTCTCCGGGCAGCCGCACATCCGGGCGTACCTGGAGCACGTCGCCGACACGTTCGGGCTGCGCCCCCACATCCGGCTCGACTCCGAGGTCCGGATGATGCGCTGGGACGAGGCCGAACTGCGCTGGGAGATCGAGACGGAGAGCGGGGAGCTCACCGCCGACGTCGTGGTGTCGGCCACCGGCCCGCTGTCCGAGCCGAAGCTCCCGGAGATCCCGGGCCTGGCGGGCTTCCCCGGCAAGGTCTTCCACTCCGCGCGCTGGGACCACGACTACGAGCTGCGCGGCAAGCGCGTCGCCGTGATCGGTACGGGCGCCTCCGCCGTCCAGATCGTGCCCGCCATCGCCCCCGACGTGGAGCGCCTGACCCTCTTCCAGCGGACCCCGGCCTGGGTGATGCCGCGCACCGACCGGGCCATCACGGCGGTCGAGCGCTGGCTGCACCGCCAACTGCCCTTCACCCAGGCGGCACGCCGCGGGCTTACCTGGGCGGTCCGGGACCTCCAGGTCGGCGCCTTCACCAAGCGGCCCAACCAGCTGGGCTTCGTCGAGGCACTGGCCAAGGCCAACATGGCCCGGTCGGTCAAGGACCCGGCGATGCGCGCCAAGCTGACGCCCTCCTACCGGATCGGCTGCAAGCGGATCCTGCTCTCCAGCACCTTCTACCCGGCGCTGGCCCGCCCGAACGTCGACCTGGTCGCCTCCGGGCTGAAGGAGGTCCGGGGCTCGGTCCTGGTCGCCGCCGACGGGACGGAGGCCGAGGCCGACGCGATCGTCTTCAGCACCGGCTTCCACGTCACGGACCTGCCGATCGCCGAGCGGGTGGTGGGCGCCGACGGCCGCTCCCTCGCGGTCGCGTGGAAGGACGGGATGGCCTCGCTGCGCGGCGCGACCGCGGCCGGCTTCCCCAACTGGATGACGATCATCGGCCCGAACACGGGGCTGGGGAACACCTCGATGATCCTGATGATCGAGTCGCAGCTCAACTACATGGCCGACTACCTGCGCCAGCTCACCGTCCTCGGCGGGAGCGGCGGACGGGTCGCCCTGGCCGCCCGCCCCTCCGCCGTCAACGCCTGGAACCGCAGGGTGCAGGCGCGGATGGAGCGGACCGTCTGGAACACCGGCGGCTGCACCAGCTGGTACCTGGACGAGAACGGCCGCAACACCACCGTCTGGCCCGGCACGACCGGCGAGTTCCGCCGCGAGACGCGCAGCGTCGACCTGGCGGAGTACGAGGTCGTGCGGGTGAGGGAGCGGGTGCCGGTGGCCGCTGCCGCCGCACCCGAGGCCGCCCAGGCCGGCGCACCCGAGGCCGCCGAGGCCGGCGCGGGCACGGTTGCCGAGAGCGCCGCGTGAGCCGCCCGGCGCACGTCACCGCCGGCCCCTACGCCCCGCCCGCCCCGCGGCGCGAGCTCGTCGCCGTCTCCGCCGACGGGGCCCGCCTGCACGTCGAGGTGCACGGGGAGGAGGGGGCGCCGCCCGTGGTGCTGTCCCACGGCTGGACCTGCTCCACGGCCTTCTGGGCCGCGCAGATACGGGCCCTGGCCGCCACCCACCGGGTCGTCGCCTACGACCAGCGCGGACACGGCCGCAGCCCCGCCGCCCGGGAGCACAGCACCACCGCGCTCGCGGACGACCTCGTGGCGGTGCTCGGCGCCACCCTCGCCCCGGGCGAGCGCGCGGTCCTCGCCGGGCACTCCATGGGCGGCATGACGATCATGGCGGCCGCGGCCCGGCCGGAGTTCACCGAGCACGCCGCGGCCGCGCTGCTGTGCAGCACCGGCAGTTCCGCGCTGGTCGCGCAGGCGCGGGTACTGCCCGTACGCGCCGGGCGCACCCGGACCCGGATCACCGGCGCGTTCCTCGGATCACGCGCTCCCCTCGGGCCGGTCACGCCCGTCGCCCGTTCCGTCCTGAAGTACGCCACCATGGGCCCCGGTTCGGCGCCCGACAAGGTCGAGGCGTGTGCCCGTATCGTCCACGCCTGCCCCACCGGGGTGCGGCACGCCTGGTCCCGGGTGCTGGCCGGGCTGGACCTCGACGCCGACGTGGCACGGCTGAACGTCCCCACCGCGGTGCTCGGCGGCACCGCCGACCGGCTCACGCCGATCGTCCACGCCCGCGGGCTCGCCGCTGCCCTGCCGGACTGCGTCGGCCTCACCGAGCTCACCGGCACGGGCCACATGACCCCGATCGAGGCTCCCGAGGCCGTCACCCGCGCCGTGTGCGAACTGACCGCGCGCTATCTCGACACCACCGAGAAGGAGAAGACACCGTGAGTGCTCGCAGGAGTCTGGAAGGCCAGGTCGCCGTCGTCACGGGAGCCGCCCGCGGGGTCGGCGAGCTGCTGGCCCGCAAGCTGTCCGCACGCGGCGCGCGGATCGCGCTCGTGGGCCTGGAGCCGGACGCCCTCAAGGAGGTCTCCGAGCGGCTGCACACCGACAGCGAGCACTGGCACGCCGACGTCACCGACCACGAGGCGATGGCGCGCGTGGCGCAGGAGGTGGAGGAGCGTTTCGGGAAGGTCGACATCGTCGTCGCCAACGCGGGCGTCGCCGCGGGCGGCCCGTTCGCGGAATCCGACCCCGCCGCCTGGCGCCGGGTGATCGAGGTCAACCTGATCGGCGGGGCCGTCACCGCCCGGGCCTTCCTGCCCGCGCTGGCCCGGAGCCGCGGCTACTTCCTCCAGATCGCCTCGCTCGCCGCGATCACCCCGGCGCCGATGATGACCGCCTACTGCGCTTCCAAGTCCGGCGTCGAGGCCTTCGCCCACTGCCTGCGCGCCGAGGTCGGCCACAAGGGCGTGGGGGTCGGCGTCGGCTACCTGTCGTGGACCGACACCGACATGGTGCGCGGCGCCGACCAGGACGAGGTCATGCGGGAGCTGCGGCAGCGGCTGCCGTGGCCGTCCAACCGCACCTATCCGCTGGGCCCGGCCGTCGACCGGATCGTCGCGGGCATCGAGCGGCGCTCCCCGCACGTGTACGCGCAGTGGTGGCTGCGCGGGATGCAGGGGGTACGCGGCTACCTGCCCGGGATCATCGCGACGGTCGGGCGGCGCGAGATGAAGCGCTTCGAGCCCCGCCTCTCCGGCGTCTCCAAGGGGCTCGTCGGGGCGGGCGGCGCCGCGGACGAGCAGGAGCGCGCCCGCAGCCACTGACCGCCGGCACCCGGCGCACGAGAAGGGGGCGCGGCCGTCACGGACGGTCGCGCCCCACGCCCTGGCGCCCTTGCGCCGTGGCCGCCGCTCACTCACGCGGCGGCAGCTTCGGACGACGCCGGTCCGGTACGTCCGTGTAGCCGGGCGGCATCGCGGCCGGGTCCTGTTCGAGCAGCTCCAGCGCCAGGTGCACGGCGTCGTCCATCCCGGCGTGCCGCCCCTCCGCCCAGTCCAGCGGGGTGCGCAGGGTCTCGAAGTCCGGTTCCACACCGTGGTTCTCCACCGACCAGCCGTACTCGGGGAACCAGGCGGCGTTCATCGGCACCGTGATCACCGTGCCGTCGCCGAGAGTGTGCCGGCCCGTCATGCCGACCACCCCGCCCCAGGTGCGCTGGCCCACCACCGGGCCCAGGCCCAGCAGTTTGAACGCCGCGGTGATCATGTCCCCGTCCGAGGAGGTCGCCTCGTCGGCCAGTGCCACGATCGGGCCGCGGGGCGCGTCGGAGGCGTAGCTGACGGGCTGCGCGTCGCGCGTCAGGTCCCAGCCGAGGATGGACCGGGTCAGCTTCTCCACCACCAGCTCGCTGATGTGGCCGCCCGCGTTGCCGCGTACGTCCACGATCAGCGCGGGCCGGGACATCTCCACGCGCAGGTCGCGGTTGAACTGGGCCCAGCCCGAGCCGCCCATGTCGGGGATGTGGAGGTAGCCGCACCGGCCGCCGCTGAGCTCCCGGACCACCTGCCGGCGCTTGGCAACCCAGTCCTGGTAGCGCAGCGGCCGCTCGTCGATCAGCGGGACGACGGCGACCCGGCGGGAGCGGCCCGAGCCCTCCTCCGGCTGGAACGTCAGCTCGACCGTGGTGCCGCCCGCCCCCGCAAGCAGCGGGTAGGGGCCGGTGACCGGGTCCACGGGCCGGCCGTCGACGTGGGTGAGCACCGCGCCCTCCCGGATGCCGGTACCGGCCAGCGGGGAGCGGGCCTTGGAGTCGGAGGACTCGCCGGGCAGGATCCTGCGGACCACCCATGTCCCGTCCCGGGGGACCAGGTTGGCGCCGAGCAGGCCGATGGCCCGCTGGTAGTGCGGCGGGCCCTCGTTGCGGCGGGCGGGGGAGACGTAGGCATGGGAGGTGCCGAGCTCGCCGAGGACCTCGCGCAGCAGGTCGGCGAACTCGTCGGGTGAGGCGACCCGTTCGACCAGGGGGCGGTACTGGCGCAGGATCCCGTCCCAGTCGATGCCGCACAGGTTCGGCTCCCAGAAGTAGGCGCGGATGATCCGCCCGGCCTCCTCGAAGGCCTGGCGCCACTCGGCCGCCGGGTCCACCTCGTGCAGGATGCGCCGCAGGTCCAGGTAGACCGTGGAGTCGCCGTCACCGGACTCGGTCGCGGGGACCGCGCGCAGGTCTCCGTCGTCGTTGATCACCAGCCGGGTTCCGTCGCCGCTCACCGCGAACCAGTCCAGCCCCGAGGCCAGTTCGCTCTTGCGGGCCTTCGTCAGGTCGAAGTGCTCCAGGGTGGGCTTGCCGCTGACGTCGTTGGGGTTGGCGAAGGTCTCCCCGAGCGCGCCCGAGATCGGCCAGCGCAGCCAGACCAGCCCGCCGCCGTGGACGGGGTACAGGGCCGAGTACTTGGACGCACTGACCGGGAAGGGGGTGACCCGGCTCTCCAGCCCCTCCACCTCCACGGTCACGGTGCCGCCCTCGCCCGTGTTCTCCGACTCGCCCTCGCCCGGGTCCAGTCCGCCCGCCGCGGGCCTTCCCTCGGCGGACAGCGCGAAGGGCGAGGGGGTCGCGGAGGACAGCGGCACCAGGTACGGGCGGCAGCCCAGCGGGAAGGACAGGTCGCCGGTGTGCACGTCGTACACCGGGTCGAAGCCGCGCCAGGACAGGAAGGCCAGGTAGCGCCCGTCGCGGGTGAAGACCGGATTCTCGTCGACGAAGCGGCCGTTGGTGACGTCGACGACGGTGCGCGCGCCGGGCCCGGAGATGCGGGCCATCTTGATCTGCCGCAGCGAGCGCCCGATCCCCGGGTGCGACCAGGTCAGCCAGGCCCCGTCGGGGGAGAAGGCCAGGTCGGTGACGGGACCGTTGACGGACCGGATCAGCTCGGTGACCTCGCCGTCGGACTCCTCCGTCGCGTCGACGAGCAGCAGCCGTCCGTCGTTCGAGGCGATGGCGAGGCGCTCCCCGTCCGGGTCCGCGAGCAGTTCGGTCACCCGGCCCAGCCCGCCCGACGCCAGCCGGCGCGGCTGCCGCTCCCCGGAGGCCCGGGGCAGGTAGGCGATCTCGATCGCGTCCTCGCCCTCGGCGTCGGTGACGTAGGCGACCTGTCCGCCGCTGCCCAGCATCTCCGGCAGCCGCACCCGTACGCCCGGGGTGTCGGCGATGGTCCGGGCCGGGCCGTCGCGGTGGGTCAGCCAGTACAGGCTGCCGCGCACCACGACCGCGCTGGCCCGCCCGGTGGCGTCCACGGAGAGCGAGTCGACGTGGCTGGCGGCCGGCACCTGGTAGGTGCGCCGGCCGGCGCGCGGGCCGCCGAGGCGGACCTGGAGCTTGCGCGGAGCGGCGTCGGGGGACAGGGAGTCGACGAGCCAGAGGTCCCCGGCGCACTGGTAGACGACCCGGGAGCCGTCGCTGGAGGCGTGCCGGGCGTAGAACTCGTCGTGGTCGGTGTGGCGGCGCAGGTCGGTGCCGTCGGGCAGGCAGGAGTAGAGGTTGCCGACGCCCTCGTGGTCGGAGAGGAAGGCGATCCGGCCGCCGACGAACATCGGGGCGTCCAGGTGTCCTTCGAGGCCTTCCAGGAGCTGGCGCCCGTGCAGCCAGAGCCGGCCCATGGCGCCGCCCCGGTAGCGCTTCCAGGCCGCGGGCTCGTGCGGCGGCTTGCCGGTGAGCAGCAGGCTCCTGTGCTCGCCGTCGACGTCGGCGACCTGGATGTCGGACACCGGCCCCCAGGGCAGGCGGCCGCCGGGGCTGCCGTCGGTGGGCAGTTTGTAGGCCCAGGAGAAGTAGGAGAACGGCTGTTCGTGCGAGGAGACCGCCAGGATGTTGCCGTCGGGGTCCCATCCGCAGACGCGGGTGTCGGTGGCGCCCCAGTAGGTCAGGCGGCGGGCGGGGCCGCCGTCGACGGGCGCCAGGTGGATCTCGGGGTCGAGGCTGCGCCAGGTGGTGAAGGCGATGTGGCGGCCGTCGGGGGAGAAGCGGGGGTGGCCGACCCGGGTCCGGTCCACGGTGACCCGCCAGGCCCGCCCGGGTGTGTGGCCGTCGGGCACCAGCGGGGCGACCCAGAGGTCGTCCTCGGTGGCGAAACACAGGAGGTCGTCGTGCAGGTGCGGGAATCGGAGGTACGCGACGTCGTGACTCACCCCCCAATGCTTTCCGCGTGAGGGGGGCGCGGCAACTCGTACTGGTGATCCACGCCACCCCCTCAAGCGAAACGGAACGGTTTCGTTTCGCTTGAGGGAGGGGTATCGTCTTGAGCGTACGGAACAGTTTCGTTCGGACGGAGGCACGGAGATGACCGAGGCGATGGCGGCCCGGCGCAGCCGGATCACCCCCGAACGGCAGGCCGAACTGCACGAGGCGGTCCTCGACCTCCTGCGTGACGTCGGCTACGAGGCGCTGACCATGGACGCGGTCGCCGCCCGTACGAAGTCCAGCAAGGCCACCCTCTACCGCCAGTGGGGGAGCAAGCCGGAGCTGGTCGCCAAGGCCCTGCGATGCACGCAGCCCGTCTCGCTGCGCGAAATCGACACGGGCAGCCTGCGCGGGGACTTCGCGCTCATGGTGGAGCACTCGGACGACGCGCAGATGGCCAAGGACACCGCGCTCATGCGGGGCCTGGCCCATGCGGTCCACGAGAGCCCGGAGCTCCACAAGGCGCTGCGGGACCTCCTGGTCGACCCGGAGATCACCGGGCTGCAGGTGATGCTGCAGCGCGCGGTGGACCGGGGCGAGATCGCCCCGGGGTGCCCGGCGCTGGGCTTCGTACCGCACATGCTCATCGGCGCGTTCATCGCGCTCCCGCTGATCGAGGACCGGCCGGTGGACCGGGCGTTCCTCGGTGACTTCATCGACGCCGTGGTCTTCCCCGCCCTCGGCGTCTGAGCCCCCGCCCCAGTCCCCGGCATCCGTGCCGGCTTGCTGCTCCTGACACGCCGCTCTCGTCGTCGGGCCGGCTCCCCATGCCCTGATCCCTCCGGATCCATCCCACGACCTGAACGGGAGAACCACCGACGTGGCCACCTTCCTCTACCGACTCGGCCGGGGCGCCTTCAGGCGCCGCGGGCTCGTCGCCCTCCTCTGGGTGGCGCTGCTGTTCGCCGCCGGATTCGGCGCCGCCTCCGCGGCCGCCCCGACCTCCGGATCGTTCTCGATACCCGGCACGGAGGCCCAGAAGGCCTTCGACCTGCTGGACAAGAAGTTCCCGGGCATGGCCGCCGACGGCGCCACCGCGCGCATCGTCGTCAAGGCCCCCGAGGGCGCGAAGGTCACCGACCCCGGCCCCAAGGCCGAGGTCGAGAAGATCGTCAACGGGCTGAAGACCGGCCCGGGCGCGGAGCAGGTCGCCTCCGTGGTCAACCCGTACGAGGTGCAGGCCGTCAGCCAGGACGGCTCCACCACCTACGTCAGCGCCAAGTACACCGTCAGCGGCATGGAGTTGAAGGACGCCACCCGCGACGCGCTCAAGGAGTCCGGCGACGGCGCCAAGGCCGCGGGCCTGAACGTGCAGATCGGCGGTGACGCGCTGATGGTGGCCCCCGAGACCGGCTCCGGCGAGATCATCGGCATCCTCGTCGCCGCGATCGTCCTCGTGATCACCTTCGGTTCGCTCGTCGCGGCCGGCCTGCCGCTGCTGACCGCGATCATCGGCGTGGGCATCGGCGTCTCCTCCATCACCGCGCTCGCCAACGTGCTGGACCTCGGCAACACCACCGCCACCCTCGCCACGATGATCGGCCTCGCGGTCGGCATCGACTACGCCCTCTTCATCGTCTCCCGCTACCGCGCGGAGCTCGCCGAGGGCCGCGAACGCGACGAGGCCGCCGGACGGGCCGCCGGAACCGCCGGTTCCGCCGTGGTCTTCGCCGGTCTGACCGTCGTCATCGCCCTCGTGGGCCTGGCCGTCGTGAACATCCCGATGCTGACCAAGATGGGCGTCGCGGCCGCGGGCACCGTGGTCATCGCCGTACTCGTCGCGCTCACCCTGGTCCCGGCCATCCTCGGCTTCGCCGGCAAGAAGGTCCTGCCCGCGGGCCAGAAGAGCAGGCTGTTCGGCAAGGGCAAGCCGGCCGGCGCCGAGAAGAAGGCCAACGGCGGCACCCGCTGGGCCCGTTTCGTCCTGCGCCGCCCCGTCATGGTGCTGCTGGCCGGCGTGATCGGCCTCGGCGTCATCGCCGTCCCGGCGAGCAAGCTGGAGATGGGCCTGCCCGACGACGGCGCCCAGCCGGTCTCCACCACCCAGCGCCAGGCGTACGACCTGCTGTCGGAGGGCTTCGGCCCGGGCTTCAACGGCCCGCTGATGGTGGTCGTCGACGGGGACAAGGCCCTCGCCGACTCCACCGTCGACCGGATCAAGGGTCTGAAGGGCGTCGCCGCGGTCATGCCGGCGACCTCCAACGAGGCGGGCGACGCCGCGGTGATCACCGTCGTCCCGAAGGACCGGCCGTCCTCGACGCAGACCGAGGACCTGGTCCACGAGATCCGCGACGGCAGCGGCGACGACGTCCTCGTCACCGGCGCCACCGCGATGAACATCGACTTCTCGCAGAAGATGAACGACGCGCTGCTGCCCTACCTGGCCCTCGTCGTCGGCCTCGCCTTCCTGCTGCTGATGCTCGTCTTCCGCTCGATCCTGGTCCCCCTCAAGGCGGCCCTCGGCTTCCTGCTCTCGGTCGTCGCGGCCCTGGGCGCGGTCGTCGCGGTCTTCCAGTGGGGCTGGCTCGGCTCGGTCTTCGGGGTGGAGCAGACCGGCCCGATCATGTCGATGATGCCGATCTTCATGGTCGGCGTGGTCTTCGGCCTGGCCATGGACTACGAGGTCTTCCTCGTCACCCGCATGCGCGAGGCGTACGTCCACGGCGAGCGCCCGGGCCAGGCGGTCGTGACCGGCTTCCAGTACAGCGCGCGGGTCGTCGTGGCGGCCGCCGTCATCATGATCGCGGTGTTCGCGGGCTTCATCGGGGCCAGCGAGCAGATGGTCAAGATGATCGGCTTCGGTCTCGCCGTCGCGGTCTTCTTCGACGCCTTCGTCGTCCGCATGGCCATCGTCCCGGCCGTGCTCGCGCTGCTCGGCCACAAGGCCTGGTGGCTGCCCAAGTGGCTGGACCGGCTGCTGCCGAACGTGGACGTGGAGGGTGAGAGCCTGCGCAAGCACCTCGAAGCCCGGACCGCCCAGGGCGACGGACCGGACAAGGACCGCGAGCTGGTCAACGCCTGACCGACCACCGCGCCGGAACGCCCCGGCCCCGTACCCCCGACGACTCGGGAGTACGGGGCCGGGGCCGTTGCGCCTACCGGGTGGGGGCGGAGGCGGCGTACGTACGGCGCAGGAAGCGGCGCAGGGCCGCGATGTCGAACTGGACCACCGCGACACCCTCGGGGGAGTGGAACTCCACGACCGCCTGGACGCGGCCGCAGGGCCACACGCGTACGTCCCCGGTCCCCGTCGGAGCCTGGAGGCCCGCTTCGAGCAGGGCCCGGGGGAAGACCCACTCGTTCTCGGTGCCCTCGGGCGACAGGCCTGCGGGGAACACGATCCGGACGGCCAGGGGTTCCGCGGGGGCGAAGCGCAGGGCGACGGGAATCGCCCGGTAGAGGGGGTCGTCCGTGATGACACGGGCGCGGACCCGCTCCTCGACGGGTGCCGCGGTCGTCGTCGCGGTCGTGGTCGCTGGGGGATTCTCGGCGGTGGCGGACATCGACCAGACTCCTCGAATCGGAACAAACCCGTCCGTTTGTCCTCCAGCCTCGCACATTCCCACGAAAGTGCGCGACGCTTTTTGTGACGGGCTCGCTCTTGCCAATGGTTTGCAACTGGGCACTATTCTTGAACGGTTAAAGACCGCCGTATAAGAAGCGGAGCCCACTCCATGCATGTGCCCGACGGATTCATCAACGCACCCGTGTCGGTGGCCGCCGGAGTGGCGGCGGCCGCGGCGGTGGCCGTCAGCCTCCGCGGCGCCCGCCGCGAACTCGACGAGCGGACCGCGCCGCTCGCGGGACTCGTCGCCGCCTTCATCTTCGCCGTACAGATGCTCAACTTCCCCGTCGCCGCCGGCACCAGTGGCCACCTGCTGGGCGGCGCGCTCGCGGCGATACTCGTCGGCCCCTACACCGGCGTGCTCTGCGTGTCCGTCGTCCTGCTCATGCAGGGCATCCTCTTCGCCGACGGCGGCCTGACCGCCCTCGGCGTGAACATCACCGTCATGGGCGTCGTCACCGTCGTCACCGCGCACCTGCTCTTCCGCGGCCTCCTGCGTGTCCTGCCGCCCACCCGCCGCTCCGTGACCGCGGCGGGCTTCGTGGCGGCCCTGCTCTCGGTACCCGCCTCGGCCGCCGCCTTCACCGCCCTCTACGCCGTCGGCGGCACCACCGACGTCCCCCTCGGCAAGGTGCTCACCGCCATGCTCGGCGTACACGTCCTCATCGGCATCGGCGAGGGCGTCATCACCGCCGCGACCGTGGGCGCCGTGATCGCCGTACGGCCCGACCTGGTGCACGGGGCCCGCGGACTGGCCGCGCCGCTCAAGCTCCGCGTCGACGGCGTCCTCGTCGACGCGCCCGCCGCGGCGCCCGCCGCCGCGTCCGCGGGGGCCGGAGCCGGCTCGACGAAGAAGGTGTGGGCGACCGGCCTGGTCACCGCCCTCGTCCTCGCCGGGTTCGTCTCCTTCTACGCCTCCGCCGCCCCCGACGGCCTGGAGAAGGTCGCCGCCGACAAGGGCATCGACGAGAAGGTCCAGGAGCACGCCGCCGCCGGCTCGCCGCTCGCCGACTACGGCGTCGAGGACGTCGACGACGCCCGCCTCTCCGGCGGCCTCGCCGGCGTCATCGGCGTCGGCGTGACCGTCGCCGCCGGCACCGGGATCTTCTGGGCGGTGCGCCGCCGCCGCACGGACGACCCGGCCGCCACCACCGCCGCGACCTCCACCCCGGTCGTCTGACATGGGTGCCGGCCACGCCCACAGGCTCTACCGCCCGGGCCAGTCGCCGGTCCACACCCTGCCCCCGCACTGCAAACTGGCCGCGACCTTCGGTTTCGTCCTCGTCGTCGTGTCCACGCCGCGGGAGGCGGTGTGGGCCTTCGGCCTGTACGCCCTCCTCCTCGCCGGGGTCGCCGCCGCGGCCCGGATCCCGGCGGGCCTCCTGCTGCGCAGGCTGCTGATCGAGGTCCCCTTCGTCGCCTTCGCCGTGCTCATGCCCTTCGTCGCCGAGGGCGAGCGGGTCGAGGTACTGGGCATGTCACTCAGCGTCTCCGGCCTGTGGGGCGCCTGGAACGTCCTCGCCAAGGGCACCCTCGGCGTCGCCGCGTCCGTCCTGCTCGCCTCGACCACCGAGTTGCGGGCCCTGCTGCTGGGCCTCCAGCGGCTGGGGCTGCCGTCCCTGCTCGTACAGATCGCCTCCTTCATGATCCGCTACGCCGACGTGATCGGCGACGAGCTGCGCCGCATGTCGGTCGCCCGCCGCTCGCGCGGCTTCGAGGCGAGCGGAATCCGGCACTGGGGAGTGCTGGCGAAGACCGCCGGAGCGCTCTTCATCCGCTCCTACGAACGCGGCGAGCGGGTCTACCTGGCCATGGTCAGCCGCGGTTACGCCGGCTCCATGCCGGTGATCGACGAGGCCGTGGCCACCCGCGGCCAGTGGGCCTACGCGGCCGCGCTCCCGGTGACGGCCCTCGCCGTCTGTCTGATGGGATGGACCCTGTGACCAGTACCCCCTCGCCCGTCCCCTCCCTCGAAGTGACCGGACTCGCCTACGCCTACCCCGACGGCCACCAGGCCCTCTTCGGCGTCGACCTGACCGTCGGGCGCGGCGAGCGGGTCGCCCTGCTCGGCCCCAACGGCGCCGGCAAGACCACCCTCGTCCTGCACCTCAACGGCATCCTCGCCGGCGGGGTCGGCTCGGTGGCCGTGGCCGGGCTCCCCGTGGAGAAGCGCAACCTGGCCGAGATCCGGCGCCGGGTCGGCATCGTCTTCCAGGACCCCGACGACCAGCTGTTCATGCCGACCGTGCGGGAGGACGTGGCCTTCGGACCGGCGGCGGCCGGCCTGCGGGGCGCGGAGCTGGAGGAGCGGGTCACGGCCGCCCTCGACCAGGTCGGCATGGCGGACTTCGCCGACCGGCCGCCCCACCACCTGTCCTTCGGGCAGCGCCGCCGGGTGGCCGTGGCGACCGTACTGGCCATGCGGCCGGAGATCCTGGTCCTGGACGAGCCCTCCTCCAACCTCGACCCCGCCTCGCGCCGCGAGCTGGCCGACATCCTGCGCTCCCTCGACGTGACCGTGCTGATGGTGACCCACGACCTGCCCTACGCGCTGGAGCTGTGCCCGCGCTCGGTCGTCCTCAGCGAGGGCGTCATCGCGGCGGACGGCCGCACCCAGGACCTGCTGTGCGACGAGGCGCTGATGCGGGCCCACCGGCTGGAGCTCCCCTTCGGCTTCGACCCGCGTTCGGTATCGGTGGCATAAGCACCCGTCCGGGTTTGTTGGACCGCACGTGGACATCCAGGGTGTGGTGGCGGAGGGCTTCGAGCCCGTCAGAGACGCGTTCGTACGCAACTTCGAGGTGCTCGGGGACCGGGGCGCGGCCGTGGCCGTCTACCGGGACGGCCGCAAGGTCGTCGACCTGTGGGGCGGCACCCGCGACGCCGACGGCACCGAACCGTGGACCGAGGACACCGCGCAGATCGTGCGCTCCGCCACCAAGGGCGTGGCCGCGGCCGTCCCGCTGCTCCTGCACCAGCGCGGACTGCTCGACCTGGACGCGCCGGTCGGCACGTACTGGCCGGAGTTCAAGGCCGGCGGCAAGGAGGGGATCCTCGTACGGGACCTCCTCGCGCACCGCGCGGGCATACCGGCCCTGGACCGCGGGCTGACCGCCGCCGAGGCCGCGGACGGGGTGTCCGGGCCGCGCGCCGTCGCCGCGCAGCGCCCCTTCTGGGAGCCCGGCACCGGGCACGGCTACCACGCGCAGACCTACAGCTGGCTGCTGTCCGAGCTGGTGCTCCGGGCGACCGGTCGCACGCTGGGATCCGTCCTGGCGGAGGACATCGCCGAGCCGCTCGGCCTGGACTTCTGGATCGGCCTGCCGGAGGCGGAGGCCGGCCGGGTGGGCCGGGTGGCACCCGTCGATCCGCCGGAGAGCGCCGGGATGCTGCGGACCAGGCCGCGCAGGAACGTGTCCGAGGCCTACGCCGACCCCGCGTCCCTCACCCGCCGCGCCTTCGCCGCCATCGATCCGCTGCCCGACGAGAACGCCCCCGCCTACCGGGCCGCCGAACTGCCCGCCTCCAACGGCATCGGCACGGCCCGCGCCCTGGCCCGCTTCTACGGGGCCACCATCGGCGTGGTCGAGGACGGCGCCCGGATCTTCACCCCGGCCACCACCGCACTCGCCGCCCGGGAGCGCTCCGCGGGCCCCGACCGGGTCCTGGTCGTCAACACCCGCTTCGGCGCCGGCTACATGCTGCACGGCCCGGCCTCGCCGCTGCTCTCGCCCGCCTCCTTCGGCCACCCCGGCCGCGGCGGCTCCCTGGCCTTCGCCGACCCGGAGGCCGGCGTCGGCTTCGGCTACGTCACCAACGCCCTGGCCAAGTCGGTCACCGCCGACCCCCGCGCCCAGGCCCTGGTACGGGCCCTGCGGTCGGCCCTCTGACGCTCACGCTCCTCCGCGCCGTCAGCGTGCGTTCAGTACCGTCGCCACGATCGGGCCGGCCGCCTCGCCGCCGTGGCCGCCGCCCTCGACCATCGCGGCCGCGGCGACGTCGCCGCTGAAGCCGGTGAACCAGCTGTCCGGGCTGGCGTCGGCCCCGCCGACCTCCGCCGAGCCGGTCTTCGCGCCCTTGTCGGAGCCGCGGACGGGGGCCATGGCCCCGCTCGCGGTGCCGCCGGCCGCCGTCAGCTTCATCATGGAGACGAGCTGCTGCTGCACGGAGGACTTCATCCGGCGCTTGGCCGTCGCGACCGTCCGGCCGTCGAGCTCCGGCGAGACCAGCAGGGGCTGGCGGAAGACGCCGGTACGGGCGGTCGCGGTGATCGACGCGACGTTCAGCGGGTTCATGGTGATCTGGCCCTGCCCGATGTACGCGGCGGCCGCGGACGCGCCCGTCGCGGGCGGGACCTTGCCGTCGGTGGACTTGATGCCGGTCTTCCAGTCGAGGCCTATGCCGAAGACCTCCGCGGCCTCCTTCGGCAGGGCCGAGTCGTCGTCGACGGGCTTGATCTGCTTGATGAAGGCGGTGTTGCAGGACCGGGCGAAGGAGGTGGCGAAGCTGGTGCCGGGCGGCAGGTCGAAGTTCTTCAGGTTGTGGAACTCCCGGCCCCAGGTCACCGTCTTCGGGCACTCCGCCGGCTTGTCGGCCGCCACCAGGCCGCGGTCCAACAGCATCGCGGCCGTCACGATCTTCATCGTCGAACCGGGGGCGCGGTTGCCCCTCATCGCCGCGTTGAAGCCGTCCTTGCGGTTGTTCGCGACGGCCAGGATGTGCCCGCTGCTCGGCTGCACGGCGACCACCGACGCCTCCGGGAACCTGGCGACCGCCTGTTCCGCCGCCGCCTGAACCTTCGCGTCGAGGTACGTCCTGAGGGTGCTGGGCTCGCCCTCGACCAGAGTCAGCAGGGTCCGCCGGGGAGCGTCCTTCGCCGCCGGCTCGATCCACACCTCGGCCCCGGCCCTGCCGCCCGCCTTGCCGCCGTAGGTCTGGCGCAGCTCGTCCAGCACCTGGCGCAGGGAGGGGTACTTCTCCGCGGTCAGCTCCTCGCCGTTGCGGTCCACGGCCTTGACGGGCGGGCTCGCGGGCGCGCCGGCGCGCAGCTGCTCGTCCTTCTGCAGCTGCGGGTGGATCACCGAGGGCTGCCAGTCGACCAGCGGCTTGCCGGTGGTCAGGCCGCGCACCACCGTGAGCTGGGAGTCGTAGGCCAGGGGCTTGGTCGTGCCCTCGTAGGTGATCTCCGCCTCGACCTTGAAGGGCACGGTCGTGCCGTTCGCCTTGCCGGGGGTGATCACGGCCTTGGAGACGTGCGCCTTCGTCCGGAAACCCCCGACCGCGGTCTGCGCGGCGGCGGCGTTGTTGGTCAGGTCGGCCGCCCGCCGCTCGTCCCCGGCCGCCCACGCGGCGAGGAACGCCTTCGCGGCCGCCTCGGCCTCCTTCTCCCTGACCGGCCCGCTGCCCTCGGACAGGGCGGCGGCCTCGTCCGCGCCGCCGCCCCCGCCCGCGTCGCCGACCAGCGCGTACACCCCGTATCCGGCACCGCCGACCATCGCGAGGAACACCCCGCCGATGATGGCTCCCTTTGCCGCCCCGTTCACTTCTCGTCCTCCCCCGCGACCCGCGACCCCTGAACGCGTTCAAAGGCCCTTGGCGTCGACCTTACTCTGCGCATTCGCCCGATGCGCGCTCGTTACCGGACCGGAACCTCGCTAAAGCGGAGCCGTCCTGACGGGCCGACATGCAGGCACCCCGGCTCTGTTCTAGCGTCGGAAGGGCGAGGATGACCGATGCGCCGAGCCGGTCGCCCGCCTCGGAGCCCGCTTCGCGCCGCCGCCCCCGCCCGTGGTCCGGCGCATCCGCGGATCGCGCGACCGACCGAGAGAGCAGGTGCATCCGCATGCGTCCGTCGGCTCGTATCCCCGGCATCCTCGCCGGCCTGGCCCTGGCCCTCGGCGGCGCCGTGGCCGCCGCCCCGTCCGCCCAGGCCGACGTCAAGGCCTGCGAGCAGTACGTCGCCCAGCACGCCCCGAAGGCCGCGGACGGCGCCGCCGAGGCGTGCTACGAGGGCCGGATCGGCAACCAGACCAGCTGCGTCGCGAGCCTCACCGCGGTGGGCGCGAGCAAGGACACGGCGAACACCGCCTGCGAAGCCTCCCGCTGACGCCGCCCCGCAACGCACGAGGGCCCGGCACCTTTCGGTGCCGGGCCCGTCGTTCTGCCTGCTAGACCCAGGTGTCCAGCCACATGCGGCCGCGCCAGGAGTCCATGGGGAGGGTCTGGCCCGTGTAGATCGGCCAGAAGTAGATGAAGTTCCACACGATCAGCAGGACCAGCACACCCGCGCCGATCGCGCCCAGGGCCCGGCGGCGCTCCGTCGAGCCCGCCGGGCCCAGCAGGGCGCCGATCATCATCGCCACCGCCAGGCACAGGTACGGGACGAAGACCACCGCGTAGAAGTAGAAGATCGTCCGCTCCTGGTAGTTGAACCAGGGCAGCAGGCCCGCGGCCAGCGCGCACGCGATCGCGCCCGCCCGCCAGTCACGGCGGAAGAACCACCGCCACAGCACGTACAGCAGCGCGAAGCAGCCCGCCCACCACAGCAGCGGCGTACCCAGGGCCAGGACCTCGCGGGCGCACTTGCCCGCCGCCGTCGCCGGGCAGCCGTCGGTGCCGGGCTCGGGGGACTCGTAGAAGTACGAGACGGGCCGGCCCAGCACCAGCCAGCTCCACGGGTTGGACTCGTAGGTGTGCCCCGAGGTCAGGCCGACGTGGAAGTTGTAGACCTCGGTCTCGTAGTGCCACAGGCTGCGCACCCATTCCGGCAGGAACGACAGCGAGCTGTCCCGGTCGTTCTTGGCCGCCCAGTCGCGCAGGTAGCCGCCCTTGCCGTTGTCCGGGCTGAGGATCCACCCCGACCACGAGGCCACGTACGTCACGATCGCCACCGGCACCGTGGAGACGAAGGCGGGCAGCGCGTCACGGCGCAGCATCGCCGCGTACGGGGCGCCCGCGCCCGCGGTGCGGCGCGCGGCGGCGTCCCACAGCACGGTGAGGATGCCGAAGAAGGCCAGGATCACGAAGCCGTTCCACTTCGTGCCCGCGGCCAGCCCCAGGCAGACCCCGGCCAGGATCCGGTACGGGCGCCAGCCGAGCCGCAGCGTCCCGGCGATCCTCGCGTCGGGCCGCGTCCGGCCCTCCTCGTCCACCGGCAGCGCGTCCGCGAGGCGGGCCCGGGCCCGATCCCGGTCGATGAGCAGCGCCCCGAACGCGGCGAGCACGAAGAACATCAGCACCAGGTCCAGCAGCGCCGTGCGGCTCATCACCAGGTGCAGGCCGTCCACCGCCAGCAGCGCGCCCGCCAGGCAGCCCAGGAACGTCGAGCGGAAGAGGCGCCGCCCGATCCGGCACAGCATCAGCACCGACAGGGTGCCGAGCACGGCCGTCATGAACCGCCAGCCGAACGGCGTCAGGCCGAACATCCACTCGCCGAGCCCGATCACCCACTTGCCGACGGGCGGGTGCACGACGTAGCCCGGGTCCACCGGCAGGGCGACCCCGTCCGGGTTGGCGAGGATCGACTTGTCGATGTCCTTGGGCCAGTTCGCCTCGTAGCCCTGCTTGATCGTGGCCCAGGCGTCCTTGGCGTAGTACGTCTCGTCGAATATCACCGCCTTCGGGCTGCCCAGGTGCACGAACCGCAGCACGCCCGCGACCAGTGCCACCAGCAGCGGCCCGGCCCACGAAACGATCCGCTGCCAGGTCCCCCATACCTCGGGCGGAAGCCCGAAGGTCATCCACAGCTGCCGGGACGGCCTGGTGTACGGGGGCACCAGGCGGGTGCGGACGTCCACGTGCGGCGACGCGCCGGCGCGCGCGTAGCCGAAGCGGCGCAGGTCGCGCAGCCAGGTGGACGGCTCTTCTGCGCCCCCGGCCGTTGCGGAGGACAGGGCCCCCGCGGGGCTGGGCGGCGGCGTCGCGGTACTGGTCACCGGCACATCGTAGGGAAGAGATCTGTGTGCGCCCCAGCGGCGTGGGGTGACGGGCTGCGGGACTGAGAGGATGGGCGGGTGACAACTGACCAGCCCCGCGGTACCGAGCCCACCTCCCCGGCAGGCGTCCTCGTCCTTGCCGGCACCCCCATCGGCGACCTCGCCGACGCCCCGCCGCGCCTTGCGGCGGAGCTGGAGCGGGCCGACGTCGTCGCCGCCGAGGACACCCGCAGGCTGCGCCGGCTGACCCAGGGGCTCGGCGTGCACACCACCGGGCGCGTCCTGTCGTACTTCGAGGGCAACGAGTCGGCCCGCACGCCGGAACTGGTCGAGGCCCTGGCCGGCGGCGCGCGCGTCCTGCTGGTGACGGACGCCGGCATGCCGTCGGTCTCCGACCCCGGCTACCGGCTGGTCGCCGCCGCCGTGGAGAAGGACATCAAGGTCACCGCCGTCCCCGGGCCGTCCGCCGTGCTCACCGCGCTGGCGCTGTCCGGGCTGCCCGTGGACCGGTTCTGCTTCGAGGGCTTCCTGCCGCGCAAGGCCGGCGAGCGCCTCGGCCGGCTGCGCGAGGTCGAGGGCGAGCGGCGCACGCTCGTCTACTTCGAGGCCCCGCACCGGCTCGACGACACCCTGGCCGCGATGGCCGAGGTCTTCGGCGCCGAGCGGCGGGCCGCGGTCTGCCGCGAGCTGACGAAGACGTACGAGGAGGTCAAGCGCGGCGGGCTCGGCGAGCTCGCCGCCTGGGCCGCGGAGGGCGTGCGCGGGGAGATCACCGTCGTGGTGGAGGGTGCCCCGGCGGCCGGGCCCGGCGACGTGGACGACGAGGAGCTGGTGCGCCGGGTACGGGTCCGCGAGGAGGCGGGGGAGCGCCGCAAGGAGGCCATCGCGGCCGTCGCCGCCGAGGCGGGCGTACCCAAGCGCGACGTCTTCGACGCCGTCGTGGCGGCAAAGAACGCGGCACGAAAGGCGCCGTGAACGGGTAAAGGGATAACCTGAAAGGCAAAGCTCAGACCGTGCGCCGGGCGCTTCGGGCATGAGTGGCCCAAAGGTCGTCCAACACTGGACCGGGCCTGATGCGCTCCCGCCCGAAGAGGCGTCCACTGGCAGAGGCACCAGTGGAACAAGAGGAGCTGGCATGAGTGAGATCGCAGACACCCCGGTACCGGTCCAGGCGTCGGCCCCCGCGCGTTTCTCCGGCCCCGACGTGGAGACCGTGCAGGAGGCCTACTCCTTCGCGTGCATGCGCTGCGCGTACGGCTGGGAGCAGGAGTACCGGATCGAGCACCACGTCGACGGCCGGGGCGAGCCCTTCATCATCTACACAATCGGCGGCGAGCGGGTGCCCTCCCCTCTGTCCAACCCCACCTGCATGAACTGCGGCGGCCACGTCGTGCGGATCATGCGGGCGGGCCAGGTCTCCTCGGTGCTCGGCATGATCGACCACCTCTACCACCACCGCATCGCGCCCGGCATCGCCGGACCGGTGCCGGCCGGAGCGAACGTCCCCCGCACCCCCGAGCCGCGCCGGGCCGCCGGACTCCACGACGCCCCCGGACCCGTCGCCGTCAGCGAGGCCGAGAAGCGCGGGGGCCTGGTCTCCCGGCTGATGGGGTTCTTCCGCCGGTCATAAGATCGGCCCCATGAGCCCTTCCTCCGCCTCCAAGGACGCACCGCCGCCGCTGCCCGAACCCCTCCGGGTGGCGGTCGCGGACTCGCACACCCACCTGGACATGCAGTCGGGGACCGTCGAGGAGGGCCTCGCCAAGGCGGCCTCGGTCGGCGTGACCACCGTCGTCCAGGTCGGCTGCGACGTGAAGGGCTCCCGGTGGGCGGCCGAGACGGCGGCCGCCCACGACAACGTCCACGCCGCTGTGGCGCTCCACCCCAACGAAGCCCCCCGCATCGTGCACGGGGATCCCGACGGATGGTCCCGCCAGGGCGCCCGGGCCGGCGGCGGAGACGCCGCCCTGGACGAGGCGCTCGCCGAGATCGAGGCCCTGGCCGCCCTGGCCCATGTGAAGGCCGTCGGTGAAACCGGCCTGGACCACTTCCGTACCGGGCCCGAGGGCATGGCCGCGCAGGAGCGTTCCTTCCGGGCCCACATCGAGATCGCCAAGCGTCAGGGCAAGGCCCTCGTCATCCACGACCGTGACGCCCACGCCGCCGTGCTGCGCGTCCTGCGCGAGGAGGGCGCCCCGGAGCGGACCGTCTTCCACTGCTACTCCGGGGACGCCGACATGGCCCGCGAGTGCGCCGCCGCCGGCTACTACATGTCCTTCGCCGGAACCGTCACCTTCAAGAACGCCGCACCGCTGCGCGAGGCGCTGGCCGTGGCCCCGCTGGAGCTGGTGCTCGTCGAGACGGACGCGCCGTACCTGACGCCCGCGCCGTACCGCGGACGGCCGAACGCCCCGTACCTCATTCCGCTGACGGTGCGCGCGATGGCCGCCGTCCGCGGCATCGACGAGGACGCGATGGCCACTGCCCTGGCGGCCAACACCGCCCGCGCCTTCGACTACTGACCGGCCCATCCGGTCGACACGTAGGGTAGTCGTACGACTTTGTTCCGTGACGCCTCCTCCGTTAAGGTGCCCTCCCCCGACCCGCGGGTGCCGGATCAGCAGTGGAGCGAGCGTCGTGAGCGATACGCAGGGCAGTCACCGCCGGGGCGCTCCCGTCCCGGAGGCGTACGGGGGCGGATCCCCGGCGTGGCCGGCCTGGCCCGCCTGGCCCGCCGATTCCGGCACGGGGGATCCCCGGCCGGCTGATCCCCGGTCCGCCGATCCCGGGCCCGGTGATCCCTGGTCCGGTGATCCGGGGCCCGGTGATCCCTGGGCCGGCGCGCACGGGCCCGCCGACCCAGGGCCCGGGGATCCGTGGCCGGCGGTTCCCGGGCTCGCCGGTCCCGGGCCCGCGGATCCCTGGGCCGGTGGGCACGGGCTGGCCGGTCCCGGGCCCGTGGACCCCGTGCCGGCCGACACCGGCCCCTCCTCCTGGGACACCCAGCCCGCCGTCCCCGTTGCCGTCACCGTCCCCGCCCCCGTCCCCCGCGTCGACGACCGGCCGGCCGTACGCCGCCGGCGCGCCGCGGTCCCCGCCGCCCGCCCGGACACCGCGGGCCGGGACGGCGAACGGCCCGGGCCGGCATCCGGCCCGGGAACCGGCCGCCGCCGCGCCCCCGCGCCGACGCCGACCCTCGCCGACGGGTTCGCCGCGGGCCGACGGCCCCGCGGCCGTACCGCCGTCGAGGAGCCCCCGGCCGGCACCGGCCGCCGCCGGGCCGAGGGACCGGTGCTCCTAGGCCCCACCCCGCCCGCGGCCGCCACCGGTACCTGGCGGCGGATCGTGCCGCAGGCCCTGGTCGTCGCCTTCCTCGCGGGCGGCACGACCGCCTTCGTCGCCGCCGACAAATCGGTACGCCTCACCGTGGACGGCGTCCCGCGGGAGCTGCACACCTTCGCCGGCGACGTCGAGGACCTGCTCGCCGCCGAAGGCCTCGCCATCGGCCCCCACGACCTCGTCGCCCCCGCCCCCGGCGAACCCCTCGACGACGGCGAGGACGTCGTCGTCCGCTACGGCCGCCCCCTGAGGCTGACCCTCGACGGGCAGCAGCGCCAGGTCTGGACCACCGCCCGCACCGTCGAGGGCGCCCTGCGCCAGTTCGGCATCCGCGCCGAGGGTGCCTACCTCTCCGCCCCGCGCACCGCAGCCGTACCGCGCGCCGGCCTGACCCTCAGCGTCCGTACCGAGCGCAGCGTCACCTTCATGGCCGACGGCCGTGAACGCACCATCCGCACCAACGCCGCCACCGTCCAGGAGGCCCTGGACCAGGCCGGCATCACCCTCCGGGGCCAGGACACCACCTCGGTGCCGCCCACCGCCTTCCCGCGCGACGGCCAGACCGTCACCGTGCTCCGGATCACCGGCACCCGCGAGGTCCGCGAGGAGCGCATCCCCTTCGAGACGGAGCGGGTCGAGGACGGCGACCTGTTCGCCGGGACCATGGTCGTCGAGCGCGCCGGCCGGCCCGGGGCGCGCCGGGTCACCTACAGCCTGCGCACCGTCAACGGGGTCCGCCAGAAGCCCCGCGCCGTCGCCGACGAGGTCGTGCGCGAGCCCGTCACCCAGCTGGTCCGGGTCGGCACCAGGCCGCTGCCGAGCTCCGTCTCCGGTGCGGACGGCCTCAACTGGGCCGCCCTGGCCCGCTGCGAGTCCGGCGGGCGCCCCTCCGCCACCGACGCCTCGGGGACGTACGGCGGCCTGTACCAGTTCGACGTCCGCACCTGGCAGGGCCTCGGCGGCAGCGGCCGCCCCCAGGATGCCCCGGCCGCCGAGCAGACCTACCGGGCGAAGAAGCTCTACGTGCAGCGGGGCGCGAGCCCGTGGCCGCACTGCGGCCGCAGGCTGACCTCGTAGGCCGCGGGGCCCCGTCCGGCGCGGCAGGTCCACGTCGTCGTCGGGACCGCTCGGCCGATCTGAGACGCTTTACCGGTGAGCACCGCAGAGCAGCAGCCCGACAATTCCGCGCCCAGCACCCCCGACGCCCTCCTCGGCCCCGCCGACGTCCGGGAGCTGGCCGCCGCCCTCGGCGTACGTCCGACGAAGCAGAAGGGGCAGAACTTCGTCATCGACGCCAACACGGTGCGCAGGATCGTGCGCACCGCCGAGGTCCGCCCGGACGACGTGGTCGTCGAGGTCGGTCCCGGCCTGGGCTCGCTGACGCTCGCGCTGCTGGAGGCCGCGGACCGGGTCGTCGCCGTCGAGATCGACGACATCCTCGCGGCCGCCCTGCCCGCCACCATCGAAGCCCGCATGCCGGCGAAGCAGGACCGCTTCGCGCTGGTCCACTCCGACGCGATGCTGGTCACCGAGCTGCCCGGCCCGCCGCCGACCGCACTGGTGGCGAACCTGCCGTACAACGTGGCCGTGCCCGTCCTGCTGACCATGCTCGACCGGTTCCCGAGCATCGAGCGGACCCTCGTCATGGTCCAGGCGGAGGTCGCCGACCGGCTGGCCGCCGAGCCCGGCAACAAGGTCTACGGGGTGCCCTCCGTCAAGGCCAACTGGTACGCGCACGTCAAGCGCGCCGGAGCCATCGGCCGCAAGGTCTTCTGGCCCGCGCCGAACGTCGACTCCGGGCTCGTCTCCCTCGTACGCCGCATCGAGCCGATCAAGACCAGTGCCTCGAAGGAAGAGGTCTTCGCCGTCGTCGACGCCGCGTTCGCGCAGCGCCGCAAGACCCTGCGCGCCGCCCTGGCCGGCTGGGCCGGCTCGGCGGCAGGCGCCGAGGCCGCGCTGGTCGCCGCGGGCGTCTCCCCGCAGGCCCGCGGGGAGTCCCTGACCGTCGAGCAGTTCGCCGCGATCGCCGAGCACAAGCCCGCACCGGAGAGGCCCGCCCTGTGAGCACGCGCCCCGAGACCACGCGCGTCGAGAGCACGCGCACGGCGCCCGTCACCGTACGGGTCCCGGCGAAGGTCAACGTCCAGCTGGCGGTGGGCGCGGCCCGGCCCGACGGCTTCCACGGCCTGGCCAACGTCTTCCTCGCCGTCTCGCTCTTCGACGAGGTGACGGCGACCCCGGCCGACGCGCTCACGGTGACCTGCGAGGGCCCGGACGCCGACAAGGTCCCGCTGGACCGCACCAACCTCGCCGCGCGGGCCGCCGAGATCCTCGCCGCCCGGCACGGCCTGGCCCCGGACGTCCACCTGCACATCGCCAAGAACATCCCGGTCGCGGGCGGCATGGCGGGCGGCAGCGCCGACGGCGCCGCGGCCCTCCTGGCCTGCGACACCCTGTGGGGCCTGAACACCCCGCGCGAGGAACTGCTCGACATCTGCGCGGAGCTGGGCAGCGACGTCCCCTTCAGCCTCGTCGGCGGCGCCGCCCTCGGCACCGGCCGCGGCGAGGTCCTCACCCCGGTCCCCGCCGGCTCCTTCCACTGGGTGTTCGCGGTGGCCGACGGCGGGCTGTCCACCCCGGCCGTCTTCCGCGAGTTCGACCGCCTCACCGCCGGCACGGAGGTCCCGGAGCCGCAGGCCTCCCCGGCCCTCCTCGCGGCCCTCGCCTCCGGTGACCCGGAGGCGCTGGCCGCCACCCTGGCCAACGACCTCCAGCCGGCCGCCCTGTCGCTGCGGCCCTCGCTGCGGGCGACCCTCGACGCCGGGCTCGCCGCCGGCGCCCTGGCCGCCCTGGTCTCCGGCTCGGGCCCCACGACGGCCTTCCTCGTCACCGACGAGGAGGCCGCCCTGAAGGCGGCCGCGGCCCTCGAAGCCTCGGGCACCTGCCGCGCCACCCGCGTGGCGACCTCCCCGGCCCCGGGCGCCACGGCCCTGCCGTCCTGACCCCACGGACCGCTGCCGGGGGCGCCGCCCCCGGACCCCCGCGCCTTCGAACGCCGGCGAGGCTGAAATCCCCGGCCCCGCCCGGCCCCGTCGGCGTTCGAGGCCCGCCCGCGGGGCGGTACCTAGGCCGGAGTTGAGTATCCGCGCCCTGTCGGGGGGCACCCCGTCGCGGACACCGTGGTCCCATGACAGCCAGCGCACGCGACATCGCCGCCGCCACCCCAGCCGACCGCGACCGGTACGTCGACCTGCTGCGCGTCGCCTCGCTCGGCACCGTCATCGCCGGGCACTGGCTGATGGCCGCCGTCAGCACGGACGGCATAGGGAACCTGCTCGCCCTCGTGCCCGCCCTGCAACCGCTCACCTGGGCGCTGCAGGTCATGCCCGTCTTCTTCTTCGTCGGCGGCTTCTCGCACGCGCTCTCCTACCGCTCCCTGGCCCGCCGCGGCGAAGGCTCCGTCTACGCCGCCTTCCTGCGGGCCCGGCTGCGCCGGCTGCTGCGCCCCACCCTCGCCTTCGTCCTGGTGTGGGCGGTGGTCGCGCTCGCCGTGCAGCTCGCCGGCCACGGCGGCGGCACCCTGACCGGCGCCGCGCTGCGGCTGGTCACCCAGCCGCTGTGGTTCATCGGGATCTACCTGGCCATGGTCGCCTTCACCCCGCCGCTGCTGAAGCTCCACGAACGCCACGGCTGGGCGGCCTTCGCCGCGCTGGCCGGCGCCGCCGCGCTCGTCGACGTACTGCGCTTCGCGCTCGGCGTCCCGTACGTGGAGTTCCTGAACTTCGCCCTCGTCTGGCTCGCCGTCCACCAGCTCGGCTTCCTGCGCGCCGACGGCCGGATCCGCCGGCCGGCCCTCCTCGCCGCCGGCGGACTCTCCGGAGCCGTGCTGCTGGTCGCCTGCGGCCCGTACCCGCTGTCCATGGTCGGAATGCCCGGCGAGAAGGTCTCCAACATGGCCCCGCCCACCCTCGCCCTGCTCTGCCACGGCCTGTGGCTCGTCGGCGCCGTACAGCTCGCCGCCCGGCCAGCGGGCGCCTGGCTGCGGCGCCCCCGCGTGTGGCGGACGGTCGTCGCCGCCAACGGGGTCGCCATGACCGCCTTCCTCTGGCACCTCACCGCGATGCTCGCCGTGTACGGGGCCCAGCTCGCCCTCGGCAGGGACCTCCCCGCCCCCGCCGGCGCAGCCTGGTGGGCGCAGGTCCCCGTACGGCTCCTGGCCGCGGCGGCGCTGACCGGCCTGTTCGTGGCCCTGTTCCGCCGCTTCGAGGCCCCCGCGCCCGCCCATCCGGCCGGGCCCACGGGATCCGCCGCCGGCCCCGTCGCCGCCCTCGGGATCACCCTGTGCCTCCTCGGCGTCCTGGGGGTCTCCATGACCGGCCTCGGCGGCCTCCTCGACGGCCACACCGCCACCCTCGTCGCCGTCCCGGTCACCGCACCCGCCGCGATCGCCATGGCGCTGGGCGGCGCCTTCCTGGTGGAACGGTCCGCCACGGTCCGGAGGGTTAGGCTGAGGGGCTGATCCACACCCTTTCCCTGGAGCGCGTCTGATGGCCGTCAATCTGGTCAATGTCGAGGCAGTCAGCAAGGTGTACGGCACACGTACCCTGCTGGACGGTATCTCCCTCGGCGTGTCCGAGGGAGACCGGATCGGCGTCGTCGGCCGCAACGGCGACGGCAAGACCACCCTCATCCGCATGCTCGCCAAGCTGGAGGAGCCCGACAGCGGGCGCGTCACCCAGTCCGGCGGCCTGCGCATGGGCGTCCTCACCCAGCACGACTCCCTCGACCCCGCCGCGACCATCCGCCACGAGATCATCGGCGACATGGCCGACCACGAGTGGGCCGGCAACGCCAAGATCCGCGACGTCCTCACCGGACTCTTCGGCGGCCTCGACCTGCCCGGCTTCAACCAGGGCCTCGACACGGTCATCGGCCCGCTCTCCGGCGGCGAGCGCCGGCGCATCGCCCTCGCCAAGCTGCTCATCGCCGACCAGGACCTCCTGATCCTCGACGAGCCCACCAACCACCTCGACGTCGAGGGCATCTCCTGGCTGGCAGCCCACCTCCAGACGCGCCGCTCCGCCCTCGTCTGCGTCACCCACGACCGCTGGTTCCTCGACCAGGTCTGCACCCGCATGTGGGACGTCCAGCGCGGCGAGGTCTTCGAGTACGAAGGCGGCTACAGCGACTACGTCTTCGCCCGCGCCGAACGCGAACGCATCGCCGCCACCGAGGAGACCAAGCGGCAGAACCTGATGCGCAAGGAGCTCGCCTGGCTGCGCCGCGGCGCCCCCGCCCGCACCTCCAAGCCCCGCTACCGCATCGAGGCCGCCAACGAGCTCATCGCCGACGTCCCGCCGCCGCGCGACAAGTCCGAGCTGATGCGCTTCGCCAACGCCCGCCTCGGCAAGACCGTCTTCGACCTTGAGGACGTCACCGTCCAGGCCGGCCCCAAGACCCTCCTCAAGCACCTCACCTGGCACCTGGGCCCCGGCGACCGCGTCGGCCTCGTCGGTGTCAACGGCGCCGGCAAGACCTCCCTCCTGCGCGCCCTCGCCGAGGCCGCCCGCAGCCAGGGCGACGCCCAGCCCGCCGCGGGCAAGGTCATCGTCGGCAAGACGGTCAAGCTGGCCTACCTCTCCCAGGAGGTCGGCGAACTCGACCCGTCCCTGCGGGTCCTGGAGGCCGTCCAGCGCGTCCGCGACCGCGTCGACCTCGGCAAGGGACGCGAGATGACGGCGGGCCAGCTGTGCGAGCAGTTCGGCTTCACCAAGGAGAAGCAGTGGACGCCCGTCGGCGACCTCTCCGGCGGCGAGCGCCGCCGGCTGCAGATCCTGCGCCTGCTGATGGACGAGCCCAACGTCCTCTTCCTCGACGAGCCCACCAACGACCTCGACATCGAGACCCTGACCCAGCTGGAGGACCTCCTCGACGGCTGGCCCGGCTCGATGATCGTGATCTCCCACGACCGGTTCTTCATCGAGCGCACCACCGACACGGTGATGGCCCTGCTCGGCGACGCCAGCCTGCGCATGCTGCCGCGCGGCCTCGACGAGTACCTGGAGCGCCGGCAGCGGATGATCGAGGCGGCCGCCCCGGCACCCGCACCGGCCGCGGCCGCGGCCAAGTCCAGCTCCTCGGGGGACTCGCGCGCCGCGAAGAAGGAGCTCCAGAAGATCGAGCGGCAGCTGAACAAGCTCGCCGACCGCGAGGGAAACCTGCACGCCCAGATCGCCGAGCACTCCACCGACTACGACAAGGTGGCCAAGCTCGACGCGGAGCTGCGCGAACTGCTCTCCGACCGGGACGACTTGGAGATGCGCTGGCTGGAGCTGGCCGAGGAGGCGTAGATTCCGCCGGTCCTCGGAGCCAACTGGCCGGATAACGAGGGCATCACGGGCCGGTCCTCCCTTGGGAACAGGGGGCGGACCGGTCCGTTGTATGCGCGGCGTCAGTGATAGAAAGGTCAAACTCCCCGACCCCCCGAAGCCGAAAGTGCGCTGATGACCGAGCCGCCCCAGCCGCCGAACCAGCCACCGACCCCTTCCGGTTACGGACACCTGCCGGGCCCCCCGCAACAGGGCTACGGATACCCGCAGGGCGAGAACCCCTACGCGCAGCAGCCCGCCCCGGGGCACCAGCAGCCCTACCCGCAGCAGCCGCCCACCGTCGCGGCGTACCCGGCCCACAACCTGCAGCCGCCCGCGCCCGGCACACCCGGCGCGCCCGGTATGCCGCCGAAGAAGAAGCTGACGCTGATCGTCGCCGCCTCGGTCGCGGCCGTCCTCGTCCTCGGCGGCGTCGGCTACGTAGCCTTCGGCGGCGACGAGGACCCCAAGCAGCCCGTGGCCCAGGAGTCCGGCGACGCCAAGCCCTCCGCCTCCCCGTCCGTGGACATGGGCGACGGCAGCGGCCCCGGCGGCAACCAGCAGACGGACCTCAACGCCGGCCGCAAGCAGGGCGAGGACAAGGTCCTCTGGCTCAAGACCACCAAGATCGACGGCCCGGGTGCCGGGGTGCCCGCCAAGGGGCAGTGGGTCGTCGGCGACACCGTGGCCAAGACCGTCGACAAGACGATCAAGGGCTACGCGGTGGCCGACGGCAAAGAGAAGTGGACGATCACCTTCCCTGCGAAGATCTGCGGCACGACCCGGGCGACCACCGACGACGGCAAGACCGTCGTCATGTACGCCGACGGCCCCTCCGACACCGCCAACTGCAACCAGATCCGGATGGTCGACCTCAAGGCGGGCAAGGAAGGCTGGTCGAAGGAGGTGGCGAAGGAGAGCGCCTTCGACATGTTCCTCGACCCCAGCCTGGCCATGACCGGGGACGTCGTCACCGTCAACCGGCTCACCCGCGCCACCGCCTTCAAGATCAGCACCGGTGAGAAGCTCTTCGGCAGCCCCTCCGAGGGCTGCGTGCCCGGCGCCTACGCCGCCGGCAGCGGCAAACTGATCGGCATCGCCACCTGCAACGACGCCGACATGACCGTCGAGATCCAGGACGCCGACCCGGCCACCGGCAAGAAGACCTGGACCTACCGCCTCCCCAAGGGCTGGAAGGTCTCCCGCGTCTACTCGGTCGACCCGGTCGTCCTGCACCTCAAGAACGCCTCCTCGAAGGAGAACTCCGTCGTCGTCCTCGGACCCGACGGCAAGCAGCGCACCACGCTCTCCGGCGAGGGCAGCTTCTCCACCGAGTGCAGCATGAGCTACGACGACAGCCTCCAGGGCTGCGCCACCGCCGTCGCCGACGCGGGCACCCTCTACCTGCCCACCAAGGCCGCCATCGGCAAGGCCAACGAGATCGTCGCCTTCGACCTCACCACCGGCAAGGCCAAGTGGCGCGTACCGGCGGGAGAGGGCCGCACCCTCGAACCGGTGAAGGCCGCGAACGGCCAGCTGATCGCCTACCGCAAGGCCGAGGCGAACACGGGCGGCGAGGTCCTGTCCATCCCGGCCGACGGCAGCACGCCCACCGCACTCCTGCGCCACCCGTCGGGCCCCTCCGCACCGATCGAGAGCTCCTTCTACTCCCCGCAGGTCGACTACGCGGACGGGCGCTTCTTCATCTCCACCTCCCGCCTGCTCGCCCAGGACAAGGACGAGAAGCTCCTGATGGTCTTCGGCAAGTGAGAAACCGTCCAACGACCCGCCCGACGATCCGCCCGACGAGCCGCCCAGCGAGAGGCAACAGCAACCGATGAGTACCCCGCCGCCCCCCAACCAGCCGCCGTCCGGCGGCTTCGGAGCGCCGCAGGATCCCGCGCCGGGCGGGTTCGGAGCGCCCACGCCGCCCGCCGGACCGCCCAGCCCGCCTGCCGGACCGCCCAGCCCGCCTGCCGGACCGCCCGCGGCCGCCCCGCAGCCGCCGGCCGCGCAGCCCGCGTACGGCTACCCGCAGGCCGACCCCGGCTACGGCTACCCGCAGCAGCCCGCGCCCGCCCCGTACAGCGCGCCCGTGCCCCCCGCCCCGCCGGCCGGCACCGGCGGCGACAAGCGCACCCAGCTGACGATCGTCGGCGCGGCCCTCCTGGCCATCGTCCTGATCGTCGGCGGCGGCCTCTGGTACGCCTCCGGCGACGCAGGCGGCGGGACCACCGCGCAGGGCGACCCCAGCACCTCCCCGGGCGGCGACAAGAACCAGCCCTCCACGCCCGGCAGCGAGAAGGTACCCGGCAACCCCAAGTCGAAGATTCTCTACAACCATCCGGCCCCCGCCGTCACCGACCTGGTCTCCGCCAACGGCTCCTGGCTGACCGACACCACCTACGTCAAGTCCGACGTGTCGAAGGTCGTCGGCTACAACCTCGTCGACGGCGCCAAGAAGTGGGAGATCCCCCTCAACGGCGAGATCTGCGGCGCCACCCACCACATCAGCGAGAACAAGAGCGCGGTCCTCTTCAGGCCCGCCCAGTCCACGCCCGAGAACAAGTACCCGCCGTGCACCGAGGTCGGCGTCATCGACCTGGAAGCCGGCAAGCTCGTCTGGTCCGGCAACGTCAAGAGCGCCAACGGCGGCGACAAGCCCGTCCAGTTCTCCGAGATCACCATCAGCGGCAAGACCGTCGCCGCAGGCGGCGTCTCCGGCGGCGGCGCCGCCTGGAACCTCGCCGACGGCAAGAACCTGTGGCAGCCCAAGGTCGACGGCGAGAGCTGCCGCGACACCGGCTACGCGGGCGGCGAAGCCCTCGGTGCCATCCGCAAGTGCGGCCGGCACCCCAACTACACGCTGCACGCACAGATCCTCGACCCGGCCACCGGCGCACCCACCGCCTCGTACAAGCTGTCCGAGGGCATCGAGTACGCGCACATCGTCTCCACCAAGCCCTTCGTCGTCGGTGCCGACGTCGGCGACAACGCCAAGGGCGGCAAGGGCGTCAGCGACCTCTTCGTCGTCGACCCCAAGGGCGAGCTGAAGGCCCGCATCCCGCTCGCCGCGGGCACCTTCGCCGCCAAGTGCGCCTCCACCGACGTCGAGAAGTGCTCGAACATGGTCGTCGGCAACGGCAAGATCTACGTACCCTCCGCCGAGCACCAGGGCCAGTCCAGCAGCGGCCGCACCAACGAACTGCTCTCCTTCGACCTGGAGACCGGCAAGCAGACCACCGACCGCGCCGACGCGGGCGAGCGGTACACCATCTACCCGCTGCGCATGGACGGGTCGAACATCATCGCCTACAAGGTCCCCCCGTACGACAAGGGCGGCCAGATCGTCAGCATCGACGGCAGCACCATGAAGGAGACCCTCCTCATGGAGAACCCGGCCGACAGGGACCTCCGGCGCATCGAGACCAGCTTCTCGCCCGAGTTCTCCTCCGAGTTCCGCTACCGCAACGGCAAGCTCTTCATGGCCAAGCAGAACGTCAGCAAGCCGTACTCGGACGACCCGGAGTACCTCTTCGTCTCGTACACCGCGAGCTGACTCGCACAGCACCACCGAAGCCCCCGAACGGTCCGTACCGTTCGGGGGCTTCTGCGCGGTAACCCCTTCACGCCGTCGAACAAGCGTGTAGCTTGCCGGGTCAGAAGGGTGGGGGGTGGTCCTCAATGGGCGTACGCGTCGTGGTGGTCGACGACCACCGACTGCTGGCCGAGGCGCTGGCCTCTGCCCTGAAACTGCGCGGCCACCGGGTACTGGCCGCCGCGGCCCCGGCCGCCGGCGCCGCCGAACTCGTCATCAGCCGAGCCCCGGAGGTCTGCCTCCTCGGCACCGCCAACCCCGCCGAGCCCGGAGCCTTCGAACCCGTCGTCCGCATCAAACGGGAACGCCCGCAGACAGCCGTGGTCGTCCTCGGCCCGGTGCCCAGCCCGCGCGGGATCGCCGCAGCCTTCGCCGCCGGCGCCTGCGGATACGTACGCCAGGACGAGCGCATCGAAGGCGTCGAGCGGGCGCTGGCCAAGGCGAGGTCGGGAGAAGCGGCCATCGCCCCCCAACTCCTCCAAGGCGCCTTCGCGGAACTCCTCAACCCCGCCGTCCAGCCCGACGACGAGGGCAGCCGGCTGCTGCGGCTGCTCACCCCGCGCGAGGTGGAAGTGCTGGTGCGGGTCGCCGAAGGCGAGGACACCCGGCTGATCGCCGCCGGGATGGCGATCGCACCGAGCACCGCCCGTACGCACGTACAGCGGGTCCTGATGAAGCTGGGCGTCGGATCACGGCTGGAGGCGGCCGCGCTGGCCGCCCGAACCGGCCTCCTCGACCGGGCCCTCCCCGAGCCGCCGCCCACCTCGCCGCAGACCTGAGCGGGCGGCCGGGGAGGGCCGCCGGTGAGGCTGCCGTCGGCCACCGCTCAGGCCGCCGATTTCCCCCGCGGGTGCCACATCGGGTAAGCCAGTGCCCGAAGCATGCGCACGTACACGCGCATGGTCCCCCGCGAGAGGCAGTAGGCGAGTGAGCAAGTACCTGGTAACCGGTGGCGCCGGATACGTCGGCAGCGTGGTCGCGGCCCACCTCCTGGAGGCCGGCCACGAAGTCACCGTCCTCGACGACCTCAGCACCGGCTTCCGCGTCGGCGTCCCGGCGGGCG
This sequence comes from Streptomyces sp. TN58, assembly GCF_001941845.1. Taxonomy (NCBI): domain Bacteria; kingdom Bacillati; phylum Actinomycetota; class Actinomycetes; order Kitasatosporales; family Streptomycetaceae; genus Streptomyces; species Streptomyces sp. TN58. Next base: position 2,983,464 of record NZ_CP018870.1, on the reverse strand, counting down.
CCACCTTCATCGAGGGCCGGATCCAGGACGCCGCCCGACACTTCGACCCCTCCTACGAAGCCGTACTCCACTTCGCCGCCTCCTCACAGGTCGGCGAATCCGTGGTGAACCCGGGCAAGTACTGGGAGAACAACGTCGGCGGCACCCTCGCCCTGCTCACCGCCATGCGCGAAGCGGGCGTACGCAGGCTCGTCTTCTCCTCCACCGCCGCCACCTACGGCGAGCCGACCGAAGGCCTGCTCACCGAAGCCTCCGTGACCGCGCCCACCAACCCGTACGGCGCCTCCAAACTCGCCGTCGACCACATGATCGCGGGCGAATGTGTGGCGCACGGCCTGGCCGCCGTGTCCCTGCGCTACTTCAACGTGGCCGGCGCCTACGGCCAGTACGGCGAACGGCACAGCCCCGAAACGCACCTGATCCCCCTGGTCCTCCAGGTCGCCCTCGGCGAACGCGAGTCGATCTCCGTGTTCGGCGAGGACTACCCGACCCCCGACGGCACCTGCGTACGCGACTACATCCACGTCGCCGACCTGGCGGAAGCCCACCTCGCCGCCCTCCGCTCCGCCACCGCCGGAGAACACCTCATCTGCAACCTCGGCAACGGCAACGGCTTCTCGGTACGCGAGGTCATCGAAACCGTCCGCAAGGTCACCGGCCGCGAGATCCCCGAAGTCATCGCCCCGCGCCGCGCCGGCGACCCGGCCATGCTGGTCGCCTCCGCCCGCACCGCCCACGACCGCCTCGGCTGGACCCCCAACCGCTCGGACCTCACCGGCATCATCCAGGACGCCTGGAACTTCGCCCGGGCCCGTTCTTAGGGCTCGGTTCGCCTCCGGGGCGCTTGTTGCCGGCTCGTGAGGGCGTGCGTGCTCGTAAACCGCTCGTTCCCCCTTTTTTCGCGGGCTCGGTTCGCCTCCGGGACGGGCGCCTTTTGCCGGCTCACTCGCGCCTTCTTTCGTGGCTCGGTTCGCCTGCGGGGCGGCTGTTGCCGGCTCGTGGGGTCGTGCGTGCTCGTAAACCGCTCGTTCCTCGCGGTTTCCTCCGCGCGCTCGCCCCCACTCCCCGGCGCGCCCCTTCGGCTCACTCGCCGGTGCAGCGGTGTCGGCGAGGGCGGGCGGGGATGGGCCGGTGCTCGGCGGGGGCGTGTGTGTTGGGGGTGCGCGCCTTGGGTGGGCGCTGTGCGCGGGCGCCCGGCGTGTGCGCGCCGGGTGAAATGCCCTCCGTGCAACTGCCCATGGCACGCGCCCGCGCAGAAGTCGCCCCACGGCCCCCGATTCAGGCGGTTTCCAGCCACGGCCGAGCCCGTTCACCCCGCACACTCCCCAGAACCGCGGGGAAAACTTCTGCTATTCGGCCAACCACGAGCCGCCCCCGGCCCTACGCTGATGCGTGACACCGGTGGGGGCCGGTGTTGGTTCAGGGGTCGAGACAAGTCGGGTACGGCGTCCGGTCCGGGGTAGTGCAGATATGTCTCGGCGGCGGCCGGGGGCCTGCGGATCGCCCGGTCCTGGCGCCGTACCCGCCGCCGTCCGTTCCCCTACCCTTGGGGGTTTTGTGGTTCGTATCCGGGTTCTCGTCGTCGACGATCACCGCATCTTCGCCGAATCGCTCGCAGCCGCGCTCGCGGCCGAGCCGGACGTGGACGTGTCCGCGGCCGGCAGCGGCCCCGCCGCGCTGCGCTGCCTCGAACGCGCGGTGGCCGAGGGCCGCCGCTTCGACGTCCTGCTGGTCGACGCCGACCTCGGCGCCGCCCCCGGGGCCGTGCCGGGCCGGCGGGAGCCGGGGGCCGGGCCGCCGCCGCCCGCCGCGGACGGCATCACGCTCGTGGCCGGAGTACGGGCCGCCCATCCCGGGGTCCGTACGGTCGTCCTCGCCGAGCGCGACGAGCCGCGCCGGGCCGCCCTCGCCCTGCAGGCGGGTGCCTCGGGCTGGGTGGCCAAGGACTGCTCGCTCTCGCGCCTGCTGGCCGTCGTCCGCGGGGTGCTGCGGGAGGAGACGCACCTCCCGCCCGCCCTGCTCACCGGAGTGCTCCGCGAACTGACCGCGGCGCGCAAGCACCGTACGGACAGCGAACGGCTCGTGGAGTCCCTCACCCCGCGCGAACACGAGGTGCTGCGCTGCATGGTGGCCGGGCTGGGCCGCAAGGACGTGGCGGCCAGACTGTTCCTGTCCCCGCACACCGTCCGCACGCACATGCAGAACGTGCTCGGCAAGCTCGGCGTGCACTCCACCCTGGCCGCGGTGGCCCTGGCCCGGCGGGCCGGCGTACGACCCGCCGACCTAGCCGGGGATGTTGTCGAACGGAGCGGTCAACTGGCGTAGCAGTCCGGCGAGATCGCCGCGCTGGCTATGCGAGAGCTGGGCCAGGATGGCCCGTTCCTGGGCCAGCAGCCCGGCGAGGGCCTGGTCGGCGCGGTCCCGGCCCTCGGGGGTGAGCCGCACCAGGACCCCGCGGCGGTCGTTGGGGTCCGGGAGCCGCTCGACGAGGCCCTTCTTGGCGAGCCGGTCGATACGGTTGGTCATGGTGCCGGAGGTGACGAGGGTCTGGGTCAGCAACTGGCCGGGGGAGAGCTGGTAGGGGGCGCCCGCGCGTCGCAGCGACGTCAGGACGTCGAACTCCCAGGGCTCCAGGCCGTGCTCGGAGAAGGCCAGCCTGCGGGCACGGTCGAGATGGCGCGCGAGCCTGCTCACGCGGCTCAGGACCTCAAGCGGTTCCACGTCGAGGTCAGGGCGCTCCCGCCGCCATGCCGCCACCAGTCGGTCGACCTCGTCCTCCATGCCGCTCAGTGTAAGGGATCTGTCGATGTGAAGTCTCTTCATACCGAGTATCTCGATCACAAGTATCTTGACATCGAGATATAAATGAAGTGAGCATGGGGCATGGAGGGGGCCGGAACAGATTCCGCTTCCGACCGCCCCGCCAGCAGGGAGGCTCGAACATGTATTCCGATACCGCGCGTGCAGGGACCCCCACGTCCACCGCGCCGTCCGCACCCACCTGGGACCCCCAGCAGTACCTCCGGCACGCGGGCCACCGCACACGGCCCTTCCTCGACCTGCTCGCCCGCATACCCGAACTCCCCAACCGGCCCGCCCGCATCGCCGACCTCGGCTGCGGCCCCGGCAACGTCACCGAACTCCTCGCCACCCGCTGGCCCGAGGCCGCCATCACCGGCTTCGACCTCTCCCCTGAGATGCTCCAGCGCGCCACCGACCAGCACGCCGGCCCCACCGCCGGCGGCGGCAGCCTCGACTTCCGCCGCGGCGACATCGCCGACTGGCTTCCCGAAGAGCCCTACGACCTGATCGTCTCCAACGCGGCCCTCCAGTGGGTCCCCGGCCACCCCGGCTCCTTCGGCACCTGGATCAACGGCCTGCGCCCCGGCGGCACCTTCGCCTTCCAGATCCCCGGCAACTTCACCGCCCCCAGCCACGCCCTGCTCGCCGAGCAGTGCGACACCCCGCGCTGGCGCTCCCGCCTCGCCGGACACGGCGCGCGCTACATCCACCTCCTCGAACCCGCCGAATACCTCGCCCGGTTCACCGCGCTGGGCTGCACCGCCGATGTCTGGGAAACCACCTACCACCAGCTTCTCCACGGCCCCGACCCCGTGCTGGAGTGGGTCAAGGGCACAGCGTTGCGACCCGTTCTCACCGCCCTCGGCGACGACCGCGAAGCCGTCGACGCCTTTCTCACCGAATACCGCGACCGGCTGCGCGCGGCCTACCCGAGCGGGCCGCGCGGAACCGTCTTCCCGTTCCGAAGGATCTTCGCCGTAGCCCGCAGGGAGGCCTGACCGTGCTCACCGCCGTCGACCACGTGCAACTCGCCGCACCGCCGAACTCGGAGGACCGGCTGCGCGCCTACTACACCGACGTACTGGGCATGACCGAGATCCCCAAACCGCCCGTTCTCGCCGCCCGCGGAGGCTGCTGGTTCGCCGCCGGACCCGTACAGCTGCACCTCGGCGTCGAGGACGACTTCCGGCCCGCCCGCAAGGCGCACCCCGGCCTGCGGGTGACCGGCATCGAGGAGTACGCGCACAGACTGGAGGAGCGCGGCGCCAAGGTCGTCTGGGACGAGAACCTGCCGGGCCACCGCCGCTTCTACTCCGAGGACCCCGTCGGCAACCGGCTCGAATTCCTGGAACCGTACGAAGCGCAGCCCGGCCACTGAGACGCGGAGCCGCGTCGCCCCGCCGCCGGACCACCGGTGGCGGGGCGACGCCACGCCGCAGGGGACGTCAGCTCTTGCGGCGTCCCACCAGCTGCGGTTTCGACTCCAGGCCGTCCAGCCCGTGCCACGCCAGGTTCACCAGATGCGCCGCCACCTCGGCCTTCTTCGGCCTGCGCACGTCCAGCCACCACTGGCCCGTCAGCGCCACCATCCCGACCAGCGCCTGCGCGTACAGCGGCGCCAGCTTCGGATCGAAACCGCGGGCCTTGAACTCCAGCCCCAGGATGTCCTCGACCTGCGTGGCGATGTCGCTGATCAGCGACGCGAACGTACCCGTCGACTGCGCGACCGGCGAATCCCGCACAAGGATCCGGAAACCGTCCGTGTACGACTCGATGTAGTCCAGCAGTGCGAACGCCGCCTGCTCCAGCAGCTCCCGCGGATGCCCCGCCGTCAGCGCGCCCGTCACCCCGTCCAGCAGCTGGCGCATCTCCCGGTCCACGACGACCGCGTACAGCCCCTCCTTGCCGCCGAAGTGCTCGTACACCACCGGCTTGGACACCCCGGCCTTCGCCGCGATCTCCTCCACCGACGTGCCCTCGAAACCCTTCTCCGCGAACAGGGCCCGGCCGATGTCCAGCAACTGCTGGCGCCGCTCCGCGCCCGTCATCCGCACCCGGCGGCCACGCCTGGGCTTGTCGCTGCTGGTACCGCCGTCGATCGCCACGCCCCCCATCATGCCGCGTTCGGCCGGTTTTCCCTGCGTCGGGCGTCGATACGGGCCGCGGACGGCCACCTCACGTCAGTGGCCCACCCCAGCTGCTCGAACCAGCGGATCAGCCGCGCACTGGAATCGACCTGCCCCCGCAGCACCCCGTGCCGGGCCGACGTCGGATCGGCGTGGTGCAGGTTGTGCCACGACTCGCCGCACGACAGCACCGCCAGCCACCACACGTTGCCCGACCGGTCCCGGGACTTGAACGGCCGCTTGCCCACCGCGTGACAGATCGAATTGATCGACCACGTCACATGGTGCAGCAGCGCCACCCGCACCAGCGAGCCCCAGAAGAACGCCGTGAACGCCCCCCACCACGACATCGTCACCAGGCCGCCCACCAGCGGCGGAATCGCCAGCGAGAAGATCGTCCAGAAGATGAAGTCCCGCGAGATCCGCCGGATGGCCGGATCCTTGATCAGGTCCGGGGCGTACTTCTGCTGATCGGTCTGCTCCTCGTCGAACAGCCAGCCGATGTGCGCCCACCACAGGCCCTTCATCAGCGCCGGCACCGTCTCACCGAACCGCCACGGCGAATGCGGGTCGCCCTCGTGGTCCGAGAACTTGTGGTGCTTGCGGTGGTCGGCCACCCACCGCACCAGCGGACCCTCCACCGCCATCGAACCCATCACCGCGAGCACGATGCGCAGCGGCCGCTTCGCCTTGAAGGACCCGTGCGTGAAGTAGCGGTGGAAGCCGATGGTGATCCCGTGGCAGGCCAGGAAGTACATGAACACCATCAGGCCCAGGTCCAGCCAGCTCACCCCCCAGCCCCACGCCAGCGGCACCGCCGCCAGCAGCGCCACGAAGGGGACGGTGATGAACAGGAGCAGCGCGATCTGCTCGATCGACCGCTTGCTCTCGCCGCCCAGCGTCGCGGACGGCACGGATGTCTCGGAGGGCGCGGACGCACCCTCTTTCAGATCGGGACTGGTGGTCATGAAGGGTCCCCTGGGGGGTGAGGGAAGTCGGCAGGCTCGCGGCCACGAAACCCTACGGGTCCGTAACCTACGGCATCGTAAGTATGGCAAAGCCCGGGCCGGGGACAAGAGGAGCGCGGCCACGGCAACCGGAGTGCGCCCGCGCCCCCGCCGGTCGGCCGACCCCGGACGACTCGGCCTATGAGACGTTTGCCCAGGCACACGGGTCGGACACCTATCCTGTTCCCCGTCGGACAGCGCGGTCCGCACGGGCAGCCCGAGCCACACCTCACCGGCGGCGGTCCCCCGGACGGAGTCCGAGGGTCCACGCCGCGTACGGCCGGGAGCCCACCGCCCAGTAGCGCTCGAACACTGCAAGGAGCCGCACCTGTGAGCAGTGCTGACAAGACCCCCCTGGCCGCCCAGCAGGCCCCCGCCACCCCGGCCGCCACCGCCAACGCGGAACTGCGCGCGGACATCCGCCGCCTCGGCGACCTCCTCGGGGAGACCCTCGTACGCCAGGAGGGCCAGGACCTGCTCGACCTCGTCGAACGCGTCCGCGCCCTCACCCGCACCGATGGCGAGGCCGCCGCCGCCCTCCTCGGCGACACCGACCTGGAGACCGCCGCCAAGCTCGTGCGCGCCTTCTCCACCTACTTCCACCTCGCCAACATCACCGAGCAGGTCCACCGCGGCAAGGAACTGCGCGCCCACCGCGCCGCCGAGGGCGGGTTGCTCGCCCGCACCGCCGACATGCTCAAGGACGCAGACCCCGAGCACCTGCGCGAGACGGTCAAGAACCTCAACGTCCGCCCCGTCTTCACCGCACACCCCACCGAGGCGGCCCGCCGCAGCGTCCTCAACAAGCTGCGCCGCATCGCGGCCCTCCTGGAGGAGCCCGTCACCGGCGCCGGCGACCGCCGCCGCCACGACCTGCGCCTCGCCGAGAACATCGACCTCGTCTGGCAGACCGACGAGCTGCGCGTCGTCCGCCCCGAGCCCGCCGACGAGGCCCGCAACGCCATCTACTACCTCGACGAACTGCACGCCGGCGCCGTCGGCGACGTCCTGGAGGACCTGGCCGCCGAACTGCGCCGCGTCGGCATCGAGCTGCCCCCCGGCACCCGCCCCCTCACCTTCGGCACCTGGATCGGCGGCGACCGCGACGGCAACCCCAACGTCACCCCCGACGTCACCCGCGACGTGCTGATCCTCCAGCACGAACACGGCATCACCGACGCCCTCGAACTCGTCGACTTCCTGCGCAGCCTGCTGTCCAACTCCATCCGCTACACCGGAGCCACCGAGGAACTGCTCGCCTCCCTCCAGGCCGACCTCGAACGCCTCCCCGAGATCAGCCCCCGCTACAAGCGGCTGAACGCCGAAGAGCCCTACCGCCTCAAGGCCACCTGCATCCGCCAGAAGCTCCTCAACACCCGCGAGCGCCTGGCCAAGGGCATCCCCCACGAGGAAGGCCGCGACTACCTCGGCACCGCCGAGCTGATCACCGACCTCACCCTCATCCAGACCTCCCTGCGCGAGCACCGCGGCGGCCTCTTCGCGGACGGCCACATGGACCGCACCATCCGCACCCTCGCCGCCTTCGGCCTCCAGCTCGCCACCATGGACGTACGCGAGCACGCCGACGCCCACCACCACGCCCTCGGCCAGCTCTTCGACCGCCTCGGCGAGGAGTCCTGGCGCTACGCCGACATGCCCCGCGACTACCGGCAGAAGCTCCTCGCCAAGGAACTCCGCTCCCGCCGCCCGCTGGCCCCCACCCCCGCGCCCCTCGACGCCGCCGGCGCCAAGACCCTCGGCGTGTTCGCCGCCGTCAAGGACGCCTTCGAGAAGTTCGGCCCCGAGGTCATCGAGTCCTACATCATCTCGATGTGCCAGGGCGCCGACGACGTCTTCGCCGCCGCGGTCCTCGCCCGCGAAGCCGGCCTCGTCGACCTCCACGCCGGCTGGGCCAGGATCGGCATCGTCCCGCTCCTGGAAACCACCGACGAGCTCCGCGCCGCCGACGTCATCCTCGACGAAATGCTCGCCGACCCCTCCTACCGGCGCCTGGTCTCCCTCCGCGGCGACGTCCAGGAGGTCATGCTCGGCTACTCCGACTCCTCCAAGTTCGGCGGCATCACCACCAGCCAGTGGGAGATCCACCGGGCCCAGCGCCGACTGCGCGACGTGGCCCACCGCTACGGCGTCCGCCTGCGCCTCTTCCACGGCCGCGGCGGCACCGTCGGCCGCGGCGGCGGCCCCTCCCACGACGCGATCCTCGCCCAGCCCTGGGGCACCCTCGAAGGCGAGATCAAGGTCACCGAACAGGGCGAGGTCATCTCCGACAAGTACCTTGTCCCCTCCCTCGCCCGCGAGAACCTCGAACTGACCGTCGCCGCCACCCTGCAGGCCTCCGCCCTGCACACCGCGCCGCGCCAGTCCGACGAAGCCCTCTCCCGCTGGGACGCGGCCATGGACACCGTCTCCGACGCCGCCCACGCCGCCTACCGCGAACTCGTCGAAGACCCCGACCTGCCCGCCTACTTCTTCGCCGCCACCCCCGTCGACCAGCTCGCCGACCTCCACCTCGGCTCCCGGCCCTCCCGCCGCCCCGACTCCGGAGCCGGCCTCGACGGCCTGCGCGCCATCCCGTGGGTCTTCGGCTGGACCCAGTCCCGCCAGATCGTCCCCGGCTGGTACGGCGTCGGCTCCGGCCTCAAGGCGCTGCGCGAAGCCGGCCACGAGGACGCCCTCACCGAGATGGGCGAGCGCTGGCACTTCTTCCGCAACTTCCTGTCCAACGTCGAGATGACCCTGGCCAAGACCGACCTGCGGATCGCCCGCCACTACGTCGACACCCTCGTCCCCGACCACCTGAAGCACGTCTTCGCCCGCATCGAGGCCGAGCACGAGCTCACCGTCCGCGAGGTCCTGCGCATCACCGGAGGCGAGAAGCTCCTCGACTCCCACCCCGTGCTCCAGCAGACCTTCGCCGTACGCGACGCCTACCTCGACCCCATCTCCTACCTCCAGGTCTCCCTCCTGGCCCGCCAGCGGGCGGCCGCGGCCCGCGGCGAGGCAGCCGACCCGCTGCTCGCCCGCGCCCTGCTGCTCACCGTCAACGGCGTCGCGGCGGGTCTGCGCAACACCGGCTGACCCACCGCCCCACCCACGCAAGAGGGGTCCCCCGCACCGACCGGCGCGGGGGACCCCTCTGCTGTCACCGGGAGGATCAGCCCTCGGCGCCCGACCTGCGGCGGCGGACCAGCAGGAGCGCACCGGCCGCGACCAGTGCGGCCGCCAGCGTGGCGAGCAGCCCGACCGGAGCGTCCGAACCGGTCTTCGCCAGGTCACCACCCGGCGTACCGCCCGAGGCCGACGCGGACGGAACGGGAGAAGACGGGGACGAGGAGGGCGACGTGCTCCCCGACGACGACGGGCTCGCGCTCGTGCTAGCCGACGCCGACGGCGAAGCGGACGTGCTGGAGCTCGGCGACGTCGAAGCGGAGGTCGAGGTCGACGGAGCCGGCGTGGTGGAGGACTGCGAAGGCGTCGGCTCGGTGGTCGCCGTCGACGGGCAGGTGTGCGAGAGGTTGAACCACTCCAGCTTCTTGCCGCCGCCCGTGGTGCCCTCGACCAGGGCGACCGCGGAGACCAGCTTCGCGCCGGGCTCCGAAGCCGCGTACGCGTGGTTCTCGTTCGGAGGACCGAAGGTGGTGATGACCTGCTCGCCGCCCGGCTCGAACTTCACCGTCAGCTTGACGAAGGAGACCTCGTTGGGGCTGCCCGGCGCGATGAAGTGCCAGCCGTCCTTCGTGGCGGGTATGGAGGCGCAGGTCTCGCCGGGCTTGCCCTTGAACTGCGCCGCGTAGATCGGCAGGTCCTTCGCCTGGTGCAGCGGCACCTCGTAGGAGTCGGCGGCGAACGCCGGGCCGGCGGACGCGGAGAGGAGCAGCGCAGTGGCAACAGCCGCCCAGCGCTTACGGGAACGGAGCATCGAGGCACCTCTGGGGAGGGAGGGAAACATGGGGCCATGGGGGGCGGCGGCGCAAGCATGCTGACGCGACACCGCCCCGGTCAAGAGCCAGGCGTACACGTTTGCCACGAACTGACCTGCTCCGGGCTGCTTGTCCCCTGTGAAGATGCGTGACGCACTACCCGTTGTACGCCGACTGCGCGCGCTCCAGACCCTCCGCCACCAGGCACTCCACCGCGTCCGCCGCCCGGTCCACGAACCAGTCCAGCTCCTTGCGCTCCGTGGAGGAGAAGTCCTTCAGCACGAAGTCCGCGACCTGCATACGGCCCGGGGGCCGCCCGATGCCGCACCGCACCCGGTGGTAGTCCGCGCCCATCGACTTCGTCATGGACTTCAGGCCGTTGTGCCCGTTGTCCCCGCCGCCCAGCTTCAGACGCAGCGTCGGGTAGTCGATGTCCAGCTCGTCGTGGACGGCGACGATCCGCTCCGACGGCACCTTGTAGAAGTCCCGCAGGGCCGTCACCGGGCCACCCGACAGGTTCATGAACGACATCGGCTTCGCCAGCACCACCCGCCGGTTCGCCGGCCCCGGCGGACCCATCCGGCCCTCCACCACCTGCGCTCGCGCCTTGTGCGCCTTGAACTTCCCGCCGATCCGCTCCGCCAGCAGATCGACCACCATGAACCCGATGTTGTGGCGGTTCCCGGCATACTCCGCACCCGGATTGCCCAGACCCACGATCAACCAGGGCGCCGCGTCGTCCGACATCAAAAGCTCCTTACCCGTACCGCCCGGAACGAAGACGACCGCCGTCCCGCTCCAGTGGAGCCGGACGGCGGTCGGTCAGCAACTGCTGAGAGGAAGGGGCGAGGCTCAGGCCTCGGCGCCCTCGGCCTCCGCGTCGGCGGCCGGCTCCTCGGCCTGCGGGGCGACGACCTGCAGGACGGCGGTCTCACCGTCGACGGCCAGAGCGGTGCCGGCCGGCAGCTTCAGGTCGGAGGCGTGCACGGTGGCGCCGGCCTCCAGGCCCTCGATGGAGACGGTGATCTCGGTCGGGATGTGGGTGGCCTCGGTCTCGACGGAGATCGAGGTCAGCAGGGTCTCCAGCAGGTTGCCGCCGGCGGCCAGGTCGCCCTCGGTCACGACGGGAACCTCGACGACGACCTTCTCGCCCTTCTTGACGATCAGGAAGTCGACGTGCGAGATGGTGCGCTTGAGGGGGTGGCGCTGCACGGCCTTCGGGATGACCAGCTCGTTGCCGCCGCCCGCGATGTCCAGGGAGAGCAGGACGTTCGGGGTCTTCAGCGCCATCATCAGGCCGTGGGCCTCGACGTTGACGTGCTTCGGGGCGGTGCCGTGGCCGTAGATGACACCGGGGGTCAGGGCGTCACGACGGGCCTGGCGGGCGGAACCCTTGCCGAAGGTGTCGCGCAGGGTGGCGGAAAGCTTGACCTCGGACATGCTCACTCCTCGTGGGGTGATGGAAAAGGACACAGTCACCCGGCCTGAACGGCCTGCTACGAAGAGCGCGTCGATAACGGAGTGTCCGCACACAGAAGTGCGGCCTCCCTCGCCGAGCAACTTCATGAGTCTACCCGGCGGGAAGGCCGCACTTCAAAAGGATCTACGCGGCAGCGACTACTGCTGCTCCTCGAAGAGGCTCGTCACCGAACCGTCCTCGAAGACCTCGCGCACCGCACGCGCGATCATCGGGGCGATCGAGAGCACCGTGATCTTGTCCAGCTCCAGGTCGGACGGGTCCGGCAGGGTGTTCGTGAAGACGAACTCGCTCACCTTGGAGTTCTTCAGGCGGTCCGCCGCGGGGCCCGACAGGATGCCGTGCGTCGCCGTCACGATCACGTCCTCCGCACCGTGCGCGAAGAGCGCCTCGGCCGCGGCGCAGATCGTGCCACCGGTGTCGATCATGTCGTCGACCAGGACGCAGACGCGGCCCTTGACCTCGCCGACGACCTCGTGGACCGTCACCTGGTTGGCGACGTCCTTGTCGCGGCGCTTGTGCACGATCGCCAGCGGCGCGTCCAGCCGGTCGCACCAGCGGTCCGCCACGCGCACACGGCCGGCGTCCGGGGAGACGATCGTCAGCTTCGTACGGTCCACCTTGGCGCCCACGTAGTCCGCGAGGACGTTCAGCGCCGAGAGGTGGTCCACCGGGCCGTCGAAGAAGCCCTGGATCTGGTCCGTGTGCAGGTCGACCGTGAGGATGCGGTCCGCACCCGAGGTCTTCAGCAGGTCCGCCACCAGACGCGCCGAGATCGGCTCACGGCCCTTGTGCTTCTTGTCCTGGCGGGCGTACCCGTAGGACGGGATGATCACGGTGATGGAGCGCGCCGACGCGCGCTTCAGCGCGTCGATCATGATCAGCTGCTCCATGATCCACTTGTTGATCGGAGCCGTGTGGCTCTGGATCAGGAAGCAGTCCGCGCCACGCGCCGACTCCTGGAAGCGGACGTAGATCTCACCGTTGGCGAAGTCGAAAGCCTTGGTCGGCACGAGGCCGACTCCCAGCTGGTGCGCGACCTCCTCGGCCAGCTCGGGGTGGGCGCGGCCGGAGAAGAGCATCAGCTTCTTCTCGCCGGTCGTCTTGATCCCGGTCACAGCACTGTCTCCTCAGACGTGTTGAAGCTGCTCGCCCCCATGTGCGTCCGTCCCGCACACGGTGAGCCAGCCGAATTGCGTGCACCTATCACGGTACGCCGTTCGAGACGTACCTGTTTCCGGTCAGTTCGCCTCAGGGGCGCTCGGAGTCCTCCGAGGCCGCCGACTGCGCCGCGGTCGCGGCAGCGCTTCCCGGACGCTTGCGAGCCACCCAGCCCTCGATATTCCGCTGCTGGCCGCGGGCCACGGCCAGCGCGCCGGGGGGCACGTCCTTCGTGATCACGGACCCGGCGGCCGTGTAGGCCCCGTCCCCGATGGTGACGGGTGCCACAAACATGTTGTCCGACCCCGTCTTGCAATGCGAGCCGACGGTGGTGTGGTGCTTGTGCTCACCGTCGTAGTTCACGAAGACGCTCGCCGCGCCGATGTTGGTGTACTCGCCGATCGTCGCGTCGCCCACGTACGACAGGTGCGGCACCTTGGTGCCCTCGCCGATCGTCGCGTTCTTCATCTCGACGTACGTACCGGCCTTCGCCTTCGCCCCGAGGCTCGTGCCCGGGCGCAGGTACGCGAACGGCCCCACGCTCGCCTGCGGGCCCACGACCGCGCTCTCGGCCACCGTGTTGTCGACACGCGCGCCCGCACCCACCTGCGTGTCCCGCAGCCGGGTGTTGGGGCCGACCTCGGCGCCCTCGGCGATGTGGGTGGCGCCCAGGAGCTGGGTGCCGGGGTGCACGACCGCGTCCTGTCCGAAGGTGACGGTCACGTCCACGAGGGTGCTGGCGGGGTCCACGACCGTCACGCCCGCGAGCATGGCCTGCTCCAGCAGGCGCGCGTTCAGCAGGGCGCGCGCCTCGGCGAGCTGCACGCGGTTGTTGATCCCGAGGATCTGGCGGTGGTCGCTGCCCACGGCCGCCCCGACGCGGTGCCCGGCCTCGCGCAGGATGCCGAGGACGTCGGTGAGGTACTCCTCGCCCTGGCTGTTGTCGGTGCGGACCTTGCCGAGGGCGTCGGCGAGGAGGGCGCCGTCGAAGGCGAAGACGCCCGAGTTGATCTCGCGGATCGCGCGCTGGGAGTCGGTGGCGTCCTTGTGCTCGACGATCGCGGTCACGGCGCCGCCGGCGTCGCGCACGATCCGGCCGTAGCCGGTGGAGTCCGGCACCTCGGCGGTGAGCACGGTGACGGCGTTGCCGTCGGCTGCGTGCGTCCGCGCCAGCCGGCCCAGGGTCTCCCCGGTCAGCAGCGGGGTGTCGCCGCAGACCACGATCACAGTGCCGTCGACGGGCCCGCCGAGCTCCTGCAGGGCCATGCGGACGGCGTGGCCCGTGCCGTTCTGCTCGTACTGGACGGCGGTGCGGACGTCGGCGTCGATGCCGGCGAGATGTGCGGTGACCTGCTCCCGGGCGTGCCCGACGACCACGACGAGGTGCTCGGGGTCCAGCTCGCGGGAGGCGGCGACGACATGACCGACGAGCGAGCGCCCGCAGATCTCGTGCAGAACCTTGGGTGTGGCCGACTTCATGCGGGTGCCTTCACCCGCTGCGAGTACGACGACGGCTGCCGGGCGGTTGGCGCTCACGGGTGTGCCCTTCGGCTTCGGGGGTGGACCCGTGAAGGATACCGGGGGCCCGGGCGCCCGAAACGAAGCCGGGTCCCGACCGCTGCGGTCAGGACCCGAAGATGCGAAAGCTCCCCCGCCAGGACTCGAACCCGGACATAAGGCACCAAAAGCCTCAGTGCTGCCAATTACACCACAGGGGATCATGTACGACTTGACCGGACATTGCTTCGCTGTGGTCGAGTCGTCGGCACCTACTATGCCGCACCACCGGCCTCCGATGCGACGCTAAAGATCGGTGCCGTGCGGGAGTTCGCGGCGGCGCCCGTTCTGTCGGTGGTCTGTAGGGGCGGCTGCGTACGCTGGACGGCATGACCAGTACGGGGGAAGAGCAAGGCCGTGCCGGTCCGCCTTTGTGGTGGGCGCGGCGCCGGGATGCCGTGGTGGACGTCGCGCTGGCCGCGGCCTCCGCCGCGGAGTGCGCGTGGGAGGGGATCCGCTTCGCGCACCAGGCGGGCATCCCCGTGCCCGTCGGGGTGCTGTTCGGGACCGCGGTGGGGGCCGTGCTCGTGCTGCGGCGGCGGTGGCCGATCGCGGTGGTCCTCGTGGGGATCGCCGTCGCACCGGCCGAGACGGGGTTCCTTCTGTCCGTCGTGGGCATGTACACGCTCGCCTCGTCCGAGGTGCCGCGGCGGATCATCGCGGCGCTCGCCTCGATGTCGCTGGTGGCGACCTTCATCGTGATGTACCTCAAGACGCGCGGCGACGTTGAGGCCGAGCCGGCGCTGGTCGTCGCCCTGTCCGGATTCGTCGCGGTCGCGCTGACCGTGCCGCCGGTGCTGCTCGGCCTCTACATCGGCGCCCGGCGGCGGCTGATGGAGAGCCTGCAGGAACGGGCCGACTCGCTGGAGCGGGAGCTGTCGCTGCTCGCGGACCGGGCGGAGGAGCGGGCCGAGTGGGCCCGTACGGAGGAGCGGACCCGGATCGCACGGGAGATGCACGACGTGGTCGCCCACCGGGTGTCGCTCATGGTCGTGCACGCGGCCGCGCTGGAGGCGGTGGCGGTGAAGGACCCGGCCCGGGCCGCGAAGAACGCGGCGCTGGTGGGGGACATGGGACGGCAGGCGCTCACGGAACTGCGGGAGATGCTCGGCGTGCTCCGGGCGGCGCCGAAGCCGGCCGTGGCCGTCGCGGCGGCCGCGGCGGCGCCCGCCGCGAAGGCGGGTCCGGTCGCCCTCGTGGGCGGCGCCGACGACGGGCCCTCGCTCGCGGAGCTGGAGGCGCTGGTCGGGCAGTCGCGGGCGGCCGGAATGGCCGTGGAGATGGTCGTACAGGGCATGGGCGCGTACGCGGCGGAGGTGGAGCAGACGGCGTACCGGGTGGTGCAGGAGGCGCTCACGAACTGCCACAAGCACGCCCCGGGGGCACGGGTCGTGGTGCGGGTCGCCCACCGGGAGGGCGAGGTCGCGATGCAGGTGGAGAACGGGCCGTCCGAGGGCGCGGCGGACGGGGTCGGCCTCCCGAGCGGCGGGAACGGGCTGGTCGGGATGCGGGAGCGGGTGCTGGGGCTGGGCGGCGTGTTCGTCTCGGGCCCGACGGAATCGGGCGGCTTCCGAGTCTCGGCGGTCCTCCCCCTCGCCTGAGGGCTCCCGCGGGGGAGGCGGTTCGGGCGCGGCCCGGGGCCGGTGTGCTGGGGCCCTTCCGCTCCCGCGGGGGTGGCGGTTTGGGGGTGGCCCCGGGCCGTGTGCTGGGGCTCTGCCCCAGGGCCCGCGCCCTTTCGCTTCCGCGGGGGTGGCGGTTTGGGGGTGGCCCCCGGGCCGGTGGTGCTGGGGCTCTGCCCCAGGCCCCGCGCCTCAAGCGCCGGCGGGGCTGGTGTGGTGCGGGCGGTCGCGGGGCCGGGCAGGGGTGTCTCCTCGGCTCGGCGAGCGCGAGCGATCACCACGGTGCCCGGCGGTGACGCCTCGTCCTGCGGGGACACCCCTCCCCGTCCCCGCTCCAACCGCGACGAGGGGGTGTCCCCAAAGCCCCCTCGGCGGCTACCGAGTACTGGCGGAGCCACACCGTGGGGTGGGGACACGGTGGAGTGTCCCCGCAGGACGAGCGCGCACCACCGGCCCGCCTCCGAGATATGCAGTACCGCGCGAGCCGAGGAGACATTCCGGCGGGGCACCGCCCCACACCACCTAAGCCCCGCCGGCGATTGAGGCGCGGGGTCTGGGGCAGAGCCCCAGCACCACCGGCCCGGGGGCTACCCCGAAACCGCACCCCCGCGGGAGCGGAAGGGTCTGGGGCAGAGCCCCAGCAGCACCGGCCCGGGGGCTACCCCGAAACCGCCACCCCCGCGGGAGCGGAAGGGTCTGGGGCAGAGCCCCAGCACCACCGGCCCGGGCCGACGCCCGAAACCGCCACCCCCGCGGGAGCGGAACGGCCCGGGGCTACCCCGAGACCGCCACCCCCGCCGGAGGCGAGAGGCGGGTCGGCTGCAGCCCGGTCAGCAGCAGGGTGAGGGCTTCGTCCACCGTGGCCCCGAGGTACCAGTCACCCGTGTGGTCGATGCCGTAGACCCGGCCCTCGCGGTCGAGGGCGAGGTGGGACCCGCCGTCGGCCTCGACCCCGAGCGGGCACAGCTCCGTGGACAGGGCCCGTCCCAGGTCGGCGAAGGTGCGCGCGAGGTGGAGGCCGGTGAGGGGGTCGATGCGCACGGGGACCGGGGCGATCTGGCGGCCCGGCCCGGGGGCGGTGACGGTCAGGCCGCCGAACTCGGCCCAGGCCTCGACGGCGGCGGGGAAGACCGTGTGCCGGTGGCCGCCGGGGGTGGTGTGGTCCCGCAGGGCGTCGGCCCAGTACTCGGCCTGCTTGATGTCCCAGCGGCCGGGTTCCCACCCGGCGGTCCGCAGCGCGGAGTCCACCGCGACGGGGAAGCGGGTGGTGGAGGAGCGGTCGTAGGAGGCGGAGGTGGTCGTCATGGCTACTCGGCTGGGGTGAGGTCGACGGAGCGTACGCCGAAGTGGGCGAGGAGGGCGTCGCAGGAGCGGCAGGGGGGCGCGTAGCTGCCGTGGAGGGGGTCGCCGTCCTCGCGGATGCGCCGGGCGGTGATCTTCGCGTGTTTGAGGGAGCGGCGGGCCTCGCTGGGCGAGAGGGGTTTGCGGGAGGCCCGCCGGGAGCGGGCGCCCTCGACGGCGGCGAGGTGGCGCGAGAGCAGTATCGCCTCGGGACATCGGCCGGTGAAACGTTCGCGCTGGCCGCTGGTGAGGGTGTCCAGGAAGTCCTGGACGAGGGGGTGGAGCACGGGCGGCTGGTCGGCCTTGCCGGCGGTCCCGGTCAGGGTCTCGCCGCGTACGGAGAGGGCGGCGGCCACGGTGGGCAGGATGCCGTCCCGGCGGAAGCGCAGGACGGGTGGGGTGGGCCGGCCGTCACCGCTGCTCCAGCGCAGGCGTGGGTCGCCGGCGGGGCCGCCCGTCTCGGCGGGTGTGCCGGCCGCTCCGGCGGTGCCGTCGCCCGGATCCGTACGTGTTGCCGTGTTCTGCATGGTCGCGCTTTCCCTCCCGTGGCGGCGGTGGTGACCGCTTTCGCGCACGCCCCCGTGCTGCGGGGACAGCCTGCCAAATGTCATCTGTCATACGGAAGCGGGGTCGAATTTTCGTATCAATTCGGATGTTCCTGGCCCTCGGGCTGGTGTGCGGGTCGCGGGCGGAGGAGCCTCTTGCCCCAGCGCATAGGCTGTGGTGAACCAGCCAGATCCAGCAGGGGGCTACCGCCATGACGACAGGTCGGCTCGGGCAGCAGGCCGCGCCACCCAACGCCGCTTACTCGGGGCAGGTCGTGCATTTCCCGGACCCGGTCCGGGCCGCTCGGCATCCCCACGGAGTGCGGATGGACGGCGACGGGTATCCGGACTTCTCCGCCTACGCGCGTGCGGCGGTGGAGATCGCCGAACCGCCCGAGGGCTTCGGCGTGGACGAGTTGCGGCTGACGGACTACGTGTCCGCGAACGCGGCGATGAAGGCCGCCGGGCACGAGCTGTGGGACACGGTCGGGCCGGTGGCCACGCCGCACGGCTGGACCTGGCACCACGTGGCGGGTTCGCGGCGCATGGAGCTGGTGCCGGTCGAGGTGAAGGCGCTGCTGCGGCATCACGCGGGTCTGGTGACGACGTCGGTCGACCACGAGAAGCGCGGGACGCGGCCGTTGCAGGAGGTGCGCCCCGTACACCTGGGGCTGCCGAAGTCGGTGGTGTCGGTCGGCGAGGAGCAGGTGCAGGGGGTCGAGGAGGACCTCGGCTACCGGCTGCCCGAGGCGTACCGCTCGTTCCTGAAGGCCGCGGGCGGCTGCGCGCCGGTCGGCGCGGGCCTGGACGTGGATCTGGGCGTACTGGTCGACCAGCCTTTCTTCACGGTGCGTGAGGAGGCCGCGATCAATGACCTGGTGTACGTCAACAAGTGCCTGCGCGACCACCTCACGAAGGACTACCTGTGCGTGGCCTTCGCACAGGGCGGGCTGCTCGCCCTGAAGGTGAGGGGCGAGGGCATCGGATCGGTGTGGTTCTCCCCGTACGACGACGCACGCGACCAGGACGGATGGTCGGTGCAGGAGCGCGTGGAGCGGCTGTTGCTGCCGTGCGGCGGTGATTTCGACTCCTTCCTGGAGCGGTTGGCGGGTAACCCGCCGGAACTGGAGACGGTGGCCGGTCTGATGGTGGACGGCGGATTCGCACGTTCGGTTCCGGTGGCGCGTACCGGTTCGGATGAGGGGTGACGGCGCGATGGTGACGTTTGCGCAGGCGCAGGAGCGCGCCGAGGAGTGGATCAACGGGGACGTGCCCGCGTACCAGCACCGGGAGGTGCGCGTACGGGAGTTCGGGCTCGGGTTCGTGGTGTGGGCGGAGGACCGGGCGGCGGGTCCGGTGTCGGGAGGCGGCCGGCAGCGGCTGGTCATCGCCCGGGACAGCGGCGAGGTGACGCTGTGGCCGGGGCTGCCGGTGGGTGAGGTGATCCGCCGGTACGAGGAGGAGTACGGGGCCGCGGCCGCGGCGCCGGCCGCGCAGGCCTCCGTTCCGCCGCCGCGGATCGACTCGGAGCAGACCTCGTTCATGCTGAGTCCGCCGGAGTGGCTGCAGGAGGCGGCCGACCGGGCGGGGATCCCGGGCGCGCCGGCCGCTGCGGCCCCGGCGCCGGCCCTTGAGGCGGACGCCCACGCGGAGCCGGGGTCGGGGTCGGGGTCGGAGTCGCGGTCGGAGGCGGTCTCGGAAGCGGCTTCGGGTTCGGCTTCGGGTTCGGCTTCGGCGGAGTCCGGTTCCGCCGATGCTCCCGCCGCCGTACCGGGTGCCGCGGACGCGGTGCCGCTGCGGCGCGGTGGTGAGATCCCCTACGAGCCGACGGCCAACGACGGCGTTCCGGTGACCCCTGCCGCCGCGGTGCCGACGGGGGCCACGCCGTGGGCGGGGACCGATGTGAACTCCGGCACCGACGACGCGTCCGTGCCGCTGCCCGCGACCGTGTTCGCGCCGCCGCTGTCCGGGTCGGACCTGGAGGACGCACCGCCGTCCTCCGGTGTGGCCTCCGAGGCGAAGACGACGCTGATGCCGGGCGGCAGCCAGCTGCCGCGGACCGCGATCGTGCCCGCGCTGGGGTCCTCGCCGCAGGACATCGCGGACGCGCCGACGAGCAAGGCCCAGGTCTCGCGGCCCGGTTCCGCCGGTACTCCGGCTGCGGGGCAGCCGTCGACGCCGCCCGGCCCTCCCGGCGCGCCGGGTGCGCCGGGGGCTCCTGGGTCGCTGGGTCGTGGGCTGGACCATGCCGCGACGATGCTGGCGGGTCCGGCTGTGACGGGTCAGCCGCCGGCGCCTCCGGGTCCGCCCGGTGCTCCGGGTGCCGGTGGTCCGGGTCAGCCGCCTGCGCCTCCCGGTCCGCCGGGGGCTCCTGGGTCGCTGGGTCGTGGGCTGGACCATGCCGCGACGATGCTGGCGGGTCCGGCTGTGACGGGTCAGCCGCCGGCGCCTCCGGGTCCGCCCGGTGCTCCGGGTGCCGGTGGTCCGGGTCAGCCGCCTGCGCCTCCCGGTCCGCCGGGGGCTCCTGGGTCGCTGGGTCGTGGGCTGGACCATGCCGCGACGATGCTGGCGGGTCCGGCTGTGACGGGTCAGCCGCCGGCCCCTCCGGGTCCGCCCGGTGCCCCCGGGGCCGGTGCTCCGCAGCCGCCCGGCCCGCCCGGCCCGCCCGGGGCCCCCGGCGGCGGTGCCCATCACGCCGCGACGATGCTCGCGACTCCCGGCGTACCCCAGCCCCCCGGTCCGCCGAGTGCCCCCGGCGCCCCCGGCGGCGGGCTCGACCATGCCGCGACGATGCTCGCGGGTCCCGGCGTGCCGCAGCCTCCCGGTCCTCCCGGACCGCCGCCCGGCGGGCCCGCGGCGCAGCCGCAGGCCCCGACCGGTGCGCCCACGGTCGGCCCCGGCTACCAGGCCGTGCTGCGCTACCGCGCTCCCGACGGCTCCGAGCAGCAGCTCATCCGCCGCTCGGCGCCCGGTACCCCGCACCCGGAATGGCAGATCCTCTACGAGCTGCGCGCGATGAACGTGCCGCCGCAGCAGGTGCTGGAGCTGCACACGGAGCTGGAGTCCTGTGAGCTGCCCGGCGGTTACTGCGCCCGGATGATCCGGGAGACGTGGCCGCAGGTGCGGATCACCAGCGTGGCCCCGTACGGGCAGGACCACGCGGGCCGGCAGCAGGGCATGCGGCACCTGCTCACCCATCAGGGCGAGCTGCACCAGGTCGCCGACGGTCCGGCACGCCCCGCGCCGGTACGGGCGCCGCTGCCGCAGGTTCCGCTGCAGCCGGCGATCCCGCTGGACGCCATCGGGCAGGAGCTGGCGGCGGCGTTCGGTCCGCAGGGCGTGTTCCGGTTCGACCAGCGGGCGGTCTCCCGTCAGGGCGTGCCGGAGATCGTGGCGCAGACGCTGATGTGGGCGGGCCTGCCGGTCGATTTCGGGCCGTTCTTCTGGGCGCAGGCGGTGCCGGGACAGCCGGTGCCGACGCTGGCCGAGCTGGCGGCGCAGCGGCAGGTGCAGCCGGCGTCGGACGCGGGCTCGTACCTCGTGATCGGCAGCGACTTCGGCAAGGCGCTGTGCGTGCAGTACGGGACCGCGCACATCGTCGCGGTGCCGGTGGAGGGCGGTCCGGGCGGCGCCCCGGTGCCGCCGCAGTTCGTGAATTCGAGCCTGCCGCAGTTCGTCCGCTCGCTGGCGATGCTGGGCCACATGTGGCGGCTGCGCCAGCATCTGACGCCGGAGCAGGCGGGCCGCTGGACCGTCGACTTCCAGGCGAATCTGGCGGGGCTGGACAGTGCCGCGCTGTCGTCGCCGGAGAGCTGGTGGTCGGTGCTGCTGGAGCAGATGTGGGACGGGCTGCTGTGAGGTCCGTCTGACAGCGGTGCCGGTGTGAGCGTGAGTGGCCGGGTCGGGACCCTCGGAGGGGGTCTCGGCCCGGCCATTCGGGCTTCAGGGAGCAAATGGCGCATCCTTGACGGGAATCCCCGCGAGAGAGGCGCATCCAGGATGAGTGCACCCTTTGCGACCGTGCGCGGTCGTGGCTACCGCATCGAAGAGGTCGACCGGTATCTCGCCCGGCTCTCCGGTAGCCGTGACGAGGCTTGGGAGCGGGTGGCGCGGCTGACGGTCCTGGCCAGGCAGATGGAGGCGGAGGCGGACCGGCTGCGGGAGGCGGTGGCCGCGCTCGCCCCGCAGACGTACGACGAACTGGGCGAACGGGCCCGCCGGATCCTGGTGCTGGCGGAGGAGGAGGCGGCCTCCGTACGGGCGGAGGCGCGGGCGGACGCGGCCGCGGCGCTGGACGCGGCCGGGGCGCGGGCCGAGCGGGTGGCGGAACTGGCGCGCGGCGACGCGGAGGCGGTGCGGGAGCAGACCGAGGTACGGGCCCGGCAGGGGCTGGCGCGGGCGGAGCGGGAAGCGGACGAACTGCGGGCCGGGGCGCGCCAGGACGCCGCCGCCTGGCGGGCGGACGCGGCGGCGGTACTGGCGAAGGTGAGGCGGCAGGCGGAAGCGGCGCGGGTGCAGCGGGAGCGGGAGCAGAGCGAGCGCTGGGAGGCGGCGGGCCGGGAGCTGGCGGCGCGGGAGGCGGAGGCGGACGCACGGCACGCGGAGTCGGAGCGGGCCGCGCAGGCCCGGCTGGCGGAGGCGCGGCGGGGCCACGCGGAGGCGGAGGAGGCCGCGCGGCACGGTCAGGAGGACGCGGAGGCGCGGGCCGCGGAGCTGGTGGCACAGGCGAGGGTCGCGCAGGAGCGGATCGGCCGGGAGACGGAGCGGGTGCTGCGGGAGCACGAGGCGGCGCAGGAGGAGATGCGGGCGCACATGGCCCATGTGAAGGCCAGCCTCTCCACGCTGACGGGCCGTGCTCCTGCGGAGGGCTGACGCGCCTGCCGTTGCCCTGGCCGGGCGGGCCTGACGGTGCCCGGTGCCCCGGCCGGGCGGTCGGTGGTGGGCCGGTGCCGGCGTGGGTCCCGGCCGGGACTGCATGATTTGTGGCGCCTTGGCCGGAGTGGTCCGTACGGGCTCCTGCCGCGCCAACACATCACGTTCTACGTCCCGGACAGCACCCACCCCGTCCCCGCCCCCGTCCCGGGTCGGCCGATCGGTAGAGCAGGTTTCCCAGCCGCCACCGCGGAGCGCAGCGCTCCCGCGCTGCCCGGCGTCGTCACCGGCGCTGCTGGGCCGGGAGGGTGGGGGCCTCGTAGCGGTACGGGTCGCTGCGCAGGCCGCGGGACGTGGCCACCACCGTGAAGGGCGGTGTCGCCGAGGGCGGCAGGGTGGCCGTCAGGGTGCCGGTCACCGGGTCGGGGTGGGCCTCCAGCGGGGTGCCGTCGACGGTGAGGCGGGCGTCGGCGAAGCCGCCGCCCTCCACCGTGAGGTGGTCGCCGGAGACGGAGGCGGCGGTGATCACCGGGTTGGGGCGGGTGGCGATCTTGTTGACGAGGTAGGCGCCCGCCGGGGCGCCGGTCAGGGCCCAGATCTCCTCGGGCAGGCGGGGGAGGCCCGCGCCCACGTCGGCGAGGAAGAAGAGGACGACGTAGAGCATCGTGACCGCGTTGAGCGTGACGTACTGGAGGTCGACGAGGTCGGTGCGACCGCTGTCGTTCGCGATGAGCTCCCGCAGCGGGCGGCGGCCCGAAGCGGTGGGCGGGGCGGCCGGTTTGGCCAGGGTGCCGTGCGCCACGCGCAGGCCGACCACCGTCTTGGCGGCGATCAGGGCCAGGTACGGGCCGCCGAGCAGGGGCAGGTAGACCGTGGTCAGCGGGGACAGCGGGCCGTCGGTGCCGCCGAACCACGTCACGCCGCCGCCCGCGGTGAGGCCGTAGCCGAGCACGGTGAGCAGGAGCCAGACCAGGATCACCGTCCACGCCAGGGCGAGTGCCGTGGAGGTGGAGAGCCGGCCGTCGCGGCCGGTGACGAAGGCCGGGCTGCGGCGCAGCCGCAGGGCGAGCGGGCCGGCCAGCGCGGCCAGTAAGAGCAGTGCGCACAGTGCTGGTGCCATGGTGTCCCCCCGGATGTCGGTGCTGCGTACGAGCGTCGCCGACTGCCCTGGTCATGACAAGGCGACACGGCGGGCCTCAGTCGTCCCGCAGTTCCGGGAGGACGGGGAACCGGCGCGGGGCCACCAGGAGCAGGACGAGCAGGGCGGCCACGGCGGAGGCCGTCGCGCCGAGGAAGATGTGCTCCACGGCGGCGGCCACGGCTTCGCGCAGGTGGTCGGCGGCGGCGCGGGGAAGCAGGTCGGGGTGCTCCAGGGCCTTGGCGACGTCGTCGAGGTGGTGCGGCAGTCCGCCCACCGGGGCGTCGGCCAGGCGGGCGGCGATGGTGGCGTTGGCGACGGCGGCGAGCAGGGCGGCGCCCACGCTCTGGCCGACCTGGCGGCAGAAGAGCACCGAGGCGGTGGTGGTGCCGCGTTCGGTCCAGCCCACGGTGGACTGGACCCCGACGATCAGCGGGAGCTGGAAGAGGCCGAGGGAGGCGCCGAGCAGCAGCATGATCAGGGCGGGCTGCCAGGGCCGGGCGGGGTACGGGAGCAGAGTGAAGCCGAACAGGACCACCGCGGCGAGGCCGATGCCGACGGCCGCGCTGTTGCGGAAGCCGATGCGCCGGTAGACGTGCTGGCTGAGGGCCGCGGTGACGGGCCAGCTCAGGGTCATCACCGACATGACGAGTCCGGCGCCGACGGGTCCCAGGCCCAGTACGGACTGGGCGTAGGTCGGCATGAAGACCATCGGGGCGACCATCAGCAGGCCGAGGGCGCCCATGGCCAGGTTGACGGCGGCGATGGTGCGCCGGCGCCACACCCAGCCGGGCAGGATCGGCTCCTCGGCCCGCCGTTCCACCCGGACCACGACGGCGGCCAGGACGGCGCTGCCGCCCAGCAGGCCCAGTGAGGGGGCGGACAGCCAGGGCCAGGCGACCCCGCCCTGGACGAGGGCGAGGAGCAGGAGTCCGCCGCAGCAGAAGACGCCGAGGGCGCCGGCCCAGTCGACCGGGCCGCGACGGCCGGGGGAGCGTACGGGCTCCGTCAGGTGGCGGCTGATCATCCACAGGGCGAGGGCTGCCAGCGGCAGGTTGATCAGGAAGATCCACCGCCAGTGCGCGTAGGAGGCGAGCAGCCCGCCGAGGGCGGGGCCGGCCACGGCCGAGGTGGCCCAGACGCTGGACATGCGGGCCTGGATCCTCGGGCGCTCCTTCAGCGGGTACAGGTCGGCGGCCAGGGTCTGCACGGTGCCCTGGAGGGCGCCGCCGCCCAGGCCCTGGACGATGCGGAAGGCGATGAGGGCGGCCATGTTCCAGGCGGACGCGCACAGCAGCGAGCCGAGGAGGAAGAGGCCGATGCCGAAGAGCAGGACGGGCTTGCGGCCGAAGGTGTCGGACAGCTTGCCGTAGACCGGCAGGGTGACGGTGACGGCGAGCAGGTAGCCGGAGAAGAGCCAGGAGAACACGGAGAAGCCGCCGAGGTCGCCGACGATCTGCGGGACGGCGGTGGCGACGATGGTGCTGTCGAGGGCGACGAGGGCCATGCCGAGCATCAGGGAGGCGACCACGGGCGCCGCGGGGCGTCCGGCGGGCGGGGTGGTCCCGGCGGCGGTCGCGTCTTTGGCCGAAACCGCCGCACCGGGGGTGGCGCCCGTAGGCCCGCCGGGTATGCCGGCCGGGCTTCCGTCCGTGCTGTCCGCAGCGGGCACCGAGATCCCTTCCCCTTGCACGTAGTTGCGGGGGACACCATCTCATCGCGGCCCCGCGGGCGGTATCCCCCAGGCCGGGTCGTCCGAAGGGCGGACAACCCCTAGGGGGTCCTCCGCACTACGGGCCAGGGCTCTTTCCTCCCGGCGGAGGAGGTGGGGGCGCCCGGTCTCTCCTTAACTGGAGCATACGAACCGGGGGCGCGGGTGGGGTTAACCCCCGGGTCGATACGGCTACGGGCACCAGCGCGCCGTAGGGCCCCGCAGCCGCAGACTCCATCCAGGCGGCGCGGTGACGCAGACGCACGCATTCGAAGAAGGAGACAGACCGTGACAACGGCAATGACCGAAACCAGGCACGGGGGTACTGGAGGGCATGCTGCCGTCGCGGCCCGGGCACGGAAGGTCGTCAAGGCCTACGGCTCCGGGGAGACCCGTGTCGTCGCCCTCGACGACGTGGACGTGGACATCATGCGCGGCCAGTTCACCGCGATCATGGGCCCCTCCGGCTCCGGCAAGTCCACGCTGATGCACTGCCTCGCCGGCCTCGACACGGTGACCAGCGGGCAGATCCACCTGCAGGACACCGAGATCACCGGCCTGAAGGACAAGAAGCTCACGCGGCTGCGCCGCGACCGGATCGGCTTCATCTTCCAGGCCTTCAACCTGCTGCCCACGCTCAACGCCCTGGAGAACATCACCCTCCCGATGGACATCGCGGGCCGCAAGCCCGACGCGGAGTGGCTGAACAGGGTCGTGGAGACCGTGGGACTGGCCGGCCGGCTCAAGCACCGCCCGACCGAGCTGTCCGGCGGCCAGCAGCAGCGCGTGGCGGTCGCCCGCGCCCTCGCCGCCCGCCCCGAGATCATCTTCGGTGACGAGCCGACCGGAAACCTGGACTCCCGGGCGGGCGCCGAGGTCCTCGGCTTCCTGCGCCGCTCGGTGGACGAGCTCGGCCAGACCATCGTCATGGTCACCCACGACCCCGTCGCCGCGTCCTACGCCGACCGCGTCATCTTCCTGGCCGACGGCCGGATCGTCGACGAGATGCACGCGCCCACCGCCGACCAGGTCCTGGACCGGATGAAGGACTTCGACGCACGCGGGCGGACCTCATGAGCAACACCGTCCTGAAGACCTCGCGGCGCAACTTCGTCGCGCACAAGGGGCGGATGGCGCTGTCGGCCGTCGCGGTCCTGCTCTCCGTCGCGTTCGTCTGCGGCACCCTGGTGTTCACCGACACCATGAACACCACCTTCGACAAGCTGTTCGCCGTCACCAACTCCGACGTGACCGTCAGCCCCAAGGAGGCCGAGAGCGGGGAGGGGACCCCCGACCGCGGCAAGCCCGAGACACTGGCGGGCACGGTCGTCGAGCAGGTCAAGAAGGCCGAGGGCGTCAAGAGCGCCGAGGGCGGCGTCGTCTCGATGGCCGTCACGGTGGTCAACGCCAAGAACGAGAACATGGGCTCGACCACCGGCGCCCCGACCATCGCGGGCAACTGGAGCGACAACGAGCTCAAGTCCATGAAGATCACCTCCGGTCAGGCGCCGCGCGGCCCCACCGAGGTGATGGTGGACGCCGACACCGCGAAGAAGCACGGCCTGAAGCTCGGCGACGAACTGCGCACCATCGCCATCACCGGCGACATCCGCGCCCGCATCACCGGCATCGCCGCCTTCACCGTGACCAACCCGGGCGCGGCCGTCGTCTACTTCGACACGGCCACCGCACAGAAGTCGCTGCTCGGCTCCGCCGACTCCTTCACGCACGTCAACATCACCGCCAAGGACGGGGTGAGCGACGAGCAGCTCAAGCAGAACGTCAGCAAGGCCGTCGGCGCCGACGCCTACAAGCTCCAGACCGCCAAGGAGGCCGCGGACGCCAACCGCAAGGACGTCGGCGCCTTCCTCGACGTCATGAAGTACGTGATGCTCGGCTTCGCCGGCATCGCCTTCCTCGTCGGCATCTTCCTGATCTTCAACACCTTCTCCATGCTGGTCGCCCAGCGCACCCGTGAGATCGGCCTGATGCGTGCCATCGGCGCCGACAGCGGACAGGTCCTGAAGTCCGTGGTCGTCGAGGCCTTCCTGCTCGGCGTCGTCGGCTCGGTCCTCGGTGTCGCGGCGGGCGTCGGCCTGGCCGTCGGACTGATGGCCCTCATGGGCCAGATGGGCATGCAGCTGTCCACCGACGACCTGACCATCGCCTGGACCACACCCGTCGTCGGCATCGTCCTCGGCGTCGTCGTGACCGTCGTCTCCGCCTTCGTCCCGGCCCGCCGCGCCGGCAAGGTCTCCCCGATGGCCGCCCTGCGCGAGTCCGGAACCCCCGGCGACAAGAAGGCCGGCCGCGTCCGCGCCGCCCTCGGCCTGGTCCTCACCGGCATCGGCGGCGCCTGCCTCTACCTCGCCGCGACCGCCGAGAAGGCCGGGGCCGGATCCCTCTGGCTGGGCCTGGGCGTCGTCCTCACCCTCATCGGCTTCATCGTGATCGGCCCGCTGCTCGCCGCGGGCGTGGTGCGGGTGCTCTCCGGCGTGGTCCTGCGGCCCTTCGGGTCCGTGGGCCGGCTCGCCGAGCGCAACGCCCTGCGCAACCCGCGCCGCACCGGCGCCACCGCCGCCGCCCTCATGATCGGCCTCGCGCTGGTCGCCTGCCTGTCGGTGGTCGGCTCCTCGATGGTGGCCTCCGCGACCGACGAGCTCGACAAGTCGGTCGGCGCGGACTACATCGTCCAGTCCGAGTCCGGCCAGCCCGTACTGCCGCAGGCCGAGCAGGCCCTGCGCGCCACCGCCGGACTCGACCACGTCACCGCCTACCGCCAGGTGGACGCCAAGCTCACCGCGCCCGACGGCACCACCGAGGAGACCGGCCTCGGCGCGACCGACCCGACGTACGCCAAGGACCTCCGGCGCAAGATGACGGCCGGCGAGCACGCGGCGGCCTACGGCGACGGCTCCATGTCGGTGGGCTCCCTCTACGCCACCGAGCACGGCATCAAGCTCGGTGACGAGATGACCGTCGCCTTCACCGGCGGCAAGACGGTCAAGCTGAAGGTCGCCGCGATCACCAGCGACGAGGGCAACCTCGACAAGGGAATGGCCTACATCAGCACCGAGACCGCCCGGGCGAACGTGCCCGCGGACCGGATGCCGCTGCCCTTCATGCTGCTCGCCACCGCCAAGGACGGGCAGTCCGACGCCGCCGCCTACAAGTCGGTCAAGGCGGCCCTGGCCGAGTACCCGCAGTACGTGGTGCGCAACCAGGCCGACTACAAGCAGGCCCTGAAGGACCAGGTCGGCCAGCTGCTGAACATGGTCTACGGCCTCCTCGGCCTCGCCATCATCGTCGCGGTCCTGGGCGTCGTGAACACCCTGGCCCTGTCGGTGGTCGAGCGGACCCGCGAGATCGGCCTGATGCGCGCCATCGGCCTCTCCCGCCGCCAGCTGCGCCGCATGATCCGCCTGGAGTCGGTGGTCATCGCCCTCTTCGGCGCCCTCCTCGGCCTCGGGCTGGGCATGGGCTGGGGGGCCACCGCGCAGCAGCTGCTGGCGCTGGAGGGCCTGGAGGTCCTGGAGATCCCGTGGCCGACGATCATCGGGGTGTTCGCGGCATCGGCCTTCGTCGGCCTGTTCGCCGCACTGGTCCCGGCCTTCCGGGCGGGCCGGATGAACGTCCTGAACGCGATCGCGAGCGAGTAGCCGGCGCCGCGTTCGTACGGGGGGAGGCGCGGGCCCGGGACGGTGAGTCCCGGGCCCGCGCCTTTCCGCGCCCGTACGGGACCGCTCAGCCGGTACGGGGCCGCTCAGCCGGTGCTGTCGCGGCGCATCAGGACGACCCCGCCCGCCTCGCCCACCAGGGTGTACCGCTCGCCGGGGTGCAGCTGGGAGGCGTAGCCGGTCGGGTCCTCGCCGGCCCACTTGTTGCCGTTGTCGATGGTGATCCAGTCGGGTACGACGCCCTTGCTGCCGCCGATCCACAGCACGCGGCAGCGGGAGGTCAGCCGGGTCAGCGGGGTGGTGTCCGCCTCCACGGTGGCCCCGTCGGGGATCCGGGCGAGGAGCCGTTCGATCGCGACGGCGCGGTCGGGCTTGGCGTAGGTGGACGCCTCCGTCAGCTTGGCCGTCGGCATGCTCGTCATGGCCAGGGCCAGGGAGGCGGCGAGCACCGCCGTGGGCATCTGGAGGGCGTAGGCGCGCAGCCAGGGCCGGTCGCCGCGCCGGACGGTGTCGACGGCATCGACCAGGGCGAGCGCGACGACGGGCATCAGCACGGCGCTGTAGTGCCAGTCGGTGGACCAGTAGTGGTCGTCCCCGGACAGGAACCGCCAGCCGAGGGTGGGCGCGGCGACCAGCAGCAGCGGCGAGCGCAGGGCGAGGAGGCCGGAGGTGGGGATCAGCACCCAGCCCAGCGTGGCCAGCTTGGTGCCGACGCCGGCGAAGGGACCCCCGCCGTCGATCTTGTGCCAGTAGCCGTAGCCGTCGGAGGCGAAGGCCGGTATGAACACGGTGAACACCAGTACGGCGAACACGCATGCGCCCGCGGCGATGCCGAGCGCCGTCCACACGGTGCGCCGGCCGGCGCCGCGGGCCCGCCAGGCCACCACCACGGCCAGCGCGGCCAGCGTGAAGCCCAGGTCCTCCTTGACGAGGACCAGCGGCAGCCCCCACAGCAGGGCGGCCCGCCAGCGCCGGGCCAGGACCGCCTCCAGGGCGAAGGCCAGCAGCGGCACGGCGAAGGCGATCTCGTGGAAGTCGAACTCCACCGCACGCTGCACGCCCCACGACAGCCCGTAGGCCACGCCGACGGCGATCCCCCGGGCCCGGCCCAGGAGCCGTCCGGCCGCCCGGGTGACCGGGACGGCGGACAGCGCGAACAGCGCCGCCTGCACGACCAGCAGGGTGATCGGGCCGGGGAAGACCCGGTAGACGGGCGCGACGAGCGCGATGATCGGGCTGAAGTGGTCCCCGAGGATGTTGGCGCCCGGCCCCTTCAGGTCCGCGACGGGCTCCTGGAGGTGGGCGTACGCCCGGATCGCCTGCTCGAAGATCCCCAGGTCCCAGGACGCCCAGTCCATGCGCCGGAACCGGCCGACGGACAGCACGAGGTAGACGAGGAACAGCCCGCCGGCCACCAGCCAGGGCCCGGCCCAGCGGGGCGCGGCCGCCCGGGGCGGGGCCTGGTCGGCCGGTGCCGGGCGGGCTATGGCATCGCTCGTCACGGACTCGTGCTCCTCGGCCGTTCGGCGTGAACTCATGCGGACAGGGACGCGGCGAGCTCAGACGGTGGTTACGTCAACATCGTAAAGCGGGAGCAACGTCACAAGGGTGAGGAGGGCCCGGGCCCGCGCCGTGACCCGAATCCCTCGCGCGCCGCCGCGGGCGCCGTCGTAGGGTGGGAACCCCCGGCCCGTACGACGTGTCGGGTGCTTCGCGTTGCCCCTTGACGCCACCGGACCAGACCCTCAGACGCCCCCAGACCAGACCTTCACCGGACGGAATGCCTCCTCATGAGCCTGCACGGACTGCTCGACGCCGTCACCCGGGACGCCGCCCTCACCGAGGCGGTCACCGCGGCCGGTGACGGCAACCGCATGCACGTGGACCTCGTCGGACCGCCCGCCGCGCGCCCCTTCGCCATCGCCGCGCTGGCCCGGCAGACCCAGCGGACGGTGCTGGCGGTGACCGCCACCGGCCGTGAGGCCGAGGACCTGGCCGCCGCGCTGCGCTCCCTGCTGCCCCCCGACGAGGTGGCCGACTACCCGTCCTGGGAGACCCTCCCGCACGAGCGGCTCAGCCCGCGCAGCGACACCATGGGCCGCCGGCTCGCCGTACTGCGCCGACTGGTGCACCCCAGCAAGGACGACCCGGCCGCCGGGCCCGTCAGCGTGATCGTCGCCCCCATCCGCTCCGTGCTCCAGCCGCAGGTCAAGGGGCTGGGGGACCTCGTGCCGGTGAGCCTGCGGCAGGGCGCGACCGCCGATCTCGGCGAGGTCACCGAGGCACTGGCGGCCGCCGCGTACGCCCGCGTCGAGCTCGTCGAGAAGCGCGGCGAGTTCGCCGTGCGCGGCGGCATCCTCGACGTCTTCCCGCCCACCGAGGAACACCCGCTGCGCGTGGAGTTCTGGGGTGACGAGGTCGAGGAGATCCGCTACTTCAAGGTCGCCGACCAGCGGTCCCTGGAGATCGCCGAGCACGGCCTGTGGGCGCCGCCCTGCCGTGAGCTGCTGCTGACCGACGCCGTACGGGAGCGGGCCCTGGCCCTCGCCGAGGCCCACCCGGAGCTCGGCGAACTGCTCGGCAAGATCGCCGAGGGCATCGCGGTGGAGGGCATGGAGTCCCTCGCCCCGGTCCTCGTCGACGAGATGGAACTGCTGATCGACGTACTGCCCGCCGGGGCGATGGCCGTCGTCTGCGACCCCGAGCGGGTACGGACCCGGGCCGCCGACCTCGTCGCGACCAGCCAGGAGTTCCTGATGGCGTCCTGGGCGGCCACCGCAGGCGGCGGCGACGCCCCCATCGACGTCGGCGCCGCCTCGCTGCGCGGCATCGCCGACGTCCGCGACCGGGCCCGCGAGCTCGGCATGATGTGGTGGTCGGTCTCCCCGTTCGCCGCGGACGACACCGGCCTGGCCGCCGACACCCTCAAGCTGGGCATGCACGCCCCGGAGGCCTACCGCGGCGACACCGCCCGCGCCCTGGCCGACACCAAGGGATGGATCGCCGACGGCTGGCACGTCGTCTACCTCACCGAGGGCCACGGCCCGGCCGCCCGCACCGTCGAGGTGCTCGCCGGCGAGGGCATCGCCGCCCGGCTGGAGCCGGACCTCGGCACCCTGCAGCCGAGCCTGGTCCACGTCTCCTGCGCATCCGTCGACAACGGCTTCGTCGACCCGGCCCTGCGCCTGGCCGTGCTCACCGAGACCGACCTGACCGGGCAGCGCACCGCCACCAAGGACCTCGGCCGGATGCCGACCCGCCGCCGCAAGACGATCGACCCGCTGACCCTGGAGGCCGGCGACTACATCGTGCACGAGCAGCACGGCGTGGGCCGCTACGTCGAGATGGTCCAGCGCACCGTGCAGGGCGCCACCCGCGAGTACCTGCTCGTGGAGTACGCCCCCGCCAAGCGCGGCCAGCCCGGCGACCGCCTCTACATTCCCACCGACCAGCTGGAGCAGGTCACCAAGTACGTCGGCGGCGAGGCCCCGACCCTGCACCGGCTCGGCGGCGCCGACTGGACCAAGACCAAGGCGCGCGCGAAGAAGGCCGTCAAGGAGATCGCCGGCGACCTCATCAAGCTCTACAGCGCGCGCATGGCCGCCCCCGGCCACACCTTCGGCCCCGACACCCCCTGGCAGCGCGAGCTGGAGGACGCCTTCCCGTACGCGGAGACGCCCGACCAGCTCACGACGATCGCCGAGGTGAAGGAGGACATGGAGAAGTCGGTCCCCATGGACCGGCTGATCTGCGGCGACGTCGGCTACGGCAAGACCGAGATCGCGGTCCGGGCCGCCTTCAAGGCCGTCCAGGACGGCAAGCAGGTCGCCGTCCTCGTACCGACGACGCTGCTGGTGCAGCAGCACTTCGGGACCTTCTCCGAGCGCTACAGCCAGTTCCCGGTCAACGTGAAGGCGCTGTCCCGCTTCCAGAGCGAGACCGAGTCGAAGGCGACCTTGGAGGGCCTGCGGGAGGGCTCGGTGGACGTGGTCATCGGCACCCACCGGCTGTTCTCGCAGGAGACGAAGTTCAAGGACCTCGGCCTGGTCATCGTCGACGAGGAGCAGCGCTTCGGCGTCGAGCACAAGGAGCAGCTGAAGAAGCTCCGCGCCAACGTCGACGTGCTGACGATGTCCGCGACACCGATCCCGCGCACCCTGGAGATGGCGGTGACCGGCATCCGCGAGATGTCGACGATCACCACCCCGCCGGAGGAGCGGCACCCGGTGCTCACCTTCGTCGGCCCGTACGAGGAGAAGCAGATCGGCGCGGCCATCCGCCGAGAACTCCTGCGCGAGGGCCAGTGCTTCTACATCCACAACCGGGTCGAGTCCATCGACCGGGCCGCGGCCAAGCTGCGCGAGATCGTGCCCGAGGCGCGGATCGCGACGGCGCACGGCCAGATGTCTGAGCAGGCGCTGGAGCAGGTCGTCGTCGACTTCTGGGAGAAGAAGTTCGACGTCCTCGTCTCCACGACCATCGTCGAGTCGGGCATCGACATCTCCAACGCCAACACCCTCATCGTGGAGCGCGGCGACAACTTCGGCCTCTCGCAGCTGCACCAGCTGCGCGGCCGCGTCGGCCGCGGCCGCGAGCGCGGCTACGCCTACTTCCTGTACCCGCCGGAGAAGCCGCTGACGGAGACCGCGCACGAACGGCTCGCGACGATCGCCCAGCACACCGAGATGGGCGCCGGCATGTACGTGGCGATGAAGGACCTGGAGATCCGCGGCGCCGGCAACCTCCTCGGCGGCGAGCAGTCCGGCCACATCGCGGGTGTCGGCTTCGACCTGTACATCCGCATGGTCGGCGAGGCGGTGGCCGACTACCGGGCCGCGGTCGAGGGCGGCGTGGAGGAGGAGCCGCCGCTGGAGGTCAAGATCGAGCTGCCGGTCGACGCGCACGTCCCGCACGACTACGCGCCCGGCGAGCGGCTGCGCCTGCAGGCCTACCGGTCCATCGCGTCGGCCGCCTCCGAGGCGGACGTCAAGGCCGTCCGCGAAGAGCTCACCGACCGCTACGGCAAGCTCCCGGAACCGGTGGAGAACCTGCTGCTGGTGGCCGGGCTGCGGATGCTGGCGCGGGCCTGCGGGGTCGGCGACATCACCCTCCAGGGCAACAACATCCGCTTCGGCCCGGTGGAGTTGCGCGAGTCCCAGGAGCTGCGGCTCAAGCGCCTCTACCCGGGCACGGTCCTCAAGCCGGCCACCTCGCAGATCCTGGTCCCGCGCCCCAAGGCGGGCCGGATCGGCGGCAAGCCGGTGGTCGGCCGCGAACTACTGGCCTGGACCGGCGAGTTCCTCACCACCATCCTCGGCTCATAGCCGCCACCCCCCGCGGCCGGGGAGCATGCGCTCCGCGGCCGCGGACCCCGCGCCGGCGGGTGGCTTGCTGCGACCCTGCAACGGTTGCGCGCATCCCCTCACTGATGGCCGGGAACGCTGTATACCCTCAGACCCGAAACCTCTTCCGCACGGCCCGTCAGGAGCAGCGATGCACGGCCCCGGCCTTCCGCCGCAGCACGCCCCCCAGTCCACCTCGGGCGGCGTGGTGGCACTGCGCGTGGTGTTCATGCTGCTGCCCGTCCTGAGCTGCGGCTTCCTGGCCTGGGGCTCGATGCTGCGGCTCGCGCTGGTCACCCGGAAGTCCCGGGACTGGGGGCTGCTCGTGCTCAGCGGCGTGCTCGCGGTCGTCTGGATGACGCTGATCCAGATGGACCCGACGCCCGACGTCGACGGCTGGCAGGGCAACCTCGGCGCCGGTGGCTCGATCCTCACCGGCTTCGCGATCTGCGTGTACTTCCTCGTCGCCGACATCAAGCACCACGAGGCCGTCAGGGCCGCGGCCCCCGCGCCCTGGTACCCCGGGCAGCCCACCTCCTACGGCCACCCGCAGCAGGCCTCCCCGTCCTACGGCTACCCGCACGCCTCCCAGGCCCCCACCGTCATCTCGGGCCAGACGCCGGCCCCGCAGGTGCCCCCGCAGCCGACCCCGCCGCCGCGCATCGGGCAGGTCCGCGCCGAACTCGACGAGCTGAGCGAGCTGCTGCGCAAGCAGACCCCGCCGCCCGGCGGGCGCCCCCACGACCCGAACCAGACCGCCTTCCGGGATCCGCAGCAGTGACCGAACGCCTCATCGGAGACCGCTACGAGCTGGCGACCATCCTCGGTCAGGGCGGCATGGGCCAGGTGTGGACGGCCTACGACCGCCGCCTGGACCGCCGGGTCGCCGTCAAACTGCTGCGCCCCGACAAGGTCGCCGGCCCCGGCACGGTCGCCGAGGAGCTGCGCCGCCGCTTCGTGCGCGAATGCCGGGTCACGGCCCAGGTCGACCACCCCGGCCTGGTCACCGTCCACGACGCGGGCAGCGACGGCGACGAGCTGTTCCTCGTCATGGGCTACGTCGAGGGCTCCGACCTCGCCGACCACCTCGCCGCGCACCTCGCCGCCCACGGCCCGTACCCGTGGCAGTGGGCGGTCGCGGTCGTCGCACAGCTGTGCTCGGTGCTGTCGGCCGTGCACGCGGTGCCGATCGTCCACCGCGACCTGAAGCCGCGCAACGTGATGGTCCGCCCGGACGGCACCGTCCTGGTCCTCGACCTCGGCGTGGCCTCCGTGATGGACACCGACACCACCCGCCTCACCAGCACCGGCACGCCGATCGGCAGTCCCGCGTACATGGCGCCCGAGCAGGCGATGAGCGGCGCGGTGGGCCCGTACACCGACCTGTACGCGCTCGGCGTGCTCCTGTACGAACTGCTCAGCGGCAACGTCCCCTTCGCCGGGTCCACCGCCCTGGGCGTGCTCCACCGCCACCTGTACGAGGCCCCGGTCCCGGTCCGCCCGCAGCGCCCGGAGGTCCCGCAGGAGCTGGAGGCGCTGCTGATGCGCCTCCTCGCCAAGGACCCGCAGGACCGGCCGTCCTCGGCGCAGGAGGTGTACGAGGCCCTCGCCCCGCTGCTGCCGGCCCGCGACGGCCGCGGCCCGGCCCGCCCGCTGGACCCGACCCGGCCCTTCGTCCGCCCCCAGGCCCCCTGGCCGGACCGGGCCGCGGTGATCCCGCCGCGTCCGAGCACCCCGCCGCCGACCGCGCCGGCCTCCACGCCGACGGGCACCCCCGTGCCGCCGACGTCCGCGCCGACGCCCACGCACACCCCCGCGCCGGTGTCGGCGCCGCAGAAGCCCGACATCCCGGGCGCCGTGGACCAGGCCCGCACGCTCCTGGACCAGGGCCGGCTCACCCAGGCCGTGGACATCCTCGGCGGGATCCTCCCGGCGGCGGCCGCCGAGCACGGCGAGCACTCACCGGTGGTCCGTTCCCTGCGCAAGCAGTACGCGGCCACCCTGATGGACGACGGCCAGTACCGCCGCGCCCTGCCCGAACTGCGCCGCCTGGCGGAGGAGTTCCCGGCCGGCGACCCGCAGTCCCTGCGGTTCCGCTACGACGCGGCACAGTGCCTGGAACAGCTCGGCGAGCCGGCCGCCGCCCTGGCGGAGTACCGCTCGCTGCTCCCGTACTTCGAGAACCGCTACGCCAACCCGGACCAGGCCCTGCCCCTGGAGATCCGCCGCCGGATCGCGCACCTGCTGCTCTCCCTCGGCGACCGCCCGGCGGCCCACGACGCCCTGGCCCGGCTGCTGTTCGACGCGGAGCGGCTGCATGGCCCGACCCACCCCTTCCCGGCCGAGATACGCCGCACCCTGCAGTGGCTGAGCCAGGTCCGCTGACGGGCCCGGCTCGGCGGTGAGACGGCACGCGGGCGGGCACGAAACGTGCCCCCGACACCCCGTGAATCGTTGGTCGAACCGGTGGCCCGGGCCACCCTTACTGCATACCATCGATCACCGCACGGCCCTTGTGCACCGACGCACAATCTCCCGGCCCTGGAGGCTCCTTTGCACCGTCGCACTGCGCTCTCCGTCTCCGCCGCCCTGCTCGTGGCGGCGCCCCTGCTGTCCGCCTGCTCGGGCGAGACCCGGCCCGGCACCGCGGCCGTCGTCGGCGGCGAACGCATCACCACCTCCGCGGTCCAGGCCCAGGTGGGCGAGGTCCGCGCCGCGCAGAACCGTTCCGAGCACGCCGCGACCCTCATCTCCAACACCCCTCAGCTGGACCGGATCAAACTCGGCAAGATGATCCAGCTCCGGGTGCTGGAGCGGGCCGCGAAGGACGCCGGCATCTCGGTCTCCACCAAGGAGGTCGAGGAGGCCCGCAGGGCCCAGGAGGGCGGCAGGGGCGCGGCGGAGCTGGAGCAGGCCGCCCTCCAGGGCCGTGTCCCGCTCGCCGCCGGGCAGATCGACGAGGAGGTGCGCTTCCAGCTGCTGCTCGGCAAGCTGAGCGAGCGCTACGGCGAGGACAAGATCATCGAGCCGCTGGCGAAGGCGTCGGAGGCCCTCCACATCGAGGTCAACCCGCGCTACGGGGCCTGGGACGCGCAGCAGGTCGGACTGGGCCCGGTGGAGACCCCCTGGATCACCCAGCGGACCCGCCCCGAGCAGGCACCCGCCGGAGCCTGACGCCCCGCGGCGGAGGTAGGTTCGGAGGGTGACCGAGCACTCCCGGCCCACCGCCGCCCCCGAGCCCACCGGCCGTATCGTCCTGCTGACCACCAGCCACCGGGTCGCCCCCGGCGTGCTGTCCTGGCCGGCGTGGCAGATCCTGCACGCCGCGGACCGGGTGCTGTGCGCCGACCCCGGCCACCCGCAGCTGCCGTACCTGCGGGAGGCGGGCGTCGAGGTCGAGTACACGGTCCCCGACGCGCACGAGCTGGTCGAGGACTGCGCGGGCGGCCGCACGGTCGTGGTGCTCCCGGCCGGGGAGGGCGATCAGCGGCTCACCGACGGCCTGGCCCGGCTGGCCGGCTCCGGCCGGGTCGCCATGCCCGACCTGGAGCTGCTGCCCGGCTCCTACGACCTGCCGGGCGCCCGCCTGCTCGACCTGGTCCAGGTGATGGACCGGGTCCGGCGGGAGTGCCCGTGGACCTCCCGGCAGACCCACCGCGGCCTGGCCAAGTACGCGATCGAGGAGGCGTACGAACTCGTCGAGGCGATCGAGGACGGCGACCGGGAGGAACTGCGCGAAGAGCTCGGCGACGTCCTGCTCCAGGTGGTCTTCCACGCCCGGATCGCCGAGGAGGGCGTCCCCGTCCGCGAGGACGAGGGCTCCGAGGACGAGGGGGAGGAGGACGGCGGCTCCGACGGCGAGGGCCTGGGGGCCTTCTCCATCGACGACGTGGCCGGAGCCCTCGTGCAGAAGCTGATCCACCGGCACCCGCACGTCTTCGGCGACGCGGCCGCCGAGACCCCGGAGGACGTGCACGCGCACTGGCAGCGCACCAAGGCGGTCGAGAAGCAGCGGGAGTCGGTCACCGACGGCATCCCGGTGGGCCAGCCGGGCCTGGCGCTCGCGGCCAAGCTCGCGGGCCGGGCCCGTACGGGCGGGGTGGCCGTGGAACTGCCCCGCGGCGACGGCATCGGCTACGAACTGCTGGAACTGGCGGCGCGCGCCGAGGCGGAGGGGGTCGACCCCGAGACCGCGCTGCGCGCGGCGGCCCGCGTCTACCGCGACGCGATCCGGGCCGCCGAGGGTGTAGGAACCCCCACGGAGTAGGCCGCCCCCGGGTCGCGGGCCCCGGGCCTCGGCCCCCGCGCCCTCAGTACTCCCTCGGGGCGCGGGCCGAGGGGTCGTGCCAGTGCGGCGCCGGGCGGTTCAGCAGCCACTCGGCGAAGCCCAGCGGGCGGCCGCCCTGCCCGTGCTCGCCGCCCGCGCCGGGTACGCGGTCGTGGAAGAGGCGGCCGGGAAGGGCGCCGAGCCCTTCCAGGAGGTGCGCGGTCTCGTCGACGAACGGCCCCGGCCCGCTGAGGTAGACGTCCTGGTCGGGCCACAGGCCCCGGGTGCCGAGGGCGGTCGCGAGCCGTTCGGTGGCCTCGTTGCGGTGCCGGCCGGGGGCTGGGGTGATGTAGGTGACGTCGAGCCAGCCGCAGGATGCGCCGTACGCGTCGATGAGCGGCCGGTCGTAGAGGTGCGCGCCGTCCCGGGCCACCACGAAGAGCCGTACGTCCTGCTCGGGCGGCCGGGCCGCGAGCTCCTCCAGCAGGGCCCGGATCGGGGCCCAGCCGGTGCCGGCGGCGATCAGGCTGACCGGGCGGTCGGAGCGGCGGAAGGTCAGCTGCCCGCCGGCGGCGCCGAGGCGCAGCACGTCGCCCGGCCGGGTCTCGCGGACCAGGGCGGTGCTGAGCCGGCCGCGGTCGATCCGGCTGACGTGCAGGTCGACGGTGCCGTCGGGGCGGGGCGCGTTGCCTATGGAGTAGGTCCGCCAGGTCCTGGGGACGCGGGCGGTGCTCACGCTCGTGTACTGGCCGGGGAGATAGGGGAAGGCGGTGTGCGGCCGCAGGGTCACCACGCCGATGTCCTGCCCGTACTGGAGGTGGCGCACGACCTCCGCGTCCCACCACGGAGGGTCCTCGCTCGCGTCCGCCCCGGCGAGCATGGCGTCGGCGATCACCTGGTACGCCTCGGTCCAGGCCTTCTCCACCTGCGGGGTCCAGGCCTCGCCGGAGGTCTCGGCGAGCGCGGCGAGCAGGCTGGAGCCGACGACCGCGTAGTGCTCGGGGCGGACCAGGAACTTGCGGTGGTCGCGGCCCAGGTCGCGCAGGTAGGGGCGGAGGGTCTCGTCGTCGCCGAGCCGGGAGATGACGTGGGTGAGCGCGGCGAAGAGCCGGTCCCGCTGGCGTTCCATGTCCTCGGAGGAGGCCGGGAAGAGGTCCCGGACTCCGGGGTTGTGCCAGAACAGGTGCGAGTAGAAGAACTTGACGGCGTGTTCGGCCCGTCTCTCCACCACCGCGAAACTGCTTTTCAAGATCCTCACGTCCACACGACCGAAAGTAGAAGTCGCGGGCGGGCCGAGGTCAAGCACCGTCCGATCTACGGACAGCCTCGGCGAAGCAGTCATATGGGATGGCGGCCCGCGGCCCGCGCCGGACCGCCGGTGCGCGGCGGCTACTGTCGGGGACATGCGCGATCAGTCGTCCACTCCCTCCGTCGGCCCGGTGCCCGAACTCTTCACGTGGGAGTTCGCGACCGACCCCTACCCGGCCTACGCATGGCTGCGCGAGCACTCCCCGGTGCACCGTACGAAGCTCCCCAGCGGGGTCGAGGCCTGGCTCGTCACCCGTTACGCGGACGCCCGCCAGGCCCTCGCCGACCAGCGGCTCAGCAAGAATCCGGCGCACCACGCGGAGCCCGCGCACGCCAAGGGCAAGACCGGGATCCCGGGGGAGCGCAAGGCGGAGCTGATGACGCATCTGCTGAACATCGACCCGCCGGACCACACCCGGCTGCGGCGTCTGGTGTCGAAGGCGTTCACCCCGCGCAGGGTCGCCGAGTTCGCCCCGCGGGTGCAGGCGCTCACCGACCACCTGATCGACGGGTTCGCGGGGAGGGGGGAGGCGGACCTCATCCACGAGTTCGCGTTCCCGCTTCCCATCTACGCCATCTGCGAGATGCTCGGAGTACCGCGCGAGGACCAGGACGACTTCCGCGACTGGGCCGGGATGATGATCCGCCACGGCGGAGGTCCGCGGGGCGGGGTCGCGCGGTCGGTGAAGCAGATGCGGACCTATCTCGGCGAACTCATCCACCGTAAAAGGGATGATCTGGGTGACGACCTGATCTCCGACCTCATCCGGGCGAGCGACCACGGCGACCATCTGACCGAGGGCGAGGCCACCGCGATGGCCTTCATCCTGCTCTTCGCCGGCTTCGAGACGACCGTGAACCTGATCGGCAACGGCCTCCACTCCCTCTTCATGAACCCCGCCCAGCGCGAGCGCCTGCAGAGCTCCCTGGCCGCCGGGGAGAGCGGACTGCTGGCCACCGGCGTCGAGGAACTCCTGCGCTACGACGGCCCCGTTGAGCTCGCGACGTGGCGTTTCGCCACCGAACCGCTGACCCTCGGCGGCGAGCGCGTCGAGACCGGCGATCCGGTCCTGGTCGTCCTCGCCGCCGCCGACCGGGACCCCGAGCGGTTTGCCGACCCGGACGCCCTCGACCTCTCCAGGACCGACAACCAGCACCTCGGGTACGGGCACGGCATCCACTACTGCCTGGGCGCGCCGCTGGCCCGGCTCGAAGGGCAGACCGCCCTGGCGACCCTGCTGACCCGCCTTCCCGATCTGGAACTTGCCGTTCCATCCCAAGACCTGCGCTGGCGTGGGGGTTTGATCATGCGAGGGCTGCGCACCCTTCCCGTTCGCTTCACAGTTCAAAACACTTGCGCGGGATCTGATTAAAAGTCAGATTCCGCTTGAACTTGTGACAATCGTTCGAAGGCCGCTAGGTTCTGCCGTTACCAGGCTGTTATGCGAAAGGTGATCCCTCATGCTCTCCGGGAACGGCCGTCACAGACGACCCCGCCAGGTCCCCGCGCTGGTAGTCACAGCCGGAGTCACTGGCTCAGCGCTGGCCATGCCGCTGCTCGCCGCCACCAGCGCCACCGCTGCCGACACCGCCACCTGGGACAAGGTGGCCGAGTGCGAGAGCGGCGGCTCGTGGAGCGCCAACTTCGGCAGTGGTGCGTACGGCGGCCTCCAGTTCACCCAGGAGCAGTGGCAGAACGCCGGCGGTCTGGACTTCGCCGAGCGGGCCGACCTCGCCAGCCGCTCGCAGCAGATAGCGGTGGCCGAGCGCGTGCTGGCCTCCCAGGGGCCGCAGGCCTGGCCGCTGTGCGCCGCCTCCGCCGGCCTGGACCAGCAGGGTCCGGCCGCGGTCGTGGACCCCGGTCTGCCCGGCAGCCCCACCGCGGTCGGCCCCGCGCCGTCCCGCCCCGACGACGCCGTGCCCTCCACCACGGGCGGCAAGCCGGCGACGGACTTCGGGCTCTCGACCGCGGAGACCCCCAGCCCCTCGGGCACCCCCTTCCTGATCCCCGACGCGCCGTCCCTCGGACTGCCCGTCATGCCCGCGCCCGACGTCCCCACGACGCCTCCGGCCGACCCGGGCACCCCGGTCGCCCCGACCGACCCGACGACCCCGCCGGTGAGCCCCGCCGACCCGACGACCCCGGTCCTCCCGACGGACCCGGCGGACCCGACGGCGCCCACCACCCCGCCGGCGACGCCGAGCCCGTCCCCGACCGAGCCGACGGCCCCCGCGACGCCGGAGACCCCCGCGACCCCGGGTGCCACCCCGGCCGAGGGCAGCGGCAAGCACCGTGGCGCGCCGTCCCCCGAGGAGGGCGCCCCCGCTGACGCCGCGTCGGACCCCGTCTACACCGTGCAGGCGGGCGACAGCCTGGCGACCATCGCGGTCGCCAAGGGTGTGAA
Organism: Streptomyces sp. TN58; assembly: GCF_001941845.1. Classification (NCBI taxonomy): domain Bacteria; kingdom Bacillati; phylum Actinomycetota; class Actinomycetes; order Kitasatosporales; family Streptomycetaceae; genus Streptomyces; species Streptomyces sp. TN58. Next base: position 2,941,168 of record NZ_CP018870.1, on the reverse strand, counting down.
GGGCGGCTGGAGCGGCCTCTACGCGGCCAACGAGCAGGTCATCGGCGAGGACGCCAACCTGATCAAGCCCGGTCAGAACCTGGATCTAACCACGTAATAAGGACAGTTGGTTCGCCCGGAAAGACATTGATTGTCGGTTTTCTGCAAGTGAGACATGTGTCTCTTCGGGTCAACTGGCGTGTCCCGCCCGGGGGCTTCCGCAAACCCCGGTCTCACCTGCGCAAACACCACTTCGCAGAGCGCAAGTAGGGGCCCTTTCTCCCCGATGTTCCTCGTTGAACATCGGGGAGAGCTGTGTCTACCTTCTGAATCGCTCGCCACCGCGAGCTCCTTCGACCGCATCGCCGAGTCCTGCCGGCGGACGGGGGGAACAGTCGTCGCGTCAAGCGCCGAAGGCAGGAGCGGGGGAACCAAGGTAGGTGCCGCGAGCGGCCGTTGAGAGACGGTCACGCAACCGGCTTGGGGTTAAGCGGTGCGCCAGTCGCATCGCCGGGCACTCACAGGCCCGAACCCGACAGCTCACCTCGTAGGCGTCGGTGAGGAGAAACCTCATGCTGCTTTCCGGCAAGGGCAAGCACCGTCGCGGCTCCAAGGCCGTCCGCATCGTCACGCTCGCCGGTGTCGCCGGCGTGGCCGTCGCCGCCCCGCTGATGACCGCGGGCGCCGCCAGCGCCGCCACCGCGTCCGAGTGGGACAAGGTCGCGCAGTGCGAGTCCGGTGGCAACTGGTCCATCAACACCGGCAACGGCTACTACGGCGGGCTGCAGTTCTCGTCCTCCACGTGGGCGGCCTTCGGTGGCAAGTCGTACGCCGCGCAGGCCAACCAGGCCTCGAAGGCGCAGCAGATAGCCGTGGCCGAGAAGGTCCTGAAGAAGCAGGGCAAGGGCGCCTGGCCGCACTGCGGCAAGGGCCTGTCGAACTCCTCGTACACCGGCGGCTCCTCCGAGACCCCGGCCTCGACCAAGCCGAAGGCCGAGACGAAGAAGACCGAGACCAGGAAGACCGAGACCAAGGCCGCGCCGAAGAAGGAGACCAAGCGCGCCGAGGCCCCGGTCACCCGCTCCGAGCGCACCCCGGCCCCGGCCGCGCCGAAGACCGGCAACGGCTCGTACGAGGTCAAGCCCGGCGACACCCTGGGCACCATCGCCGAGGCCAACGGCGTCAAGGGCGGCTGGCAGCAGCTGTTCGAGCTGAACAAGGACATCGTCTCGGACGCCGACCTCATCTACCCGGGGCAGAAGCTGAAGCTCAGCTGACCACCGCGGCGAGAGCCGCGAAAGCGTACACAACGCGCATAATTCCCACCGCCCGGCGCCCCTCCCCCCACGCGCCGGGCGGCGGTGTGTGCGGCAGCGGAACCCCCGTCATCCAGGGCTCTATGTCCGGGAAGAGGGGTATTCGGGCCCTTTTTCGTCCCAGGACCCGGGCGGTCGGCAGGGCGAGTGCCCGGATCCGGTTAGGCTCTAGTCGGCCAGGCCATCCCACGGCCTGACGCCACCGCACACCCAGCGTCACATCCCAGAAGGAGATGCTCGTGCCGTCCATCGACGTCGTCGTAGCCCGGGAAATCCTGGACTCCCGAGGCAACCCCACGGTCGAGGTCGAGGTGGGCCTCGACGACGGCAGCACCGGCCGTGCTGCCGTTCCGTCCGGCGCCTCCACCGGTGCCTTCGAGGCCATCGAGCTCCGTGACGGTGACCCCAACCGTTACATGGGCAAGGGTGTCGAGAAGGCCGTCCTCGCCGTCATCGAGCAGATCGGCCCGGAGCTCGTCGGCTACGACGCCACCGAGCAGCGCCTGATCGACCAGGCCATGTTCGACCTGGACGCCACCGACAACAAGGGCTCGCTCGGCGCCAACGCCATCCTCGGCGTCTCGCTCGCCGTCGCCCACGCCGCGTCCGAGGCCTCGGACCTCCCCCTCTTCCGCTACCTCGGCGGTCCGAACGCGCACCTGCTGCCCGTTCCGATGATGAACATCCTCAACGGTGGGTCGCACGCCGACTCCAACGTCGACATCCAGGAGTTCATGATCGCCCCGATCGGCGCGGAGTCCTTCTCCGAGGCGCTGCGCTGGGGTGCCGAGGTCTACCACACCCTCAAGAAGGTCCTGCACACCAAGGGCCTGTCCACCGGCCTCGGTGACGAGGGCGGCTTCGCCCCGAACCTGGAGTCCAACCGCGCCGCGCTCGACCTCATCATCGAGGCGATCAAGCAGGCCGGCTACACCCCGGGCAAGGACATCGCGCTCGCGCTCGACGTCGCCGCGTCCGAGTTCTACAAGGACGGCAAGTACGAGTTCGAGGGCCAGTCCCGCTCGGCCGCCGAGATGACCGACTACTACGCCGAGCTCGTCGAGGCGTACCCGCTCGTCTCCATCGAGGACCCGCTGTTCGAGGACGACTGGGCCGGCTGGAAGACCATCACCGACCGCCTCGGCGCCAAGGTCCAGATCGTCGGCGACGACCTCTTCGTCACCAACCCCGAGCGCCTGGCCCGCGGCATCGAGGAGGGCTCCGCGAACGCCCTGCTCGTGAAGGTGAACCAGATCGGTTCGCTGACCGAGACCCTCGACGCCGTCGAGATGGCCCAGCGCAACGGCTTCAAGTGCATGATGTCCCACCGCTCCGGCGAGACCGAGGACGTCACCATCGCCGACCTCGCCGTCGCCGTGAACTGCGGCCAGATCAAGACCGGCGCCCCGGCCCGCTCGGACCGCGTCGCCAAGTACAACCAGCTGCTGCGCATCGAGGAGATCCTCGACGACGCCGCGGTGTACGCGGGCCGCAGCGCCTTCCCGCGCTTCAAGGGCTAATCACGCTCTGCCTCCGTACGTCCCCGCACTCGGTCCCGTACCGTGTGCGGGGACGTATTGCGTAGTGCGTACAAAGGGGAGGCGGACCAATGGCCGGGAACCGGGATCGGTTCTCCACCTTCTCCACGGCGACGCGGCTCAAGCAGCTCGGTGAGCGGACCGCGGCCCACGTCTACCGCTCGCAGTCGCGCCGGCAGGTGCGCCGCAGCCGCCTCACCGGCAGGGCCGCCCTCCTGGTGCTCGTGCTCTGTACGCTGGTGGTCGCCCTCGCGTATCCGATGCGCCAGTACGTCTCCCAGCGCTCGGAGATCGCGGAGCAGCAGCGGGCCGCCGCGGCCGCGCGGGACCGCCTGGAGCGGCTGCGCGACGAGAAGGCCCGCTGGCAGGACGACGCCTACGCGGAGCAACAGGCGCGCAAGCACCTGCACTACCTGCGCCCGGGGGAGGTCGGCTACATCATGAGCGACCCCGGGGCCCAGCCCCCGGAGCCGCACCGGACCGGCCACGCCGGCTCGGACCGCCCCTGGTACTCCAACGTCTGGGACGGCGTCGACAAGGCCGACCGCCCCGGCGACTGAGCACGGCACCACCGCAGCACCCATCCACGAGAACGAAGAGACTTCCTCCAGGCATGCAGACGCCCCCGCCCCAGACCGACCGGACCGAGCCGACCGACGCGGACATCGAGGCGTTCGAGCAGCAGCTCGGCCGCCCGCCGCGCGGGCTGCGCGCCATCGCGCACCGCTGCCCCTGCGGCCAGCCCGACGTGGTGGAGACCGCGCCGCGGCTTCCCGACGGCACCCCCTTCCCGACGCTGTACTACCTGACGTGCCCGCGCGCGGCCTCCGCCATCGGCACGCTGGAGGCCAACGGCGTGATGAAGGAGATGCAGGCCCGGCTCGCCGAGGACCCGGAACTCGCCGCCGCCTACCGGGCCGCGCACGAGGACTACATCCGCCGCCGTGACGCCATCGAGGTGCTTCAGGGCTTCCCGAGCGCCGGCGGGATGCCGGACCGGGTCAAGTGCCTGCACGTGCTGGTCGGCCACTCGCTGGCCGCCGGCCCCGGCGTGAACCCGTTCGGCGACGAGGCCCTCGCGATGCTGCCCGAGTGGTGGGCCAAGGGCGCCTGCGTCACGCCGTGCGGCGAGAAGAAGGAAGAGGAGTCCGAGTGACCCGGGTCGCGGGCATCGACTGCGGTACCAACTCCATCCGGCTGCTCGTGGCGGACTGCGACCCGGCCACGGGCGAGCTGGTCGAACTGGACCGGCGGATGATCATCGTCCGGCTCGGCCAGGGCGTGGACAAGACCGGACGCCTGGCCCCCGAGGCGCTGGAGCGCACCTTCGCCGCCTGCCGTGAGTACGCGGCGGTCATCGAGGAGTTCGGCGCGGAGCGGGTGCGCTTCGTGGCGACCTCAGCCTCCCGCGACGCCGAGAACCGTGACGACTTCGTGCGCGGCGTGGTGGAGATCCTGGGCGTCGAGCCCGAGGTGATCTCCGGCGACCAGGAGGCGGAGTTCTCCTTCACCGGCGCCACCATGGAGCTGACCGCGCACGAGAACCTGGAGCGGCCGTTCCTCGTCGTCGACATCGGCGGCGGCTCCACCGAGTTCGTGGTCGGCGACGAGCACGTACGGGCCGCCCGCAGCGTGGACGTCGGCTGCGTCCGGCTGACGGAGCGCCACCTCGTGGTGGACGGCGCCGTGACCGACCCGCCGACCGAGAAGCAGATCGCGGCCGTCCGCGCCGACATCGAGGCCGCCCTCGACCTGGCGTCCGAGACGGTCCCGCTGGCCGAGGCGCGCACCCTGGTGGGCCTGGCGGGATCGGTGACCACCGTCGCCGGGATCGCCCTCGGGCTGCCCGAGTACCGGTCGTCGGAGATCCACCACTCCCGGATCTCCTACGAGCAGGTACGTGAGATCACCGGGCGGATGCTGACGGCCACGCACGCCGAGCGCGCGGCGATCCCCGTGATGCACCCGGGCCGGGTGGACGTGATCGGCGCGGGCGCGCTGGTCCTGCTGGCCGTCATGGAACGCACCGGCGCCTCGGAGGTGGTGGTCTCGGAGCACGACATCCTCGACGGAATCGCGATCAAGACCGCCGAAGAGGCCGAGGCGGACAAGCAGCGGTCCTGACCGCGGCACGGCTGTGCGGCGGCGCTCCGGTGACTCCACCGCGGCGCCGCTGCCGTGTTCCGGGCCGGGTGCCGCCCCGGACCTCGCCACGACGCGACGACCTCCGGCCTGGAGCGTGCGGCGGGGGCCAACGGATGAAAGGTCATCGCGGGGTCTGACCCCGTGGATCCCACACGCAGCGCCGCCGGGACGGAGGAACCGGGGGGTGATGTGCCTGTTTCGGGACCTTGGAGAGGCCTTTACAGGGGCCTTGGGTCCTCCTGCGCGGACCAACTTCGTGAAGTTCTTCACAAGGAAAATGTGCCGGACGGCTCACCGGCGGGCCGCTTCGGGCCGTTCCGGGGCTCGCGGGGGCGCCGGGGGTGGGCGTTCGTGCGATTCGCGGCGGTCGGAGAGCGTCGCCGGTAGGTATCCACGAACCCGGTGGTCTACTCCGGTTTCGGCCTTGGAGGCCAGTTCAGGACGGGTGAACAACGACTCCTGCGCACCCTTGGTTCCCGTTGCCCGCCATGACGTCCGTCACGTGGGCGGCGGAGTGTAGCAGAGCCCTCCCGACTCCTTGTGAAGGGGCTCACGAGCAACACCCCATTGGGTGCTGGATACTCGTTCTCATGAGCACCACGGAGCGTCCCAGGATCCTCGTTGTAGGGGGTGGGTACGTAGGCCTGTACGCAGCCAAGCGCATCATGAAGAAGATGCGCTACGGCGAGGCGACCGTCACGGTCGTCGACCCGCGCTCGTACATGACCTACCAGCCCTTCCTCCCCGAAGTGGCCGCAGGCAGCATCTCGCCTCGGCACGTCGTCGTCCCGCTGCGACGCGTGCTGCCCAAGGCTGAGGTTCTCACCGGCCGGGTCACCAGCATCGACCAGGACCGCAAGGTCGCCGTCGTCACGCCGCTGGTCGGCGAGGCGTACGAGCTGCCCTTCGACTACCTGGTGATCGCCCTCGGCGCCGTCTCCCGCACCTTCCCGATCCCCGGCCTCGCCGAGCAGGGCATCGGCATGAAGGGTGTCGAGGAGGGCATCGGCCTGCGCAACCACGTACTTGAGCAGCTCGACAAGGCCGAGTCCACGACGGACGAGAACGTCCGCCGCAAGGCTCTCACCTTCGTCTTCGTCGGCGGCGGCTTCGCCGGCGCCGAGACGATCGGCGAGGTCGAGGACATGGCCCGCGACGCCGCGAAGTACTACTCCACGATCAAGCGCGAGGACATGCGCTTCATCCTGGTCGACGCGGCCGACAAGATCCTTCCCGAGGTCGGGCCCAAGCTCGGCACCTGGGGCAAGGAGCACCTTGAGGCCCGCGGCATCGAGATCTACCTCAACACCTCCATGGACTCCTGCGTGGACGGCCACGTGGTGCTGAAGAACGGCCTTGAGGTCGACTCCAACACCATCGTGTGGACCGCCGGCGTCAAGCCGAACCCGGTCCTGGCCCGCTACGGCCTGCCGCTGGGCCCGCGCGGCCACGTCGACGCCGAGCCGACCCTCCAGGTCAAGGGCACGGACTACATCTGGACCGCCGGCGACAACGCCCAGGTTCCGGACATGGCCGCCCGCAAGGCCGGCGTCGAGAACGCCTGGTGCCCGCCGAACGCCCAGCACGCGCTGCGCCAGGCCAAGGTCCTCGGCGACAACGTCATCGCGGGCATGCGGGGCTTCCCGCAGGCCGAGTACTCGCACTCCAACAAGGGTGCGGTGGCGGGCCTCGGCCTCCACAAGGGCGTCGCGATGATCGTCATGGGCAAGACGAAGATCAAGCTCAAGGGCCGGCTCGCCTGGTACATGCACCGTGGCTACCACGGCATGGCCATGCCGACCTGGAACCGCAAGATCCGCGTCTTCGCCGACTGGACCCTCGCCATGTTCCTCAAGCGCGAGGTCGTCTCCCTCGGTGCGCTGGAAACCCCGCGCGAGGAGTTCTACGAGGCCGCCAAGCCGGCGCCGGCCCCCGCCGCCGCCGCTGCCCCGGCCGAGAAGGCCAAGGCCTCCTGACCCCGCGTCGGGAGTCCGGCCGCTGAGCCGGCCGAAGGTACGACCCCGAAGGGGCCGCCCGCCATCCGTGGTGCGGGCGGCCCCTTCGGCGTACCCGGGGCCGCGGATGGGTAGACGGATGGGTCGGAACCTTGTGGAGGTGCGCCATGACCGACGCCGCTCCGCGGCTGGCCGCTCTTGCCGAGACCCTGCTGGGCGGCCCCCTGCCCGTGCGCATCCGAGCGTGGGACGGAAGCGAGGCCGGGCCGCCCGGCGGCCCCGTCCTCGTCGTCCGGGGACGCCGCGCCCTGCGCCGGATGCTGTGGAAGCCAGGCGAACTGGGCCTCGCCCGCGCCTGGGTGGCCGGCGACCTGACCGTCGACGGCGACCTGTTCGAGCTGCTGGACCGGGTGGCCGGCCTGCTCTGGGAACGCGACCGGCAACCGGCCCCCGCCCCCGCCCCGTCCCGCCTCACCGCACTGCGCACCCTCCTGCCCCGGCGCGCCTCGGCCGCCGCGGGCGCCGCCGCCGACACCGCCGCCCTGCTGCGCGACGCGGACACGCGCGGCGCCGTACGGGACCTCCTCACCCTGGCCCGCCCGCTGCCGGCGCCCCCGCCACCCGCGGAGGAGGCGGCGCGGCGCGGCGGCCCCATGCACACCAAGGGCCGTGACCGGCAGGCCGTCAGCCACCACTACGACGTCGGCAACGACTTCTACGAACTGGTCCTCGGCCCCTCCATGGTGTACTCCTGCGCCTACTGGACCCCCGGCTCGACCCTGGAGCAGGCCCAGCACGACAAGCTGGACCTGGTCTGCCGCAAGCTCGGCCTGAAGACGGGGGACCGGCTCCTCGACGTCGGCTGCGGCTGGGGCTCCATGGCCCTGCACGCGGCCCGCGCGTACGGCGCCCGCGTCACCGGCATCACCCTCTCGCGCGAACAGGCCGTGTACGCCCGCAAGAAGGCCGCGGACGAGGGCCTGGCCGATCTGGTCGACATCCGCATCCAGGACTACCGGGACGTCAAGGACGGGCCCTACGACGCCATTTCCTCCGTCGGGATGGCCGAACACGTCGGCGCCACCCGCTACCGCGACTACGCCCGCACCCTGCACGCCCTGCTGGGCCCCGGCGGCCGGCTGCTCAACCACCAGATCGCCCGCCCGCCCGAGGCCGACGAATCCGCCTACCGGGTGGACGAGTTCATCGACGCGTACGTCTTCCCCGACGGCGAGCTCTCCCCGGTCGGCACCACCGTCGCCGAACTGGAACGCGCCGGCTTCGAGGTCCGCGACGTCGAGGCGCTGCGCGAGCACTACGCCCTGACCCTGCGCGCCTGGGTGGCACGCCTGGAGCGGCACTGGGACGAGGCCGCGGCCCTCACCTCGGCCGGCCGGGTCCGGGTCTGGCAGCTCTACATGGCGGCGTCCGCGCTCGGCTTCGAGCGGGGCCGCCTCGGGGTCAACCAGGTGCTCGCGGTGCGGTCCGCGGGCCGCGGGGACTCGGGTCTGCCGCTGCGGCCCCGCACCTGGGGCGCACCCCCGGACACCCCCTGACCGTTCCCGCGCGGACGACGCGAGGGGCCCCGGGGCGATATCGCCCCGGGGCCCCTCCCCGTACCGGTTCCCGCGTTCCGCTACTCGGTCTTGATCGCGGTCAGCATGTTCAGGCGGGCGGCGCTGCGGGCCGGCCACATGGCGGCCAGGACGCCGACCACGGCGGCCAGCAGGAGGAAGATCCCGATCCGGTCCCACGGGAGGATCAGCTCGTAGCTGGGCATGGACTTCGCCAGCGTGGAGCCGACGGCCCAGGCGAGGAAGATGCCGATGGCGACGCCGAGGACGGCTCCGAAGAGGGAGATCACCACGGCTTCGAGGCGGATCATGTTCTTGACCCGGCTGCGGTCGAGGCCGATGGCCCGCAGCATGCCGATCTCCTGGGTCCGCTCGAAGACGGACATGGCCAGGGTGTTGACCACGCCGAGCACCGAGATGACGAGCGCCATGCCGAGCAGGCCGTACATGATGTTCAGCATCGTGTTGATCAGGCCGCCCATCTCGTTGCGCATGTCCTGCTGGGTGGCGACGGTGATGGCCGGGTTCTTGCCGAGGGCGTCGACGACCTTCTGCTGGGCGGCCTTGGAGGCCCCGCCCTCGACGTTGACGTACACCTCCGGGATGTACGTCTCCTCGCTGTGCGAGCTGAGGATCTTGTCGTCGATGACGTAGGGGGAGAGCAGGCCCTCCATGTCCTTGAAGATCGCACCGACCGTCACGGACGCTTCCTGCCCGTCGTCGTACGTCAGCTTGATCGGCCGGCCGACGGTGAAGTTCTGCTTCTTGGCGGTCTTCTCGGCGACGGCGACCTCGCCCTTGCCGAGGCTGTCGAGCGAACCGCTGAGGACCTCGACGTTGAGGAGCTGGCCGATGGTGGCCGGGTTGACGCCGGAGGCGGCCCGGAAGTCGCCGTCGACCAGGAAGTAGCCGGCCGTCTGCGGGGAGACCGCCTTGATGCCGGGGGCCTTGGCCAGGGTCTCGGCCACGGACTTGTCGAGGCTGCCCGCGTCGGAGGACATCGACACCCGGTAGTCGGCCTTGAGCTTCTCGGTGCTCATCCGGTCGACGACCTTGCCGATGGTGATGCCGAGCACGGACAGCGTGGTGACGAGGGTCAGGCCGATCGCCAGCGAGGCGGCCGTGACGGCGGTGCGCCGCGGGTTGCGGACGGCGTTCTGGGCGGCCAGCTTGCCGGGGACGCCGAACACCTTCTGCAGCAGCGGGCGGACGGCGCCGATGACCGGCTTCGACAGCAGCGGCAGCAGCACGATCATGCCGATCAGCATGAAGAAGGCGCCGCCGCCCATGGTCATGCGGCCCGTGTCGCCGCCCGTGGAGACGCCCAGGAAGACCAGGCCGATACCGCCGATGCTGATGATCGACCCGAGGATGTTGCGGACGAGCAGGGACTTCGAGGTGGCCGGCAGGTGGGCGCTGCCCATGGCGGCGACCGGCGCGATCCGGCCGGTGCGCCAGGCCGGCAGCACGGCGGCGACGGTGGTGACGACGACGCCGATGACGAGGGCGGCGACGATGGTGCCCGGGGCGATGACGGGGGCGCCGCCCGGCAGCTTGGCGCCGAGGGAGCCGATGACGGAGCGGATCCCGAGCGCCAGGCCGATGCCGCCGAGCAGGCCGGCGGCGGCCGACACGGCGCCGACGACGAGGGCTTCGGCGAGCACGGAGCGCATGACCTGGCCGCGGTTGGCGCCGACGGCCCGCAGCAGGGCCAGCTCCTTCGTGCGCTGGGTGACCAGCATCGTGAAGGTGTTGTAGATCAGGAAGATGCCGACGAAGAGCGAGATGCCGGCGAAGACGAGCAGCATCGTGCTGAGGTGGCTGAGGCCCTTCTCGATCTGCTTGGCCTGCTCCGCGGCGAGCGCCGCGCCGGTCTGTGCCTTGGTGGTCTTCTCGTCGAGCAGCGGCTTGATGTCGGCGAGCAGCTTGTCGGCGGAGGCGCCGCTCTTCGCGGCGACCGACAGCTCCTGGAAGTAGCCGGGCTTGAGGTAGAGCTCCTGGGCGACCGTCGTCTCGAACAGAACCAGGCTGCCGCCGGCCTGGACGGCGCCGTCCTCGGTCGTGAAGACGCCGGCGAGGGAGTACTCCTTGACCGGGCCGTTGGTCGCGACGCGGACCTTGTCGCCGACCTTGTAGCCGCCCTTGTCGGCGGTGGCCTTGTCGAGGGCGACCTCGTCGGCCTTGGCCGGACCGGCGCCCGTGACGAAGGCGTAGCGCGGGTTCTTGCCGTCCTTGACGGGCGTGTAGTTGGCGCCCTGGTTGGACCAGCCGGCGCCGATCAGCTTGCCGTCCTCGTCGCCGACGCCGGCGAAGCCGGAGACGCGGCCGGAGACGGAGTCGACGCCCGGGAGCGCCTTGATCTTGTCGACGGTCTGCTGTCCGAGGCCGGGCTCGCCCTCCTTCAGGCCCTGCTCGTTGCGGCCCTGGCCGAAGGAGGTGACCGAGACGGCGACGCCGTCGTAGCTCTTGGCCGACTGGCCGGAGAGGGACTTCTTGAGGGTGTCGGTGAAGACGAGGGTGCCGGATACGAAGGCGACGCCGAGGGTGACGGCGAGCACCGTCATCAGCAGCCGGGCCTTGTGCGCGAGGACGTTGCGCAGGGCGGTACGGAACATGGGGGATCTCAGTCCTGGGGCTGGAAGTCTGGAGGAAGGGCCGGGGCGGGACCCGGGATCAGCTGGTGCGGCCCTTGGCGTCGAAGGCCTTCATACGGTCCAGCACGCCGTCGGCGCTGGGGCTGAGCATCTCGTCGACGATCCGGCCGTCGGCGAGGAAGATGACGCGGTCCGCGTAGGAGGCGGCGACGGGGTCGTGGGTGACCATCACGACGGTCTGGCCGAGCTCGCGGACGGAGTTGCGCAGGAAGCCGAGGACCTCGGCGCCGGAGCGGGAGTCCAGGTTTCCGGTCGGCTCGTCACCGAAGATGATCTCGGGGCGGGAGGCGAGGGCGCGGGCGACCGCCACGCGCTGCTGCTGGCCGCCGGAGAGCTGGGTGGGCCGGTGGCCGAGGCGGCCGGAGAGGCCGACCATGTCCACGACGGTGTCGAGCCACTGCTTGTCGGGCTTGCGGCCCGCGATGTCCATGGGAAGCGTGATGTTCTCCAGGGCCGTCAGCGTGGGCAGCAGGTTGAACGCCTGGAAGATGAAGCCGATCTTGTCCCGGCGCAGCTGGGTGAGCTGCTTGTCCTTCAGGGAGCCCAGCTCGGTCTCGCCGATGCGGACGGAGCCGGCGGAGAAGGTGTCCAGGCCGGCGACGCAGTGCATCAGGGTGGACTTGCCGGAGCCGGAGGGGCCCATGATCGCGGTGAACTGTCCCTGGCCGAAGTCCACGGAGACGTTGTCCAGGGCGACCACCTGGGTCTCGCCCTGGCCGTACACCTTGGAGAGGCCGGTGGCGCGCGCGGCCACGGCCTGGGCGGTGTGCGGGGCGTAGTTCATGGTGGTCACGGGACGGCTCCTCGGTCTGTTGTGCGGGGACCCCTCCATCCTCACCGCACCCTTACCCGCCGCGGATCAGCCGCCGTGCCTGTTTCCGGGCCCACCGGAGACTGACGGCGGGTGCGTGCGCCTCCTCCTCTGGTATGACAGGGGCTCCGGCCGGAGAGGGGCGGCAGCCCGCGCGCGGCGGGAGGCGGCCAGGGCCGCCGGGGGTGACGCGGGAGGGTGGCGCGAGGGGTGGCGCGGGCCATCGAAATCCCGTCATTCCCGTACAGGTCGTGATCGGCGTACAGAACGGGCCGACCGTGCGTTCCGGGGCCTGACGGACCCTCAAGCGCCAATAAAATCAGACAACATCGGAAAGACGGCCCGTCGGTGGTGAGGGTGTTCCCGATAGGCTCGGCACCGCGTTCAAGGCTTTTTCCACGGGGGCCGCCACGCCCTGCCCGGATGGTGGAATGCAGACACGGCGAGCTTAAACCTCGCTGGCCTTCGGGCCGTGCCGGTTCAAGTCCGGCTCCGGGCACTCCGCAGCTCCGCAGTTCTGCAGCTCTGGCGACGGACTGGCGACAGTACGGGCGACGAGGTCCTCCGCGCGGAAGCCGCGGGGCCCTCGTTTATCCCCTGCGCTTCGCCGTGCCTTCTCCTAAGATCCTCCTCCAGCAGTAGGGTGCTTTCTTTGCGAGCGCATTACTCTTGTTGCAAGGCCGCGCTCGGTGGCCACGGAGGAGTGAGATGAGGAGCAGTAACCCGGTCTTCTCGCGACGGGGGTTCAGCCGCGACAACGGTGGCTACGCGGGCTTTGACGCGCAGCACCAGCAGGCCGGGACCAACCCGTACGCGACGAACCCGTACGCGATGGACCCGGCCACGGGTATGCCGCAGGCGCCGGCGCGCACCAACGCGATGACCATGGACGACGTCGTGAGCCGTACGGCCATGACGCTCGGCACGCTCATCGTGACGGCGACCCTCTCCTGGGTGCTGCTGCCCGTCGACCCGGCCAACCTCAAGACGTCGTACGCGATCGGCATCGGCGCCGCCCTGGTGGCGTTCGTCTTCGCGATGATCCAGTCGTTCAAGCAGAAGGCCGCCCCGGGCCTGATCCTGGCCTACGCCGCGTTCGAGGGCGTGTTCCTCGGCGTGATCAGCGCGGCCACCAGCACCTACTTCGGTGCCGGCGTGGTCATCCAGGCGGTGCTGGGCACGATGTGCGTCTTCGCCGCCGTGCTCTTCTCGTACAAGATGGGCTGGATCCGCGTCACCCGCCGCTTCTACGGCTTCGTGATGGCCGCGGCCCTGGGCTTCATCCTCCTGATGGTCGCGAACACCCTGTTCGCGGTCTTCGGCGGCGGTGACGGCCTCGGCTTCCGCAGCGGCGGCCTCGGCCTGCTGTTCGGCGCCATCGGCGTCATCCTCGGCGCCTGCTTCCTCGCCCTCGACTTCAAGCAGGTCGAGGACGGCGTGACCTACGGCGCCCCGCGCGAGGAGGCCTGGCTGGCGGCCTTCGGCCTCACCATGACCCTGGTGTGGATCTACATCGAGATGCTGCGCATCTTCCAGATCCTCTCCGGCGACGACTAGCAGCACCGGCGGGCCGCCCGGCCCGCCCCGGCAGTACGTCTGCACGGCGAAGGCCCCGCGAGCACACCGCTCGCGGGGCCTTCCCGCGTGTGTAGGGACCTCGGGGGAGGAATGGTCAGCCGAACCGTCGTGCGGCCCGGCGCAGGTCGTACTCGTGGATGATCGCCTTGGCCTGGCCGTACGACAGCTCGTGCGCGCCGCGCAGCCAGCTGACCTTCTCCTCGAACCGGACGAGTGAGGGGCCTTCGTCGACGGTGCGGAGCCAGTCGGAGACCTCACGACCGGTGGTCAGGGGGATTCTGTCGATCATGTTGCGGTGGGTCTGCTCGGAGAACTCTACGGACATGGGCGCCTCCGGAGGTTTTGCCGTGCTTGTTCTCTTCACGCCACCGTGCCGGAGAGTTCGCCCGTTGGCAATGGTGCCCGGGCGGCGCGTAAGGTCGGCCGGGTGCTTGACACTTCGCCCCTGAGCGCCGCCGTGGAACGTTTCGCCGACCGCCTGCGGGCCGCCCCGCAGAGCCGCCTCCAGCAGGGAGCGGCCGCCGCCGCACTGGACCTGGCCCGCGAGCTCTCCGTACGCGCGCAGCGGCTGGAGGCGCCCGGGCGGCCGCCGAGGGAGATGCCCGACGAGGGTCTTTTCGTCGTCGGAGACCAGGTGGCGGTGGCCGGACAGGACCTCGCCGAGGCCCTGCGCGGCGGGGCCGGCCCGGCCGGCTCACCGGACACGGCGAAGGCCCCGTCCGAGCTGCTGGACGAGGCCGTGTCGCTGGTGGAGCAGGCGGAGATCAGAGCGATGCGATGACGCGGTCCGCGAGGATGTAGACGTTGCTGTCGGGGTCCTCGGAGTCACCGCAGGAGAAGGTCAGTGCATAGGCGCCGGAGATCCCCGAACCACCCAGCAGGACCGGGGCCGTGCCCGAGCGCAGCGCCTCGGCCAGGCGCTCCGCGGTCTCCCGGTGCCCCGGGGTCATGCACAGCGTCGTGCCGTCCGTGAAGACGTACACGTCCAGCGTGCCCAGCGGGCCGGGACGGACGTCCACGAGGGCCGTACGGGCCTCCGCCAGCTCCTCCAGCCGGCTCACGGTGCGCTCGTGGTCGGCGCCGGGGTGCGAGGCCTGGACCGGTACGAAGTCCGGGTGCGAGGGGTGGCGCCGGCGGGCGGCGGCCAGCTCGGCCGAATCCTCGGGATAACCGGGCAGCTCGTCCAGCACCTCCTCGCCCAGGACCGGCTCCAGACCCACCAGATCGGCCTGCCGGGGCAGGAAGACCGGGCTGTCCTCGCCGAGCCCGGACAGGCCGCCCAGCAGCGACGGGGCGTCGGCGGCGTCCCGGGCCTCCTGCGCGGCCCAGAAGGCGCGCGCCTCGGCCAGCTCGCGCTCACGCTCCTCGGCCAGGGCCTCGGCCACGGCGGCTCGTATCTCCGCGGCGGGGGACTCGACGGTGTGGCGGGCGTGCGGGACGGTCGTGCCGCGGGTGCGGACCGGCACCGCCAGCTCACCGCGCAGGGCGGTGACCTGCTTGCGCAGACCGTGGACGGCGTGCAGAGCAGCAGCGCCCACGGCCGTGGCAGCGGCAGTGGTCAGCAGCAGGGCAAGAGACATGGCGCTCACTGACTAACTCCTGAGGTGATTCGATCCCCCGACTTCCTACATCAGAGTGTCCCGGCCTGGGAATGGCGTGCAGTGCATTACGTCACGAAATGGACAGGTCGTTCGTCACACCCTTCACCCCTGTGCAGTGCGTGACCTGCATAAACACCGATCCCCCAGGACGTATGTCACATCCTGGGGGAGATTCGGTCACAGGTAGGCCGCGACGGGATTAGAAGCGGCGTCAGTACGGCCCGCAGATCCTAGGGGCGCCTGCCCCGCCACAAGATCCCGTCAGCACGCCCTCACCCTCCGCTACGGCTCAAACCCTCCGCCACGGCTCAGCTCAGCCGCCCTCTTCGTGGTCGCGCTGAGCTTCGCCACCGCTGCGGGCAGGTGCCGCACATCGGCACGGCCGCGCGACCCCTACCCTCCGCTACGGCTCAGCTCAGCCGCTCGATCACCATCGCCATGCCCTGGCCGCCGCCCACGCACATCGTCTCCAGGCCGAACTGCTTGTCGTGGAACTGCAGGCTGTTGATCAGCGTGCCCGTCAGGCGGGCGCCGGTCATCCCGAAGGGGTGACCCACGGCGATGGCCCCGCCGTTGACGTTCAGCTTGTCGAGGGGGATCTCCAGGTCCCGGTACGACGGGATGACCTGCGCCGCAAAGGCCTCGTTGATCTCGAACAGGTCGATGTCGCCGACCGTCAGACCGGCCCGCTTCAGGGCCTGCTTCGACGCCTCGACCGGGCCCAGGCCCATGATCTCGGGGGAGAGGCCGGTGACACCGGTGGAGACGATCCGGGCCAGCGGGGTCAGACCCAGCTCGCGGGCCTTGGTGTCGCTCATGATGACCAGCGCGGCCGCGCCGTCGTTCAGCGGGCAGCAGTTGCCGGCCGTCACCAGGCCGTCGGGACGGAAGACCGGCTTGAGGCCCTGCACGCCCTCCAGGGTCACGCCGGCACGCGGACCGTCGTCCGTGGAGACGACCGTGCCGTCCGGCGTCGTGACCGGGGTGATCTCGCGGGCCCAGAAGCCGTTCTTGATGGCCTCCTCGGCCAGGTTCTGGGAGCGGACGCCGAACTCGTCCATGTCCTGGCGGGTCACGCCCTTGAGGCGGGCCAGGTTCTCCGCGGTCTGGCCCATCGCGATGTACGCGTCCGGGACCAGGCCGTCCTCACGCGGGTCGTGCCACGACGAGCCCTCGCTCTGCGCGACGGCCGCCGTACGGGCCTCCGCCTCGCCGAAAAGCGGGTTGTGGGTGTCCGGCAGGCCGTCCGAGGAGCCCTTCACGGACCGCGAGACCATCTCGACGCCCGCGGAGATGAAGACGTCGCCCTCGCCCGCCTTGATGGCGTGCAGGGCCATGCGGGACGTCTGCAGCGACGACGAGCAGTACCGGGTGATCGTGGCGCCCGGCAGGAAGTCCATGCCCATCTGCACGGCCACGATGCGCGCGAGGTTGTGGCCCTGCTCACCGCCCGGCAGACCACAGCCCAGCATCAGGTCGTCGATGTCACGCGGGTCCAGCTCCGGCACCTTGGCCAGCGCGGCCTGGACGATCGTCGCGGTCAGGTCGTCCGGGCGGACGTCCTTGAGAGACCCCTTGAAGGCGCGCCCGATGGGAGAGCGGGCGGTGGAAACGATGACGGCTTCGGGCATCGGGACTCCAAGGGGTGCGTCGTTGCGGGACCGGATGCGAAGTTACCGCCCCGTACGGTCGAGGTCACCGGCCTGGGGGTGTGATGCCGGTCGCTCCCACGGGCCCGGCCGGCGGGGCCCGCACCACCAAGGGTGCGCCACCCCGCCCCGGTACGGGCCCACACCCCCTACGGTGCGAGCTCCGCCGTGTCCGACGCCGCGGGAGCGGGGTCCTCGCCCGGCACCCGCCGACGACGGCGGTGCTTGAGCAGCACCCACGGACCGCGGGCCGCCGTGACCTCCGTACCCGCCTGCCCCGCCGCGGCCGACGCGGCCTTCGCCACGGGCAGCATGTCCTCGTCCCGGGACACGTCCAGCCGGTCCGACTCCGGCCACAACGACAACGCCGCACACAGCGTCGGCAGCACCGCCATGGCAGCCGTCGCGTACCCCTCCGCCGACGGGTGGTACGAGTCCGGCCCGAACATCTCGCGCGGGTTCGCGGCGAACTCCGGACCGAGGAGGTCCCCCATCGAGACCGTACGGGCACCCAGCGCGACCACCCCTATGGTCTGCGCGGCCGCCAGCTGCCGCGACACCCGCCGCGCGAGCCAGCGCAGAGGCTGGTACACCGGCTCGATCGTGCCCAGGTCCGGGCAGGTGCCCACGACCACCTCCGAGCCCGCCAGCCGCAGCCTGCGCACCGCCGACGTCAGCAGCCGCACCGACTGGGTCGGCGGCATCCGGCGCGTCACGTCGTTCGCCCCGATCATGATCACGCAGACGTCCGGCGGGGGCGCGTCCCGGTCCAGCAGCAGCCCCACCTGGCGGTCCAGGTCGTCCGACATGGCACCCGAAAGAGCCACGTTGCGCAGCTCCACCGGCCGCTCCGCAACCGCCGCGAGCCCCGAGGCCAGCAGCGCCGCCGGAGTCTGCCGGGCCCGCCGCACACCCAGCCCGGCCGCCGTGGAATCACCCAGCATGCCCAGCCGCAGCGGGCCCGGACTCTGCTCCGGGCCGCCGAACTCACTCCCGTACAGCCCGTCCGCACGCGGCGGGTCCGGCAACCCGGAACCCACCGTCCGCTTCGCGAACTGCACCTCCGCCAGCACCAGCCCGACCGCGGCGGCCCCGACCAGTCCGATGCCGCCACCGCCGTACGCCGCCCCCGCCGCGATACGGCGGGCTGTTCTCGCCCTGGACACCTTTCAGGCCACCTCCTCGGTCCTCGTTGACCCCTACCTGCCCCGTACACACGGTCGGCCAATCCCTTTCGGCATACCCTGGCCGTGCCTCCCGGAGAACCCGTGGAGTCCCCTCCTTGGAGAACATGGTGCAATTCCACGACTCGATGATCAGCCTCGTCGGCAACACCCCGCTGGTGAAGCTCAACCGTGTGACCGAAGGCCTGCAGGCCACCGTCCTTGCGAAGGTCGAGTACTTCAATCCCGGCGGATCCGTGAAGGACCGGATCGCCGTACGGATGATCGAGGCCGCCGAGCAGAGCGGAGCCCTCAAGCCCGGTGGCACCATCGTGGAGCCGACCAGCGGCAACACGGGTGTAGGACTCGCCATCGTGGCCCAGCAGAAGGGCTACAAGTGCATCTTCGTCTGCCCTGACAAGGTGTCCATGGACAAGATCAACGTACTGCGCGCCTACGGCGCCGACGTGGTCGTCTGCCCGACCGCCGTCGACCCCGAGCACCCGGACTCGTACTACAACGTGTCCGACCGCCTCGTGCGCGAGACCCCCGGCGCCTGGAAGCCCGACCAGTACAGCAACCCGAACAACCCCCGTTCGCACTACGAGACCACCGGCCCCGAACTGTGGGAGCAGACGGACGGGAAGATCACCCACTTCGTCGCCGGCGTCGGCACGGGCGGCACGATCTCCGGCACCGGCAACTACCTCAAGGAGGTCAGCGGCGGGAAAGTCAAGGTCATCGGCGCCGACCCCGAAGGCTCGGTCTACTCCGGCGGCTCCGGCCGCCCCTACCTCGTCGAGGGCGTCGGCGAGGACTTCTGGCCCACCGCCTACGACCCGAACGTGACCGACGAGATCATCGCGGTGTCCGACAAGGACTCCTTCCAGATGACCCGCCGCCTCGCCAAGGAAGAAGGCCTCCTCGTCGGCGGCTCCTGCGGCATGGCCGTCGTGGCCGCGCTGAAGGCCGCCGAAGGCCTCGGCCCCGACGACGTCGTCGTCGTCCTGCTGCCGGACAGCGGCCGCGGCTACATGAGCAAGATCTTCAGCGACGAGTGGATGGCCGGACACGGCTTCCTGGAGGAAGCCGGACCGGCCGCCCGCATCGG
This sequence comes from Streptomyces sp. TN58, assembly GCF_001941845.1. Taxonomy (NCBI): domain Bacteria; kingdom Bacillati; phylum Actinomycetota; class Actinomycetes; order Kitasatosporales; family Streptomycetaceae; genus Streptomyces; species Streptomyces sp. TN58. The sequence goes on along the minus strand of NZ_CP018870.1, from coordinate 2,922,094 downwards.
CGACGTCCTGGCCGACAAGGAGGGCGGCATCCCCTCCCTCGTCCACATGCACCCCGAGGAAACCGTCGGCGAGGCCATCGAGGTCCTGCGCGAATACGGCGTCTCCCAGATGCCGATCGTCAAGCCCGGCGCCGGCCACCCCGACGTCATGGCCGCCGAGGTCATCGGCTCCGTCGTCGAGAAGGAACTGCTCGCGGCACTCTTCGCACAGCGCGCCTCCCTCACCGACCCGCTGGAGAAGCACATGAGCTCCCCGCTGCCGCAGGTCGGCTCCGGCGAGCCCGTGTCGGAACTGATGGCCGTACTCGGCGAAGCCGACGCGGCGATCGTGCTGGTCGAAGGCAAGCCCACCGGCGTCGTGAGCCGCCAGGACCTCCTCGCCTTCCTGGCCAAGACCGCGAAGTAACCCGCGTTCCGCCGGCCGTCGCGCAAACGGTACGGGCCGGACACGTAGCGGCAGCACGGCCTTAACACGGCTCCGGCACAGTGGTGGTCGTCGGCAGGGACCGGGAAACCGGCCCCGCCGACACCACCGACGGTGTTCGCGCACCCCCCGGAGCGGCTCCCGGAACACGCGAACACCACGGACGCGGACGGCCCTGACCCGGCCGTGTCCTCAGCGGGAACCGCCGTCGTCCCGCCCCTCGCCCACGAGGGTGCGGCGGTTCCCGCTTTTTTTGTGGCTCGGTTCGCCTCCGGGGCGCCTTTTGCCGGCTCGTGGGGTCGTGCGTGCTCGTAAACCGCTCGTTCCTCGCGGTTTCCTCCGCGCGCTCGCCCCCACTCCCCGGCGCGCCCCTTCGGCTCACTCGCGCTTTCTTTCGTGGCTCGGTTCGCCTCCGGGGCGCCTGTTGCCGGCTCGTGGGGTCGGGCGTGCTCGTAAACCGCTCGTTCCTCGCGGTTTCCTCCGCGCGCTCGTCCCCACTCCCCGGCGCGCCCCTTCGGCTCACTCGCGCTTTCTTTCGTGGCTCGGTTCGCCTCTGGGGCGCTTGTTGCCGGCTCGTGGGGTCGTGCGTGCAGCCTCGCCGGCGTTTGAGGCGCGGGGTGCGGGGCGGAGCCCCGGAGCGGTGCCGCAGGCGGGCGGGTCAGGCCGCTGGGTCCTCCGGGCGGGCGCGCCGCAGGCGGGTGGCGTGGATGAAGTTCACCCCCACGATGCCGGCCCAGGCCACCACCAGTCCCTTGAAGCCCGCCTGCGTGGCCGCGATGGCCGACAGCGGGATCGCCAGGACCAGCGTGATGATCGCGAAGCCGAAGAGTTCGCCGAAGTTGCCGTCCGCCGCGCCGGCAGCCGCGTACGGGCCCTCGCCGCGGGCAGCGGCCAGCCGCTCCTCCGCCAGCCGGCGCCGCAGCCGCGTGTCGATCTTCTCGACGAACGAGTCCACCAGCGCGGCCTCGTACTCCGGGCCCAGCTCCCGCCGGGCCTTCAACGTCGCGTCGAGTTCCTTCTTGAGCTCTGGGGTGTGGGCATCGTCCATGCCCCCACCGTAGGAAGCGCCGCAGGCCCCGGCACTGGGGCCAGCCCCCCTATCCGCATCGCGGGCACCGGCTTGCCCCGCTGCATAACCGCATGCAGAGTGCTCCGTGACTGAATAAACCACCGGGACGGAGGGGGACGGCATGAGCGACAGCCCGGCAGCGCGGCTCCAGGCGCTGTTCGAAGGGCACCGGCTGACGCCGACCCAGCGGCGGATCGCGCACTGCATGGTGCGCGGGGCGGCGGAGGTGCCGTTCCTGTCGAGCGTCGAGCTCGCCGACCTGGCCGGGGTGAGCCAGCCCTCCGTGACCCGGTTCGCCGTGGCGCTCGGCTTCGACGGCTATCCCGCCCTGCGCAGGCACCTGCGCGAGGTGGCACCCGCCGAGCGGGCCGCCGCCGTGCAGGAGGACTCGTACAACGAGTACCAGCAGGCCGTCCTCGGCGAGATCGAGAACCTGCGGCAGCTCGCCGAGATGCTCGCCGACCCCGCGCCGGTCGAGGAGGCCGGCCGGCTGCTCGCCGCCTCGAAGCCGCTGCCCGTGCTCGGGCTGCGGGCGGCATCCTCGCAGGCACGCGGCTTCGCCTACTTCGCGGCCAAGGTGCACCCCGACGTACGGCTCCTCGACGAAGGCGGCTCGATGATGGAGGACCGCATCGACGCGGCCCTCTACGAAGGGGCGACGGCGCTGCTGTGCTTCGCCCTGCCCCGGCACCCCCGCGAGGTCGTCGACACGCTGGAACGCGCACGCACGGCCGGCCTGACCGTGGTGACGGTCGCCGACTCGGCGTTCGCCCCGGTGGCCCGCCACTCCGACCTGCTGATCCCCGCCCCGGTCGGGACCGGACTGGCCTTCGACACGGCGTGCGCGCCGATGCTGCTGGGCCGGGTCCTGCTGGAGGCGATGGCGGACGCCCTGCCCGACGCCCAGGCCCGCCTGGAGGCCTTCGACACCCGCGCCGCCTCCCGCGGCCTGTTCGTGGAGTGAGCCTCAGCGGTACCTGAGCTCCGCCAGCTCCGTGGCGAGCCGGACGCGCAGTGCCGGGATACGCGCGAGGACGGGCAGCACGGCGTTGCGGACGGCGCGCAGCGCCCGGTTCCGGGTGGTCGCGACCCGGGTCATCCGATGCGTCAGGGCCACCACGCGCAGGGCGACGGGCCGGCGGGCGGCCTCGTAGGCGTCGAGATCGCCGGCGGCCAGGGCGCGCCCGAGGGCGTAGCCGTCCTGGATGCCGGTGTTCATGCCCTGCCCGCCGGCCGGGCTGTGCACGTGGGCGGCATCCCCGGCGAGGAGCAGCCGGCCCGCCCGGTAGCGGTCGGCGACGCGGTGGTGGATCCGGAAGCGCGAGGACCAGACGAGTTCGCGGACGGCCGCCTGGCCGGGAACGCGTTCGTCGAGCAGGCCGCGGACGAAGGCGAGGTCCGGTTCGGCGGGGGCCTCGGCGACCGTCGCGACGATCCGGTAGCGCCCGCCGGGGAGCGGGGCGATCACCACGAGCCCGGCGGTACCGAAGGCGAGCGACACCTCGCGGGGGCCCGGAGCCCAGTCCATGGCCACGTCGGCCAGGACGAAGGACTCGCCGTACGAGCCGCCCTCGAAGGCGATGCCGGCGGCCGCGCGGACCGCGCTGTGCATTCCGTCGGCCCCCACGACGTGCGCGGCACGCAGGGTCTCGCCAGTGGCGGTGGTGAGCGTGGCCCCTGCCGCGTCCTGGGCGACGGCTGTCACCTCGTACGGGCGGTGGACGTCCCCGCCGAGCGCCCGCAGACGGCGCAGGAGGACCGCCTCGGTCTCGTACTGGGGGACCATCAGCGCGTACGGGTGGGCCGTGGGCAGGCCGTCGAAGTCGACGGCCGCGAGCGGCCGGGCGCCGTCGCGGATGCCGAACCGGGAGACGGGGACGCCGCGGCCGACGAGGTCCGCGCTCAGCGCGCCGCTCGGGTCGAGCTCGTCGAAAACCTCCAGGGTGCGGGCGTGCACGACGGCGGCGCGGGAGGTGTTGGCGCCCTCCGCCTGCCGGTCGAGCAGTACGAAGTCGACGCCGGCCTCCGCCAGGGTCACGGCGAGGGCGAGGCCGGTCGGGCCCGCGCCGACCACGGCGACCTCGGTGCGGGCGGGGAGCGGAAGTGCGGCGGTGCTGGTCATGACGCCCTCCTCCAGATTGCCAACGGTTGTTGGCCAACGGCTGTTGACATCAGAGTGCGCCCGGCCGTCGAGGATGTCAACGGTTGTTGGCCAACAGATGTTGGCCTACGCTTGTTGGTATGACAGAGCGACGCTCCTCCGACCGGACCCGGGCCGCGATCCTGCGCGCCGCGCGCGAGCGGTTCGCCGCCCAGGGGTACGAACGCACCACCATCCGGGCGGTCGCCGCGGACGCGGACATCGACCCGTCGATGGTCATGCGGTACTTCGGCAGCAAGGAGCGGCTCTTCGACGCCGCCCTGGCCGTGGACCTGCGGCTGCCCGACCTCGGGGCGGTGCCGGCCGGCGACCTCCCCGCAGCCCTCGTGCGCCACTTCGTGGACCGGTGGGAGGGCGACCCGGCCGACGACACCCTGCTGGTGCTGCTGCGCTCGGCGGTCACCAACGAGCAGGCCGCGGCCCGGATGCGGGAGGTGTTCGCGGCGCAGGTCGCCCCCGCGCTGGCGGCGGCCCTCGGCCCGGAGCGGGCGGCCCGCACGGCCGGCCTGGTCTCCACCCAGCTGCTGGGCGTGGCCCTGACCCGCTACCTGCTGCGCCTGCCCGCCGTCACCGCGCTGACCCCGGACGACCTGGTCGCGGGCCTGGCCCCGGCCCTGGCGGCCATCCTGGCCGGCTGAGCGGGCGCCACCGCTCAGAGCAGCGCGTCGGCGTGGGCGCCGCCCGCCTCCGCCACGATGTCCGCGGCGGTCTGCGCCGGGCGGGCGAGGCTGAAGCGGACGCGGCCGTCCGGGGTCACCGTGTAGCCGTGGACCGCCGGGCGCGGCAGGCTGTTGTAGCCGTAGTGGGCCGTGAAGAAGTACGCGCCGGTGTCCGGTACGCCGATCAGGTCGCCAGGGGAGAGCGGCGGCAGCTCGCGGGCCGCGGCGAGCAGGTCCCCCGCGAAGCAGGCCGGGCCCGCGACGTCCTGGGCCACCGGGGCGCCGGTCTTCGGGGCGCCCTTCGCGTCGTACGGCAGGATCCGCACCGGCCAGGCGGCCGGGGCGTAGGCGGTGCGGGTCGCGAGCTGGACGCCGGCGTGGGTGAGGGCGATCGGCCGGGAGCCGCTGCTCTTGGTGTACTCGACCCGGGCCAGCACCAGCCCGTGCTCGGCCAGCAGTGAGCGGCCGAACTCGGTGACCAGGCCGTAGGAGCCGTCGAAGAGCGCCGGGACGGCCTCGCGCAGGGTGGACACGTACCGGGCGTACGTCGGGTCCGTCGCGTCCGAGGTGAAGTCGACGGGGAGCCCGCCGCCGATGTCGAGGGTGTCGATCCGGCGCTGCCCGGCCGCCGCGTTGATCTCCTCGGCCAGGGTGTGCAGTTCCCGCACGCCTTCCGCGATCAGTTCCAGGGGGACGCCCTGCGAGCCCGAGTGGATGTGCAGGCGGGTCAGCCACGGCCGGTCCAGGAAGGCCCGTACGAGCCACGCGCGCGCCCCCGGGTCGCGCAGGGCGACGCCGAACTTGGAGGTGGACGTGGCCGTGGACAGCGCGTCGATGGTGCCCGCGCCGGTCTGCGGGTTGATCCGGACGCCGATCGGGGACGCGGTCGGCGCCTGCGCGACGAGCCCGTCGAGGCGTTCCAGCTCCTGCCGGTTGTCGGCGTTGACGGCGATCCCCAGAGCCAGCGCCTCGCGCAGCTCGGCCGTCGTCTTGGCGGGGGAGTCCAGCACCGTCCGGCCAGCCGGCACCCCCGCCGCCCGCGCCAGGGCCAGCTCGCCGGGGCTCGCGACCTCGCAGCCGAGCCCGGCGGCCGCCAGCAGCCGCAGCACCGGGACGAGCGGGGCGGCCTTCACGGCGAAGGCGTGCAGGACGGGCGTGCCAGGGGCCAGGGCGGTCGCGAAGGCCGTGGTCAGAGCGGTGGCGGAGGCCCGGATCCCGTCGGTGTCCAGCAGGCAGACCAGGGGCGGCGCGGCGTCGGAGCCGCCCACCAGTCCCTGCTCGACGGCGGCCCGTACGACCAGGTCCCGGCGCGCGGCGACGTCCTCGCCCCACGTGTCTGCGGCCATGTCCGCCATCCCATCACCCGACGGCGCCGCCCGCAGCTGTTGACTGAATCTATTCAGGGCGCGAGGATGTGAATGGAATTACCAACATCGGAGGAGGCACCCCGCCATGTCAGGACCCCGCCCCGTACGCGCCGCGCGCGGCACCGAGCTCAGCGCCCTGGGATGGCAGCAGGAGGCCGCCCTGCGGATGCTCCAGAACAACCTCGACCCCGAGGTCGCCGAGCACCCCGACAAGCTCGTCGTCTACGGCGGCACCGGCAAGGCCGCCCGCGACTGGCGCTCGTACGACGCGATGGTCCGCACCCTGCAGACCCTCAAGCAGGACGAGACGATGCTCGTCCAGTCCGGCCGCCCCGTCGGCGTCATGCAGACCCACGAGTGGGCCCCGCGCGTCCTGCTGGCCAACTCCAACCTGGTCGGCGACTGGGCCAACTGGGAGGAGTTCCGCCGCCTGGAGCACCTCGGCCTGACCATGTACGGCCAGATGACCGCCGGCTCGTGGATCTACATCGGGACCCAGGGCATCCTCCAGGGCACCTACGAGACCTTCGCCGCCGTCGCCGCCAAGAAGTTCAACGGCACCCTCGCCGGCACGATCACCCTCACCGCCGGCCTCGGCGGCATGGGCGGCGCCCAGCCCCTCGCCGTCACCATGAACGACGGCGTCGCGATCTGCATCGACGTCGACCCGCGCGCCATCGACCGCCGCATCGAGCACCGCTACCTCGACGTCAAGGCCGACAACCTGCGCCACGCCCTCCAGCTGGCCGTCGAGGCACGAGACGCCCGCAAGCCGCTCTCCATCGGCCTCCTCGGCAACGCCGCCGACCTGCTCCCGCAGATGCTCGCCGAGGGCGCCCCGATCGACATCGTGACCGACCAGACTTCGGCGCACGACCCGCTCTCCTACCTGCCCGTCGGCGTCGACTTCGACGACATGGCCTCCTACGCGGCCAAGGACCCGGCCGGCTTCACCACGCGCGCCCGCGAGTCCATGGCCAGGCACGTCGAGGCCATGGTCGGCTTCATGGACGCCGGCGCCGAGGTCTTCGACTACGGCAACTCCATCCGCGGCGAGGCCCAGCTGGCCGGCTACGACCGCGCCTTCGCCTTCCCCGGCTTCGTCCCCGCCTACATCCGCCCGCTGTTCTGCGAGGGCAAGGGCCCCTTCCGCTGGGCCGCCCTGTCCGGCGAGGCCTCGGACATCCACAAGACCGACAAGGCGATGCTGGAGCTCTTCCCCGAGAACGAGTCCCTGCACCGCTGGATCAAGATGGCCGGCGAGCGCGTCCACTTCCAGGGCCTGCCCGCGCGCATCTGCTGGCTCGGCTACGGCGAGCGCGACAAGGCCGGCGAGCGCTTCAACGAGATGGTCGCCGACGGCACCCTCGCGGCCCCGCTCGCCATCGGCCGCGACCACCTCGACTGCGGCTCGGTCGCCTCCCCGTACCGCGAGACCGAGGCCATGCTCGACGGCTCCGACGCCATCGCCGACTGGCCGCTGCTCAACGCCATGGTCAACGTCGCCTCCGGCGCCTCCTGGGTCTCCATCCACCACGGCGGCGGCGTCGGCATGGGCCGCTCCATCCACGCGGGCCAGGTCACCGTCGCCGACGGCACCCCGCTGGCCGGCGAGAAGATCCGCCGCGTCCTCACCAACGACCCCGGCATGGGCGTCATCCGCCACGTCGACGCCGGCTACGACATCGCCGAGACGGTCGCCGACGAGCGCGGCGTCCGCGTCCCGATGCGCGAGGGCGACGACGCGTGAGCGAGGCCGAGTTCACCCCCGCGGCCGGACCGGCCGCGGGCCCCGGCGGGGCGCCGTCATTCCACGAGATGTGGGCCGAACTGGCGCCCGTCGGCCGCAACGCCGACACCGGCGGCTACCGCCGCTACGCCTGGAGCGGCGCCGACGCCGACTGCCGCACCTGGTTCCAGGAGCAGGCCGAGGCGCGCGGCCTCGCCTACGAGACCGACCGCAACGGCAACCAGTGGGCCTGGCTCGGCGACCCCCTCGCCGGGGACGCCGTGGTCACCGGCTCGCACCTGGACTCCGTCCCCGACGGCGGCGCCTTCGACGGCCCCCTCGGCGTCGTGTCCTCCTTCGCCGCCCTGGACGAACTGCGCAGGAGGGGAGCGGAGTTCTCCAGGCCGCTGGCCATCACCAACTTCGGTGACGAGGAAGGCGCCCGCTTCGGCCTCGCCTGCGTCGGCTCCCGGCTCACCGCCGGCCAGCTGACCAGGGAGAAAGCCCACGAGCTGCGCGACGCCGACGGCGTCAGCCTGCCCCAGGCCATGGAGGCCGCCGGATACGACCCCGACGCCATCGGCGCCGACCCCGAACGGCTCGCCCGCATCGGCGCCTTCGTCGAACTGCACGTCGAACAGGGCCGCGCCCTGGACCTGTCCGGCGACCGGGTCGGCATCGCCTCCGCGATCTGGCCGCACGGCCGCTGGCGGTTCGACTTCCGTGGCGAGGCCAACCACGCCGGCACCACCCGCCTCGTGGACCGGCGCGACCCCATGCTGACGTACGCGGCGACCGTGCTCGCGGCCCGCAGCGAAGCAGCCCTCGCCGGAGCCGTCGCCACCTTCGGGAAGATCTCCGTCGAGCCCAACGGGGTCAACGCCATCCCCTCGCTCGTACGCGGCTGGCTCGACTCCCGCGCCGCCGACCAGGCCACCCTCGACACGGTCGTCACCGCCATCGAGAAGGCCGCCCGCGAGCGCGCCGACCAGGACGGCATCGACCTCGACATCGTCCGGGAGTCCTTCACCCCGGTCGTCGAGTTCGAGCACGCCCTGCGCGACGAGATGAACCGCATCCTCGGCGGGTCCGTCCCCGTCCTGGGAACCGGGGCGGGACACGACGCCGGGATCCTCTCCGCCGCCGTCCCGACCGCGATGCTGTTCGTACGCAACCCGACCGGGGTCTCCCACTCCCCGCGCGAGTTCGCCGCCGAGGACGACTGCGTGGCCGGCGTCCTCGCCCTCGCCGACGTACTGGAAGGGCTGGCATGCCGCTGACGACGTACTGGCTGGAGCACGCCTGGCTCGGCACCCATGTCGAGCCGGGTGTCGCCCTGGAGACCGGCACCGACGGCCGGATCACCGCCCTGCGCACCGGCACCGACACCCCGCCGCCCGGCGCGGAGGTCCTGCGCGGCCTGACCCTGCCGGGCCTGGCCAACGCCCACAGCCACGCCTTCCACCGGGCGCTGCGCGGCTCCGTCCAGGTCGGCTCCGGCACCTTCTGGACCTGGCGCGAACTCATGTACCGGGCCGCCCAGAACCTCACCCCCGACAACTACTTCGCGCTCGCCCGCGCCGTGTACGCCGAGATGGCCCTGGCCGGCATCACGAACGTCGGCGAGTTCCACTACGTCCACCACGCGCCCGGCGGCACCCCGTACGCCGACCCCAACGCCATGGGCGAGGCCCTGATCGAGGCCGCCGCCTCGGCCGGCATCCGGATCACCCTCCTGGACACCGCCTACCTGTCCTCCGGCTTCGGCGAGGCCCCCAACGCCCACCAGCAGCGCTTCTCCGACGGCAGCGCCGACGCCTGGGCCGAACGCGTCAGCGCCCTCAAACCCCGCGAACACGCCCTGATCGGCGCGGCCGTGCACTCGGTACGGGCCGTACCCGCCGACCAGCTGGCCACCGTCGCCCGCTGGGCCGAGGAGCACCGGGCACCGCTGCACGTGCACCTGTCCGAGCAGACCGCCGAGAACGACGCCTGCCAGGCCGCCCACGGCCGCACCCCGACACAGCTGCTGGCCGACCACGGGGTGCTCGGCCCGCGCACCACCGGCGTCCACAACACGCACCTCACGGACACCGACATCGCCCTGCTCGGCGGCACCGGCACCGGCACCTGCATGTGCCCCACCACCGAACGCGACCTCGCCGACGGCATCGGCCCCGCCACCCGGCTCCAGCAGGCCGGCAGCTCCCTGTCGCTGGGCAGCGACAGCCACGCCGTCGTCGACCTGCTCGAAGAGGCCCGCGCGATGGAGCTGAACGAACGGCTGCGCAGCCGTACGCGCGGCCACTGGACGGCGAACGCGCTGCTCACCGCCGCCACCGCCGACGGACACGCGGCGCTCGGCCTCGCCGACGCGGGCCGCCTGGAGGCGGGCGCCCTCGCGGACTTCACCACCGTCGCCCTGGACTCCGTCCGCACGGCCGGCCCCCTGCCACGCCTGGGCGCCGAGACGGCCGTCTTCGCCGCCACCGCCGCCGACGTCCGCCACACGGTCGTCGCCGGCCGGCACGTGGTCCGCGACGGCCACCACACCCTGGTCGCCGACGTCCCGTCCGCCCTGTCCGAAGCGATCGCGGCCCTCCGCGCCTGACCCTGCCGCCTGCGGCGGGCTTTCCCCCACCCCGCCCCTTCCCGAAACCGGGCTCCGCCCGGACCCGGTCCTCAAACGCCGGACGGGCTGGAGAACCCAGCCTCGCCGGCGTTTGAGGCGCGGGGTCCGGGGCGGAGCCCCGGGGCTCTGAGAGGAACCCAGTGACCACCACGGCCATCACCAACATCGGCAGCCTCGTCACCAACGACCCCGCCGTCGGCGACGGCAGCCCCCTCGGCCTGATCGAGAACGCCGCCGTCGTCATCGACGCCGACAAGATCGCGTGGGTCGGCCCCGCCGCCCAGGTCCCGGCCGCGGACGAAAGCGTCGACGCGGCCGGCCGCGCCGTCATCCCCGGCTTCGTCGACAGCCACAGCCACCTCGTCTTCGCCGGCGACCGCACCCAGGAGTTCAACGCCCGGATGTCCGGCCGCGCCTACTCCGCCGGTGGCATCCGCACCACCGTGGCCGCCACCCGCGCCGCCTCCGACGCCGAGCTGGAGGCGAACCTCGTCCGCCACCTCGACGAGGCCCGCCGCCAGGGCACCACCACCTTCGAGACCAAGTCCGGCTACGGCCTCACCGTCGCCGACGAGGCCCGCGCCCTGCGCATCGCCTCCGCGCACACCGACGAGGTCACCTACCTCGGCGCGCACATCGTCTCCCCGGACTACGCCGAGGACCCGGCCGGCTACGTCGACCTCGTCACCGGCGAGATGCTGACCGCCTGCGCCCCGTACGCCCGCTGGGTCGACGTCTTCTGCGAGAAGGGCGCCTTCGACGGCGACCAGGCCCGCGCGATCCTCACCGCCGGCGCCGCCGCCGGGCTGATCCCGCGCGTCCACGCCAACCAGCTCTCCCACGGCCCCGGCGTGCAGCTCGCCGTCGAGCTGGAGGCCGCCTCCGCCGACCACTGCACCCACCTCACCGACGCCGACGTCGACGCCCTCGCCCAGGCCGCGGCCACCACCGTCGCCACCCTGCTGCCCGGCGCCGAGTTCTCCACCCGCGCCCAGTGGCCCGACGCCCGGCGCCTGATCGACGCGGGCGCCACCGTCGCCCTGTCCACCGACTGCAATCCCGGCTCCTCCTACACGAGCTCCATGCCGTTCTGCATCGCGCTCGCCGTCCGCGACATGCGGATGACCCCCGACGAGGCCCTGTGGTCGGCCACCGCCGGCGGCGCCCGTGCCCTGCGCCGCGCGGACATCGGCGTGGTGGCCCCGGGAGCCCGCGCCGACCTGGCCCTGCTGGACGCCCCCAGCCACGTCCACCTGGCCTACCGGCCGGGCGTACCGCTCGTCTCCGCGGTGTGGCGCGAGGGCGTCCGCGCCCACTGACGAACGGTCGATCCGGGCCCGTCCTTCGTCTTCCCTCCTCAAGGCCCCGGGCGTACCTTGAGCCACCGATCTGATGTGCCGTCAGTTGTCAGTGGCCCGAGGGGAAGACGAAGGTGTCCGACCGCAAACGCTCCACCGCGCTCGCGCTGGCCTCCGCGCTGGCCGGATCGGCGGTGCTGCTCACCGCCCCCACAGCCCACGCCGCCGTCGTCGACGTGGCCTACGACTGCAAGACCCCGATCGGGGACAAGTCGGCCGTGTCACCCATCGACATCAAGGCCGTCAAGCAGGGCGACGGCTACAAGCTGACCATGTCCTTCCAGAAGGGCGTCTCCTCCAGCCCCATCGAGCTGGGCAAGGGCGCCATGAGCCCCAGTGCCGTCATCGTGGTCGGCGGCGCCGAGAAGGTGTCCGTACCGGTGTCCGGCCCGTCCAACCCCGAGGCGATACCGCCCGACACCCCCATCAGGATCACCGACCTCTCGGGGACCTACACCCCCCGCAAGAGCGGCAAGGCCACCTTCACCGCCGGGGTGCTCACCATCAAGGCGATGGGCACCACGACCACCTGCACCCCCGGCAACAACCCGGGACCCTCGCTGGAACTGGACGTCACCGCGGCCGGCGGGGGCGGCGGGACGGGCGCGCAGGCCGGCGGAGAGCCCGCCGCCGACACCCTCCCGCAGACCGGACCAGCCGACTCCGCCCTCGCCCTCGGCACCCTCGGCGCCACCGTGATGCTCACCGGCGCGGCCGGCGTGCTCTGGCTGACCCGGCGCGGCCGGCGGGCCCGGTCCTGACGGGAGCACCCCGGCCATGCCCGTGCTCCACACCCGCAGGCGCGCCCTCCGCCTCCTCCTGGTCCTGCTCGCCGCAGCCGCGCTGCACCCGGCCCCCGCCGGCCCGGCGGCCGCCGACGAGCCGGGCTGGACCGCCGAACCCGCCGCCGGAGCGGCCGCCGCCCGCCCGTACTTCTACCTGGAGGGCGCCCCCGCCGCCGTGCTGGAGGACCGCCTCGCCCTGACCAACACCACCGACCGGGAACGCACGGTCACCCTGCGCGGGGCCGACGCCGACGACCCCGCCGACGCCGACGACCCCGCCGACGCCGACGACCCCGCCGACGCCGACGACCCCGCCGACGCCCACGACACCGCCGACGCCCACGACACCGCCGACGGCGCCGGTTCCTGGTTCAGCTTCGGTGCCGGGGCCACCGTGACGATCCCGCCCCGCACCCGCGCCGTGGTCCCCTTCACCGTCACCGTGCCGCCCGCGTCGCCGCCCGGCGACCACCCCGCCGCCGTGATCGCCGCCGAAGACGGCCGGGAAGTGGGCGTACGGGTCCACCTGCGGGTCAGCGGCCCCACCCTGGCTGCCCTCACCGTCGAGGACGTCGCCGTACGGGGCCGGGGCGCGGCCGCGGTCGTCGCGTACACCCTCGTCAACCGCGGCAACGTCACCCTCGCCCCCGAGCTGGACATCCGCGCCGAAGGCGCCTTCGGTGCGGTCCCAGGCCCCGGCCCGCGGGCCGCCCCGGTAGAACTGCTCCCCGGGCAGCGGGTCGAGCTGACCGAGCCCTGGCCCGGCGCCCCGGCCCTGGACCGGGTCCGCGTCACGGTCACCGCGACCGCGCCCGGCGGCGCCCGGGCCACCGCGACCGCCTCCGCCTGGTGCGTGCCGTGGCGGGCGGCCGGCCGGACGGGCCTCGGGCTGCTGGGCCTCGGCGGGACCGCGCTCGGCGCGCTGCTCCTCGTACGGGGCCGGCGCCCGCGGCGGGAACCGGCGGACGACGGCGCCCGCGGCGGACCCCCGGCGGCGTCCGGAAAGGCGAACCCCGCACCCGCACCCGAACACGAACTGACGGGAGCCTCCAGGTGAGCGCCAAGGTCGGCGGCACAACCGGCGCCGGAGCCGGCCGCACAGCCGCAGGCACGGGCAGGGCCACGGTGCGCGGCGCGCTCGGCGCGCTCGACCGCACCGCCCGGGCCCTCCTGGCGGGGCTGGCGGCGTGCGCCCTCGCGCTCCTGCCCGCTGTCCCCTCCGCCGCGGACGAGGTCAAACCGGCCGTGGCGCTCTCCCTCCAGGAGGCCGCCAAGGGCACCGAGCTCACCGTCACGGGCACCGGCTGGCGGCCCAGGACCCTGGTGATGCTCCTGGTGTGCGGGCAGAACATGATCGGCGGCACCAACAGCTGCGCCAACGCCGACGGGGCGGCGGTCTCCGTCGCCGAGGACGGGCGCTTCACCGCCCGGCTGCCCGTCGCCGCACCGCCGAAGCCCTGCCCCTGCGTCGTCAACGTCACCTCCGTCAACGGCGACCGGTCCACCGTCGCCGCCGCCTTGAAGATCACCGATCATCCGGTGGCCGAACTGCCCGCCGAATCCGGCACCGGCCGCCTCGCGATGCTCACCGGGGTCCGGCTGGAGGGGGACGACGGGGTGCTGACCTGGTTCGGCGCGCCGCCCGCCCGGAAGTTCAGGGCCACCGTCGGAAACCTCGGCACGGCCCCCGTCAAGGACCCCGTCTTCCAGCTCGGCACCGCCCACGGCGTGTTCGCCCCGCTGTGGGAGGAGGCCCGCTGGAAGGGCACCATCCCACCCGGCGGCAAGGCGGAGATCGCACTCGACGTGACCCTCCCCGGGGGCGCCCACGGCGACTACACGGTCTCCCTCAAGTACGGCGAGACCGTCCTGGCCACCCAGCCCTGGGGCGTGGCCCGCCCGTACGGGGTCCTGCTGTTCTGGGGCCTGCTCCTGGTGGTGGTCCCGGCCGCCCTCTTCCGTACCGGCATGGCCGTCGTCGACAGGGTCCGGCCGCGCACCGGGCACGGCGCCGGCCGCCACCGCGGCCGGCGGCCCGCCGAAGCCGAGGCCGCCGTGACGGCCCGGCTGCCCGGGCCGGGCTCCGCCGGGAGCCCGGCGCGGCCCCCCGAGACCACCACGGCGGTCCTGCCGTGGTTCACCCCGGACAGCGCGCCGGAGACAGCACCGCAGACGTCCGCACCGTCTGAGAACCGTTCGACGACGAAGGGACCATCGTGAAGAACCGACGGAGGGTGAGCGCGGCCCTGGTCGCGCTGCTGCTCGGCGGCGCGGGCCTCGCCATCACGGCTCCTACCGCCCAGGCCGCCGAGGCCACGTTCAAGGTCAGGTGCGTGCCGCCGGCCGGCGGCGGCTCCCCGGTGGAGGGCGAAACCACCGCCAGGGTCACCGCGCCGGCCACGGCCAAGGTCGGCGACGAGGTCGAGGTGTCCTGGGAGACGGTCAAGCCGGCCTCGAACAACACCGACCTGATGGACATCCCGCAGGACTCCGTCCAGCCCACCGGCTGGATCACGGTCGGGGGCGGGGGCGGGGAGCTGAAGGTCGTCGGGGAGAAGAAGAACCCGCCGATCCCCAAGAAGGCACCCATGCGGATGTCCACGATGAAGGGCAAGCTGAAGCTCACCAAGGCCGGCAAGGTCAGCCTGACGCCCGGCAAGTACGACGTCGCCGTCTCCTTCCCCTTCGGCACCTTCGTCACCAAGTGCGCCCCGGTCGGAGAGGTCAAGGGCGGCGCCGTCATCGACGTCACGGCCGGATCCAGCGGCGGCACCACCACGGGCGGTACGACGACGGGTGGCACCACCAGCGGCGGTACGGCGACCGGCGGCACGGCGACCGGGGGCGCCGGCGGCTCCACCACCACCTCGGGCGGCAGCGGCAGCGGGGGCGGAGGAGGCCAGAGCGACTTCCCGGGCAAGGCGGTCGAGGTGTCCTTCGACTGCGGCGCGGTCGTCCCGGGCGGCATCAAGACCCCGGTCACGATCAACGCGAAGAAGAACGGCGGCAGCTACGACCTCACCGTCAAGACCGCCAAGGGCGCGATGGCCGCCCCGATGGCGCTGCCCGCCGGAGCCCTCAAGCCCTCGATGGACGTGAAGCTCGGCGGCGCGGACAGCGGCACGGTCAAGGTCTCCGGCCCGGCCAACGCCGAGCCGATCCCGGACAAGGCCCCGGTCAGCCTCAGCGACATGACCGGCACCTACAAGCCCGGCAAGTCCGGCAAGGTGACGCTCAGTCCGGACCAGCTGACGATCGACGTCACCATGGCGCCCGGCTCCACCCCGATCAACGTCCCCTGCAAGGCGACCAGCAGCGGCGTCTCGCTGGAACTGGACACCACCGCCCAGCCGGGCGGCTCCGGCTCCCCGACCACCACCGGCGGCAGCACCACCTCGGGCGGCCTCGCCGATACCGGTGCGGAGGACGGGGGCGGCGTCAAGGCCCTCGCCCTCGTCGCCGGCACGGTGATCCTGCTCGGCGGCGCGGTGTTCACCTTCACGCCGTGGCGCCGCCTGCGCGGCACCAGGCGCTGACACGCGGGCGGCCCGGCACACCATCCGGTGTGCCGGGCCGCTGCCTACCACGGGGCGGGACGCGTCAGTTGACGTCGCCCATCAGCGCGTTGACCTTCTTGCGGTACATGAAGATCGCGCCACCGGCGGCGACGGCGGCGAACGCCTGGAAGAGGATCACGCCGACGCCGTTCATCCGGACCTCCGCCAGACCGAGCAGACCGGTCACGCAGTCACCGGCGGTGACGGCCAGGAACCAGACGCCCATCATCTGCGAGGCGTACTTCTGCGGCGCCATCTTCGTCGTGACCGACAGGCCGACGGGGGAGAGGCACAGCTCGGCGATGGTGTGCATCAGGAAGATGAGCACCAGCCACCACATGGTGACCTTGGTGTCGTTGCCGGCGGTCTGGCTCAGCGGAATGGCGAAGACGAAGAACGAGGCACCGACGATGACCAGGGCCACCGAGAACTTCACGATGGTGCTGGGCTCGCGGTTGCGGCGGGCCAGCGCCACCCACGCGGCGGCGAAGACCGGGGCCAGGGCCACCACGAAGAGCGGGTTCAGCGACTGGAAGATGGTGGTGGGGACTTCCCAGCCGAACAGGGCCCGCTCGGAGTTCTTGTCACCGAACAGCGAGAGCGTCGAACCGCCCTGGTCGTAGATCATCCAGAAGACGGCGGCGGCCACGAAGAACCAGATGTAGGCACTCATCCGGGTCTGCTCGACGGAGGACAGGTCCTTGTCCCGCTTGATCCGGACGAGGACGGCCACCGGGATGATCAGACCGGCGATGGTGATCGGGTACAGCGCCCACTTGATGGTGAACATGTCCGCCGCGACCACGGCGCCGTAGAAGACGGCGACGACGGCCAGGACGGCGACGACCTTGGTGATCACGGCCTTGCGCTCGGCGGCGCTCAGCGGGTTCGGGACCAGGCTGCTCTTCGGGCTCAGCGTGCGGCCCGCGAGCAGGAAGATCGCGAGGCCGATGCCCATGCCCACGGCGGCCAGCGCGAAGCCGAGGTGCCAGTTCACCAGCTCGCCGACCATGCCGATGCCGATCGGGGCGAGGAGGGCACCCACGTTGATGCCGATGTAGAAGATCGTGAAGCCGCTGTCACGGCGCGGGTCGTCCGCGTCCTTGTACAGGTGGCCGACCATCGTGGAGATGTTGGCCTTCAGCAGACCGGAGCCGACCGCGACCAGCAGCAGACCGAGGAAGAACGCGAGCTGGCCGGGGACGGCCAGCGCCACGTGGCCCGCCATGATGACGAAGCTCGCGATGGCGACCGTCTTGCGGGCGCCCCAGACACGGTCGCCGAACCAGCCGCCGGGCATGGCCATGAGGTAGACCATGGCCACGTAGACGGAGTAGATCGCCGTGGCCGTCGCGGCGGTGAAGCCGAGACCGCCGCCCTGGCTGCCGGTCGCGGCGTCAACGCCGCCGGAGACCAGGTACAGGACGAGAAGCGCACGCATGCCGTAGTAGGAGAAGCGCTCCCACATCTCGGTCAGGAACAGCGTGGCCAGGCCGATCGGGTGGCCGAGGACGGTCTTCTCGTGAGCGGGGCTCGGCGAGGCCGTCGTCAGGCTGGAAGCCATGGTCGATCCTTGCTTGCTCGGGACGCTTCGGCTTTGTGAGCCCATCCGCGCCCGGTGGGGGGTGGCCGGCACCAGCGGACGTACCGGTCGGTCCTCGACAGGACCGCCCGTCCGGTTCCGGACAGAAATAGAGACCTATGCGCTGGTTTTCGGCACAAAGGTCCCTGAGGTATTGCATCAGGCGTCTCGCCACCATACGACACGACACTGCGGCATATGAAAGGACTTGAGAGATGGATCACAAGGCAAGCCGGGAACCGTTCGACCATATTCGAAGGCGCTCGGCGGTTCATAAGCCCAGATAGGAAGGGGTCCGCAGGCAGGCCTCTCGATCAGGTCGCCGCGCACTACCATCACCCACATGACGCGTGTACTGCTCGCCGAGGACGACGCATCCATCTCGGAGCCCCTGGCCCGCGCCCTGCGCCGGGAGGGGTACGAGGTCGAGGTCCGGGAGGACGGCCCCGCCGCGCTGGACGCGGGACTGCAGGGCGGCGTCGACCTCGTCGTCCTGGACCTGGGCCTGCCGGGCATGGACGGACTCGAAGTGGCCCGCCGGCTGCGCGCCGAAGGCCACGGCTTCCCGATCCTGGTCCTCACCGCCCGCGCGGACGAGGTCGACACGGTCGTCGGCCTCGACGCCGGCGCCGACGACTACGTCACCAAGCCCTTCCGCCTGGCCGAACTCCTGGCCCGCGTCCGCGCCCTGCTCCGGCGCGGCGCCAACGAAACCGCCCAGCCCCCCGCCACCCACGGCGTCCGCATCGACGTCGAGTCGCACCGCGCCTGGATGGGCGAGGAGGAGCTCCAGCTCACCGCCAAGGAGTTCGACCTGCTGCGCGTCCTGGTACGCGACGCGGGCCGGGTCGTCACCCGCGACCAGCTCATGCGCGAGGTCTGGGACACCACCTGGTGGTCCTCCACCAAGACCCTCGACATGCACATCTCCTGGCTGCGCAAGAAGCTGGGCGACGACGCCGCCAACCCCCGCTACATCGCCACCGTCCGAGGCGTCGGCTTCCGCTTCGAGAAGAGCTAGGGGCTGTCCGCCCCTGATCCGCCGGACACCCCCCAGTCTCAGGGACCCACCTCATGCGCCGCCGCCTCATCCAGTCCACGCTCGCCGTGGTGCTCGTCGTGATCGCCGTCTTCGGCGTCTCCCTCGTCATCGTGGAGACCCGGACCATCACCAGCAGCGCCCAGGACCGGGTCGAGTCCGAGGCGCTGCGGCTGGTGGGCGTCGTCGAGGCGAACGTCCTGGAGAAGAAGCCCGTCGACCCCGCAGCCCTCGCCGAACTGCTCGACGCCGGCCACTACGCCCGCATCGCCGTCCCCGGGCAGCCGGCCGTCGAGGTCGGCGCGTCGATCCCCGACAGCGTCGTACGCGGCACCGCACGCGGCGAGCAGGGCGAGACCGTCGTCGTGGAGGAGGCCCGCTCCACCGTGACCAGGGAGGTCGTACGGACCCTGGCCGTCGTCGGAGCGGTGGCCCTGCTGGCCGTCGTGGCCGCCGTACTCCTCGCCGTACGGCAGGCCAACCGGCTGGCCTCCCCGCTCACCGACCTCGCCGAGACCGCCGAACGGCTCGGCTCGGGCGACCCGCGGCCCCGCCACAAGCGGTACGGGGTACCCGAGCTCGACCGGGTCGCCGACGTGCTCGACGCCAGCGCCGAGCGGATCGGCCGGATGCTCACCGCCGAACGGCGCCTCGCCGCGGACGCCTCCCACCAGCTGCGCACCCCGCTCACGGCGCTGTCGATGCGCCTGGAGGAGATCACGGTCACCGAGGACCTGGAGACCGTACGGGAGGAGGCGACGATCGCCCTGACCCAGGTCGAGCGGCTGACGGACGTCGTGCAGCGGCTCCTGACGAACTCGCGGGATCCCCGTACCGGCTCCGCCGTCCCCTTCGACCTCGACGAGGTCGTCAAACAGCAGATCGAGGAGTGGCGGCCCGCCTACCGCAGCGCCGGCCGGGCCATCGTGCGCTCCGGGAAGCAGGGCGTACGGGCCGTCGGCACCCCCGGCGCGGTCTCCCAGGTACTGGCCACCCTGGTGGAGAACGCCCTGATGCACGGTGGCGGCACCGTCGCCCTGCGCACCAGGGTGATCGGCAACCAGGCGGTGCTGGAAGTCACCGACGAGGGACCGGGCGTCCCCCCGGACCTCGGCAACCGGATCTTCGAGCGTGCCATCAGCGGCCGCAACTCCACCGGGATCGGCCTCGCGGTCGCCCGGGACCTCGCCGAGGCCGACGGCGGCCGTCTGGAACTGCTCCAGACGCAGCCCCCGGTGTTCGCGCTGTTCCTCAGCCGCACGGCCCCGGAACCGGCGCGGGCCGAGAAGACCGTCCGCTGAGCGTCACTTGTTCGCGGGCTCCGGCTCCGGCCGCGGCTCGGACCGGCGCTCCGGCCGGGGCGGCGGCCCCTGCGCCGGTTCGGCCGCCGCGGGCGGAGCGGCCGGCGGCAGGGCCTTGAAGACCCAGGTCCGGTACGACCAGAAGCGGAAGACGGTGGCGATGCCGATGCCGATGAACTTGAACACGTTGCTCGCGAGCGGCCCGTCCCAGCCGAAGCCGTAGGTCGCCGTGTAGAGCACGCCGTTCTCGATGACCAGGCCGACCCCGCTGAAAGCGGCGAACAGGGCCATCTCACGGGTCCGGCCGCTCTGGGCACGGTCCCGGTAGGCGAAGTAGCGGAAGCCGAGGTAGTTCGTCGTGATGGCCACCACCGTGGCTATCACGCTCGCGCGCACCACCTGCAGGTCGGTGGTGTGGCGGATCAGGTTGAAGACTCCCAGGTTGACCAGGACACCCAGGCCGCCGACCGCCCCGAACTTGGCGACCTCTCGCACGAGGCCGCGTAGACGTTCGAGGACAGATCCGCCCTGCGTGCTCATCAGTAGGCCAGTCCTGTCGGTCACCGCCCCCTCACGGGGCGTCCGGTGTTCTCCGTCAACCCACCCATGCTAAGTGTCCCCCCGGTACTCCGTCTGTGCCTTCCGGCGCCCTGCGACGCACGGCACACCCGGCAGATCGCGCCAGGACACCCTCCGGGGCCAGGTCCGGATGGCGCAATACCGGCGGATACCCTGGAGGAGTGACGTTCCCGGTAGTCGGCATGGTCGGCGGCGGTCAGCTCGCCCGCATGACCCACGAGGCGGGCATCCCCCTCGGCATCAGATTCAAGCTCCTCAGTGACACACCACAGGACTCGGCGGCCCAGGTCGTGAGCGACGTCGTCATCGGCGACTATCGCGACCTGGAGACGCTGCGCGCCTTCGCGCGCGGCTGTGACGTGATCACCTTCGACCACGAGCATGTACCCACGGAGCACCTGCGGGCCCTGGAAGCGGACGGCATCCCCGTCCGCCCGGGGCCCGACGCCTTGGTACACGCCCAGGACAAGGGGGTGATGCGCGCCAAGCTCGACGAGATCGGCGCCCCCAGCCCCCGCCACCGGATCGTGAGCGATCCGGACGACGTGACCGCCTTCGCGGACGAGGTCGGCGGCTTCCCCGTCATCCTCAAGACCGTGCGCGGCGGCTACGACGGCAAGGGGGTGTGGTTCGTCCGCACCCCGCAGGACGCCGAGGCCCCCTTCAAGGCGGGCGTCCCCGTCCTCGCCGAGGAGAAGGTGGACTTCGTCCGCGAACTCGCGGCGAACATCGTCCGCTCCCCGCACGGGCAGGCCGTCGCCTACCCCGTCGTCGAATCCCGCCAGGTGGACGGGGTCTGCGACACGGTGATCGCTCCCGCCCCGGACCTCCCCGAGGACCTGGCCGGCGAGGCCCAGGCCCTCGCCCTGCGCATCGCGCAGGAACTCGGCGTGACCGGCCACCTGGCCGTGGAGCTGTTCGAGACCACCGACGGCCGGATCCTCGTCAACGAACTGGCGATGCGCCCGCACAACAGCGGCCACTGGACCCAGGACGGGGCCGTGACCTCCCAGTTCGCCAACCACGTGCGCGCGGTCCTGGACCTCCCGCTGGGCGACCCCCGCCCCCGCGCCACGTGGACCGTCATGGCGAACGTGCTGGGCGGGGACTACCCCGACATGTACGCGGCCTACCTGCACTGCATGGCCCACGACCCCAAGCTCAAGATCCACATGTACGGCAAGGACGTGAAACACGGCCGCAAGGTCGGCCACGTCAACACCTACGGCGACGACCTGGACGATGTGCTGGAGCGCGCACGCCACGCTGCCGACTACCTCAGAGGAACGGTCACCGAATGAGCACCACCGCCGCAGGTCCTGTCATCGGCATCGTCATGGGGTCCGACTCGGACTGGCCCGTGATGGAGGCCGCCGCCCAGGCCCTCGACGAGTTCGAGATCCCCTACGAGGTCGACGTCGTCTCCGCCCACCGGATGCCGCGCGAGATGATCGAGTACGGGGAGCAGGCCGCCGGACGCGGCCTGAAGGCGATCATCGCGGGCGCCGGCGGAGCCGCCCACCTGCCCGGCATGCTCGCCTCGGTCACCCCGCTCCCGGTCATCGGCGTACCCGTGCCGCTGAAGTACCTCGACGGCATGGACTCCCTGATGTCGATCGTCCAGATGCCCGCCGGCGTCCCCGTCGCCACCGTCTCCGTCGCCGGAGCGCGCAACGCCGGCCTGCTGGCCGTACGGATGCTGGCCGCCCACGACACGGAGCTGCTGGCCCGGATGCGCGACTTCCAGCAGGAGCTGAACGACCAGGCCACCGAGAAGGGCAAGCGGCTGCGCACCAAGGTCGCGAACACGGAGTCCTTCGGATTCGGCAAGTGAGCGCGGCGCAGCGCCTGGCGGAGGCGCGCGAGCTGCTGGCCGAGCACCCCGTCGTGGACGGTCACAACGACCTGCCCTGGGCGCTGCGCCAACAGGTGCGCTACGACCTGGCGCGCCGGGACATCGCGGGCGACCAGTCCGCCCACCTGCACACCGACATCCCCCGGCTGCGCGCCGGGGGTGTCGGGGCGCAGTTCTGGTCCGTGTACGTGCGCTCGGACTACGCGGGCGACGAGGCCGTCAGCGCCACCCTGGAGCAGATCGACGCCGTCGGCCAGCTGATCGACCGCTACCCCGGCGACCTCGTGCGGGCACTGACGGCCGACGACATGGAGCAGGCCCGCACCGCCGGCCGGATCGCCTCCCTGATGGGCGCCGAGGGCGGCCACTCCATCAACAACTCCCTCGCCACGCTGCGCGCCCTGCACAGGCTGGGCGTGCGCTACATGACGCTCACGCACAACGACACCATCGACTGGGCGGACTCCGCGACCGACGAGCCCCGCCACGGCGGCCTGACCGGCTTCGGCCGCGAGGTCGTCCGCGAGATGAACCGCGTCGGCATGCTGGTGGACCTCTCGCACGTCGCCGCGACGACCATGCGGGACGCCCTCGCCGTCTCGGTCGCGCCGGTGGTCTTCTCCCACTCCTCCGCCCAGGCGGTGTGCGACCACCCGCGCAACGTCCCCGACGACGTGCTGGCGCTGCTGCCTGCCAACGGCGGTGTGGCGATGGCCACCTTCGTACCGAAGTTCATCCTCCCCGCGGCCGTCGAATGGACCCTGGCCGCCGACGAGAACCTACGCGCCCACGGCTTCCACCACCTCGACACCACCCCCGAGGCGATGGCCCTGCACCGGGCGTTCGAGGAGGCGCGCCCCCGGCCGGTGGCCACCGCCGCCACCGTGGCCGACCACCTGGACCACATGCGGGAGGTCGCCGGCATCGACCACATCGGCATCGGCGGCGACTACGACGGCACGGCCTTCACCCCCTCCGGGCTGGACGACGTGGCCGGCTACCCGAACCTGGTCGCGGAACTCCTGGCACGCGGCTGGTCCAAGGCCGACCTCGCCAAACTGACCTGGTCCAACGCCGTACGCGCACTGCGCGACGCGGAAGCGGTGGCACGCGACCTGTCGGCCACCCGGGGCCCGTCGAACGCGGTGATCCAGCACGGGGGACGCGACGCGCGGTGACGCGACGGACGGTGACGCGCCGGGCGTGGTGACGGGGCGTGACCGCGGGTCACCCGATCGCCACACCCGCCGGGCGTCCGGTCCGCCCCGCGTGGCACCGTGGCAGCGTCTCCCTGCTGCCGCCGAGACCGGAGCGAGTGCCATGGCCGACCTGCAGGACGAACCCCACCCCGTGGGCATCGGGGCCGAGGAGCCCCCCGCTCCCGCCGGCCCCGCGACGAAGGCGACCGCCCTCGAACGCGCCGCCGCGCTGCTGTCCGTCCACCCCGTCGCCGACGGGTGCAACACCCTGGTCTGGACCCTGCGCCAGAGCCCGTACCACGACATCGACACCCCCGACACGGGCGTCGACACCGACATCCCGCGTCTGCGCGCCGGCGGGGTGGGGGCCCAGTTCTGGTCCCTGCTCGTGCCGCCGCAGGGCCGCCCGGACGCGGACGCGGCAGCCGACCAGGTCGTCTCGGACACCCTGGAACAGATCGACGCGGCGCTGACCCTCGTACGCCGCTACCCCGACAGCCTCCGCCTCGCACTCAGCGCCGACGACATGGCGGACGCCCGCAACCGCGGCCGGATCGCCTGCTTCCTCGGCCCCGTGCCGGGCCGCGCCCTGTCCGGCTCCCTGGGCGCGCTGCGCGCCTTCCACGCCCTGGGCGTACGGCTCCTCGCACCCGCGGGAGCGCCCTGGGCCCAGGAGACGCTGACGCCCTTCGGCCACGAGGTGGTGCACGAGGCGAACCGGCTGGCGATCCTCCTGGACCTCGCGGGCTGCGAACCGGCGGCCGCCTGCCGGCTCGCCGGCGCCTCCAAGGCCCCGGTGATCATCTCCAACACCGCGGCCGCGGCGCTGAACCCGCATCCGGACAACACGCCCGACGAGGTGCTCCTCGCGGTGCGCGAGGCGAACGGCCTCGTGATGGTCACCTTCGACAGCGCGCGCACCGGGGACTCCCTGCACGCCGTGGCCGACCACCTGGACCACGTACGCGCGGTCGCGGGCCCGGAGGGCGTCGGACTCGGCGCCGCCTTCGGCACCGAGCCGACGGTCCTGCGCCCGACCGGCCTGACCGATCCCTCGGGCTACCCGCGGCTGATCGCGGAACTCCTCGACCGAGGCTGGCCCGAACCGGACCTCGCCCTGCTGGCCTGGGGCAACGCCCAGCGCGTCATCCGCGACGCGGAATTCACGTCCCGCCGCAAAACAAGCCTCGCCGGCGTTTGAGGCGCGGGGTCCGGGGCGCGGCCCCGGGCCTTCCAGGCGGCCGCACAACCCCGCAGGGGTCAGGCCCGGGGCCGCCCCATCGCCCGGTACGTCCAGCCGGCGGCACGCCACCGCACCGGATCCAGCGCGTTGCGGCCGTCCAGCACCAGCCGGTCGGTCACCACGGAGGCGAGCTCCGCCGGGTCGAGGTCGCGGAACTCGCGCCACTCCGTGAGGTGGAGGACCACCTCCGCGCCACGGGCCGCCGCGAGCGCGGAGTCCGCGTACCCGAGGGTCGGGAAGACCTCCCGCGCGTTGGCCATGCCCTTGGGGTCGTAGACGGTGACCTGACCGCCCTGCAGGTGGATCTGACCGGCCACGTTCAGCGCGGGGGAGTCGCGGACGTCGTCGGAGTCCGGCTTGAAGGTGGCGCCGAGCACGGCGACCCGCTTGCCGAGGAAGGACCCGCCCACGGCCTCGCGGGCCAGCTCGACCATGTGACCGCGGCGCCGCATGTTGATGGAGTCGACCTCGCGCAGGAACGTCAGCGCCTGGTCCGCGCCCAGCTCGCCGGCGCGCGCCATGAAGGCCCGGATGTCCTTGGGCAGGCAGCCACCACCGAAGCCGATCCCCGCCCGCAGGAACTTCGCACCGATCCGCTCGTCGTAGCCGATGGCCTCCGCCAGCTTGACCACGTCACCGCCGGCGGCCTCGCACACCTCCGCCATCGCGTTGATGAAGGAGATCTTGGTGGCGAGGAAGGAGTTGGCGGCGGTCTTGACCAGCTCGGAGGTCGGGAAGTCGGTGACGACCAGCGGGGACCCCTCCGACATGGGGGTCTCGTACACCTCGCGCAGCACCTTCTCGCCGCGCTCGCCCTGTACGCCGATCACGATCCGGTCCGGGTGCAGGGTGTCCTGCACGGCGAAGCCCTCCCGCAGGAACTCCGGGTTCCAGGCCAGCTCCACGTCCCGGCCCGCGGGCGCGAGCTCCACCAGCGTCTCCGCCAGCCGCTGCGCGGAGCCCACCGGCACCGTGGACTTGCCGACGACCAGCACCGGCCGCGTCAGGTGCGGGGCCAGCGAGGACATCGCGGCGTCGACGTAGGACATGTCGCACGCGTACTCGCCGTGCTTCTGCGGCGTGTTCACACAGACGAAGTGGACGTCGCCGAAGGCGCCGACCTCCTCGTAGGAGGTCGTGAACCGCAGCCGCCCGGTCGAGCCCGGCAGCCCGGCCACGTGCTTGGCCAGCAGCTCCTCCAGACCCGGCTCGTACATCGGCACCCGGCCCGCGGCCAGCATCTCGATCTTCTCCGGCACCACGTCCAGCCCCAGCACCTCGAAGCCCAGCTCGGCCATCGCCGCGGCATGGGTCGCACCGAGGTAACCGGTGCCGATCACAGTGATCCTGAGGGGGGCCATGGGTGCTCCAGAGGTGCGGGGCCGTTTGCGGCCACTGAGCATAGTCGGGCCCACCGGCGGGGACGGTCTCCAGGAGCGGCCCCGGCAGCACCGCCCCTGTCACGCAACTCACGTGCCCCGTCCATATCGCGATCCGTGACCGGGACACTAAGCTTGGGTTACTTAACGGTAGTTAGCATCACGTATCGCGTGTCACCCTGGGGAGTGAGAGATCTTGGCGGGTTCTGCCGACTTCGACCTGTACCGCCCGGCCGAGGAGCACGACATGCTCCGCGAGTCGGTCCGCTCGCTCGCCGAGGCGAAGATCCTGCCGTTCGCCGCAGCCGTCGACGAGGAGTCCCGCTTCCCGCAGGAGGCCCTCGACGCGCTGGTCGCCAACGACCTGCACGCCGTCCACGTGCCCGAGACCTACGGCGGTGCGGGCGCCGACGCCCTGGCCACCGTGATCGTGATCGAGGAAGTGGCCCGCGTCTGCGCCTCCTCCTCGCTGATCCCGGCCGTGAACAAGCTCGGCTCCCTCCCGGTGGTCCTCTCCGGCTCCGAGGAGCTCAAGGCCAAGTACCTCGGCCCGCTCGCCAAGGGCGACGCGATGTTCTCCTACGCCCTCTCCGAGCCGGACGCCGGCTCCGACGCCGCCGGCATGAAGACCCGCGCCGTGCGCGACGGGGACTTCTGGGTGCTCAACGGCGTCAAGCGCTGGATCACCAACGCGGGCGTCTCCGAGTACTACACGGTCATGGCCGTCACCGACCCGGAGAAGCGCTCCAAGGGCATCAGCGCCTTCGTCGTCGAGAAGGGCGACGAGGGCGTGTCCTTCGGCGCCCCGGAGAAGAAGCTCGGCATCAAGGGCTCCCCGACCCGCGAGGTCTACCTCGACAACGTCCGGATCCCCGCCGACCGCATGATCGGCGCCGAGGGCACCGGCTTCGCCACCGCGATGAAGACCCTCGACCACACCCGCATCACGATCGCCGCCCAGGCGCTCGGCATCGCCCAGGGCGCCCTGGACTACGCCAAGGGCTACGTCCAGGAGCGCAAGCAGTTCGGCAAGCCGATCGGCGACTTCCAGGGCGTGCAGTTCATGCTCGCGGACATGGCCATGAAGATCGAGGCCGCCCGCCAGCTCACCTACTCGGCCGCGGCCAAGTCCGAGCGCGTCGACGCCGACCTGACCTTCTTCGGCGCCGCGGCCAAGTGCTTCGCCTCCGACGTGGCCATGGAGGTCACCACGGACGCCGTCCAGCTCCTCGGCGGCTACGGCTACACCCGTGACTACCCGGTGGAGCGCATGATGCGCGACGCGAAGATCACGCAGATTTATGAAGGTACGAACCAGGTTCAGCGGATCGTCATGGCGAGGAACCTGCCGTAGCAGGGTTTCCGCAGGTCAGCCGCCGTCTCGGATGATCGGGGAGCGGCGGTCGGCTTCCGGTCCGTTCGGGCCCGTTCCGGGCCCTTCCTGGGCGTCATGCTGGGGAAATCCTGGGCGGAACCTGGGCTGAAAAACGGTGCTGAGCTGCACAAACGACAAGGCCCCCGGCGTGATGCCGGGGGCCTTCCGTATGGGCTGGGTCAGGCGACTTCGGCCCGCTCGGTGGGGTCGTCCGCGCCGGGGGTCAGCATGGTTGCGATGGCTGCACGTCCGCGCTGCTCGGCCCCTTCGAAGATGTAGTGATAGTGCTCCCGGAGCACGTCCGTGCTGCTGTGCCCCATCCAGTCGGCCACGTCGTTCTCAGGGACGCCCGCATAGAGCAGCCGAGAGCCGTAGTAGTGCCGCATGGAGTGCGGCTTGCAGTAAGGCACCTCGCCCTTCGTCAGGGCGGGCAGCCAGATCTGCCGGTAGAAGTACGAGGCGTACACGTACCCGGTCCGGGTCACGTTCGGGAACAACAGGCGCTCCGGCCCCCACACGCCGTGGTTCTTGATGTGCCTGCGCAGCTCGAACGCCACGTTCGGCGGAAGGGGCACGACGCGCCCCGGCTCCTCCTCGTCGCGGGCCTTGATGTGCCGCCGCTGTAGCGCGCTGTTCTTCCCCGACTCGGATTCGCCGTCCTCCGCGATCTGGAAATCGACGCGCAGGACCTCAGCCTGGAAGTCGATCTGATCGCGCGAGACCGCCATGGCCTCACCGATGCGGAGTCCGCATCCCGCCATGAGCCAGAGCATCGCTCGGTATCGGGGCGGAGCCCCGTTCAGCATGGCCAAGACTTCCCGAGTCGTCAGCCGCCGGGCGTTGCTCTTGTGCTCGCGGATCTCCTTGGCGCGGCTACCTGCGTGCCTGATCTTCTTGCACGGATTGCGCCCGATGATCTCGTTGACGACGGCCCAGTCCATCATCCCGGAGAAGAACGAGAACCGCTGACGACGGGTCCGGGCCGACAGCTTGCGGTCCTGCTCCATCCACAAGAGCCACTGTTCGATGTCCGCGACCTTCAAGGACACGATGAAGCGAGCTTTGAAGAACGGTTCCAGGGTCGTGTTCTGGATCGAGCGGTACTGCTTCTTGGTGCTGTTCTCCAACTTCCTTTGGTTGGTCCACTGCTCCCAGACCGCCGTCACGGGCTGCTTCCCCAGCTTGTCGTCCAGGTAGGTCCCGGCGTCTAGCTCCTGTTCCTTCCGCTTCCGGTGGTCGTCGGCGCGCTTCTTGGTCTCAAAGGACTTCTGCCGCTGCTTCCCGTCCGGGTCGTACCAGAACGCCGTCCACTTCTTCGGGTCGTCCTTGGATCGCGCTACCCATGCCCTTGCCACGTCTGAGCCGGCCCTTCTCGTCGTAAATGGGCCCGCCCCCGCCTGCTGTGGCCAGCCCCCTTGGCCCTCAGTCTGCGCACGGTCCACCCTGGGTTGTCAACACAGGGTGGACCACTCCCGGTGGTGTATGGTCGGGGTATGCAAGCAGACGAGAGCGGATTCGAGATCACCCAGCAGCAAGGCGGCTGGGTGATCCGGATGTGGTGGCCTGTGGGGCCGATCGCAGGAGGCCCGCAGCGCATGACGGTGGAGCCGGCCGATGACGCCGAGCCTCGCGACGTCGTGCGCGGCATCTCTACGACCGTGCTCCGCAGGCTCGACATCGCGGCTGCGATGAACTTGGCCAAGATGGCGCCAAAGGCCCAGAAGACCCTGGAGGACGTCACGCGGACGCTGGACGCCTCAGGGGAGGCGGCTGGCCGCCTTCTGGCGGCTGAAGGCGTCTCAGACCGATACCTGGCGATGTTGGCTGCGACGTACGCCGCCATGGCTGAGAGTGGGGCCCCGGCGCCGGTGCCGTGGCTCGCCCGACTCATCGAGCGTCGCCCAGAGACGATCAAGGACCACTTGAAGAAGGCGCGGCGGGATGGCTACCTGGGCACCGTTGCGGGCAAGGCCGGTGGAGAAGTGACCGACAAGACCAAGGCCGTGTTGGACTCCATGGAGAGCATCGACAGCTAGCCAAACCCGCAGTTCCCGAACTTCATATTTCGACGGCCCCCGAGGCGACTCGGGGGCTTTCCTTTTTTCGGAGGTCATCTTGGTAAGGCTGTTGACGGTTACAGAGGTAGCCGAGTTCCTGAGCAAGCCGCGCAGTTGGGTCTACGACAACTGGCGAGGTGAACAGATCCCGTTCCGGCGTGTGGGTCAATCTCTCCGGTGCCGCCCGGCGGACTTGGAGAAGTGGCTAGACCAGCAGAAGTGAACAGCGTGACCAGTGACGCCCCCGAGGCAACCGGGGGCTTTCTTGTTTTGAGAGGGCTAGGGTGAACGACATAATCCCCCCGTCCGGCGAGTGGGAGCGGCGCAGGCTGGAGCGGAAGGCGGACGCACTCCTGGAGGCGGACGGCGATGAAGTATGGGACAACTGGCCTGCCTCATGGCCGCGACGAGAAGAAATGGAGTTCGACCGGATAGCGGCGGCTCACACTGGAATGGTTCCTTTGGTCGTACCTCTCGTAGCATCTCTGCCAAGCTTCGACCCTGAAGGCAAGTTGAAGCATCTGTCAGCACTCATCTCCGAGGTCCCTACGCAAGAGACGGAGCACATAGAGACCGCCTTGGCTGAAGTGGGCGGCTTTCACAAGTGCGGAAAGGAACAGGCTAAGCGTGAAGTCTGGGAGTGCTGTCGCTGGATGGGTTGCAGGGAGCCGCTGTACACCCCGGGCAAGCCTCGTCGCCAAGGGAACCCACGGAAGTACTGTCCGGCACATCAGAAGCCCGCAAGGGCGCGCACGGAGCGTCTAAGGGCGCATGGCATCTGGGTGGGTAAGCACCGGAACCTTGCCTACATCGAGGACCACCCGGCTCCGATCGCGGAGTGGGTCCGTCCCGTTCTGGAGGACTGCTACCAGGCCAGCAGGGACTGCTGGCTCCCATTGAACGTACCTGGCTGGACATGAGTCTGGCATTTATTCCCCATGGGTAGAGGGTGATTCCCTCTGGGGCCATGCACACTCGGCGGTGTGTCTCTGGCACGGCCCACGGGCCGGGCAGTTCCTAAGTCGTTATGAGGCTCTGCGGATACCTCCCTGTGAGGGGACAACGTAGAGAAGACTCCCCCCTTACTTCCTGCTTGCAACGTTCGCAGTGGGGGGTAAGGGGGGCAGTGTCTTCTCTTACGTTGTCCTCTTGTGAGGGTGATGGGCCGCCTTGAGAGCGGCCCTTATTTCTCCCCCTTGATTAGATTCTGAGGAGGTGTCGCCTGTGAGCGACCCACAGACTGATTCCCATTCTTCAGCCCAGGTGCCGGCCGACGGTTCCGAAGCGGTCCGGGCCGAGGTGCAGCGCGAGTACGCAACCAGGCTTGCCAAGGCCGAAGTCAGGATCCAGGCCGCCCAGGCCGGTATCAAGCTCGGTGACGGTTTCACCGACTATCTGGATACTTCCAAGCTCCTTGATGAGAACGGAAATCCATCGGCCGAGGCAATCGGCAAGGCCCTGGCTCCGCTCGCAGCGGCCCAGGAGCCAAAGTTCGCTCCGATCGCTGGAGCTGGCTACAACCGATACGACCCGCCTGCGGTCCGACGCCCTTCTCTTGATGTCCGTAAGCGCTAACCAGGAGTACCTATATGACCTTTGCCTACCAGAATGCTTCCACTCACACCTTCGTCCCCGAGATTTGGGACGCCGACCTGCTGACTCAGTTTGATCCGCTGCTTGTTTGGGCTTCCCCGATCGTCTCGAATAACAAGTACGAGGGTGAGATCCGGAAGAAGGGTGATGTGGTCCACATCAACTCGCTTCTGCGACCCTCGGTCGGGGACTACAAGGTTCCCGATGGCATGACGGCGCAGCGCCCGGAGACCGTGGATCAGAAGCTCCCGATCACTGAGGCGAAATATCTCCAGGTGCTCGTGGAGGACGCCGAGCGAGTCCAGCTCACCATTTCGGGCCTTGACTCCCCGATCAACCAGCAGATGATCCGCGCCCTTGCCCGGGAGGCCGATACGTTCATGGGCGGCATCATCGCCAACGGCGCCACGGCTCTCCCCAACGTCCAGCCGACCGCAGCCAACATCCCACAGAGCCTCTACAGCACGATCCTGGACATGATGCTGGCCCTGGACGACAACGACATCCCAGCGGGCCGGTACGTCGTCGTCTCGCCTCGCGTGAAGCGCTACCTCGTGGAACTTCCGGCCGTCGCCAACGCTGCTGCCTACGGCGACGGTGGCGTGACTGCGAACGGTGTTGTGGCGCGTCTGGCGGGCTTCACGATCCTGAGCACCACGGCGATGCCTGCGGGCGTGGACATCGTGGCTGGACATAAGGACTTTGCCACCTACGCTTCCCAGTTCTCGGGCTTCCGTGAGGGCCAGTCGGAGAAGTACCGGGCCGACTACATCGACACCCTTCACCTGTACGGCGGCAAGATCGTGCGGTACCCCGAGCTGGACACCAAGAAGGCGGACAGCACCTTTGATGAGTCCAAGCCGACGAAGGGCATCGTCAAGGCCGCCGTCGAATGGCCCACCGCAGCCTGATCGCCCGAACCGTCCGGGGCCCCTGCCAGCACAGGCAGGGGCCCGTTCCGTTCACTCTCCGCTCTGCCGGCCATCACTCCTGGAGGTCGCCCCCATGCCGAAGATGCGTAACCCCAATTCCCCATACTCCCGTTTCAAGGGTTTGATAGAGCTGCCGTGGGACCACGGCCTACCAGTTCCCGATCTGCCTACTAATCGGGAATGGTCAAATTCCGAGCGCTCCCAGTGGCGGCAATGGTGGGAGGCTCCCCAGGCCGCGATGTGGGATGAGTCGTTCATCCCCACCGTGGCCGCGATGCTGACCTATTTCGGGAAGATCCTGGACGGCTCAGCTAATGCCAACCATCAGATGGAATTCCGGCATCTGGCTACGGCTCTCGGGCTGACCGCAGACGGCATGAAGCGGCTCGGCTGGACGTTTCAGAGCGGCGGTGATGCCCAGTGAGCGCACGCCGGGCAGCCAAGGCCGGTGCCGCCGTCACCCACGACGGCAAGCACCGCCCCGGGGTCGAATGTCCCTGGTCAGATCCACAGTGCTCCGAGTGTGTGCAGGAGCTTGCCGTTCACATTGGGTGGCAGCTGACGGGTCAGGAGCGCCCCTGGGGTGACGGGTTGATGCACGAGTCGGGGAGCTGCTTCACCTGCGGGAAGGGGAGGGATAACGGCCCGTTCTGCTCCATATTTTGATTGGCAAACGTGATGGAAGGAAGGCGCCCCGGGCGGTCCCCACTTCTTTCTAATCAGGCATTACCCCGGTAATTGCATTCATGAGAGTAATTGACTCGAAATCTGTTCGTTATCATTCCGTGATAGGGAATTGGCAGGGTTGATCACGTCGCACCGGTGAGTGCGGCAGCCGCAAGAGCAGCGCTCCGGCTCATCGACTCCATGCCTCATCGGCCCCGAATCAAAGGATTCTCACGTCATGCGTAAGACGGTTCTCATCCCCGTTCTCAAGACGCTTTGTGACGCCCATCTGGCGAAGGATGGGAGCGAGGAAGAGGCCACAGACACGCTGGCCCTGGGAGTGCGTACGTGGGACCTCTGCGGATCTCACGCCGAGTCGTTCGGGTTGTACCTGGTGGATGCCCTTGGGTCGCCGGAAGACGGCGCGGCCGACCCTGACCCCGTGGCGCTGGCCGATGTGGTGCCTGTCGGGTCGGAGCGCGACGACGTGGCTGAGGGAGCGGTGGAGTCTGACGCTGTGCGGTCCGTGATGATCGGGGGGGGGGGGGGGGAGGTTCCGGGCTACGACTGGGAGACGGCGCGTGAGGCGGTGCGGAACCTGGGCTACGAGGTGGTTGGCCGTGCCGATGACAGCACGGTCCTGCTGATCGTCGGTGAAGGTGGGGACCGCAACGCCACGAAGCTGCGGGACGCTGCCGAGCACGGCGTCCCCTGCATGGACGTCCGGGCTCCTGGACGGTTCAAGGACGCTGTCTGTGCTGGTGAGTTGGTTGGTGGTGACCCGCTTCCCGAGCCGGCGAAGGTGGACCGTTCGGGGATGAGCACGCGGGAGCGGAACCGGCTGATCCGTCGCTGGGCGCGCGAGAACGGGTGGCCGAACCTTTCCGCTCAGGGGCGTGTCCCGCTGAACGTCCGTCACGCGTACGAGCTGGCCAACCGGACTCCTGCGCAGGGGAAAGCAGTAGCGGCCTGAACGCCGCCCTCACTGTGCCGGGCGTCGAGTGCGCCCGGCCACCCCGGCCACTGGCCACCCAACTAACACTCCTTGAGATAGAGGCAGCATGAGCATCCCCGTTCTGTACGGTCCCATCGGTCGCGCGGTCCGAAAGATCACCCCATTCCTGGAGACGGACCCGCTGGGGGTGTACGTGGCGGCCCTGTCAATGTGGTCGGCCGCGATCGGTGGAACGGTCAAGGTGTCGTCGCGTGGCAGCAGAAGGCCCGTGCTGGTCTGGTCCGCGCTCTGCGCCGGTACGGGAAGGGGGAAGGGGACCGCCCTGCGGGCGGCGATTCAGGTTCTGGACGGCTCCCTGGGACGCTTCCTTGCCACGCACACCACATCCGGGATCACGTCCGGGGCCAGTCTGGTCAATCACCTGTGGGAGCAACAGGAAGCGACCGCCGAGACGGAGCACGGCCGCGACGTCCGGGCCCTGGTGGTGGAGGAGGAATGGACGGAGGTCTTGAAGCGGGTCAAGCGCGATCCGTCGTTCACCACCAAGCTACGCGCGGCCTGGGACGGCGCAACGGTCCGGAACACGACCAAGGATGAAGCGCAGGAAGTGCGCGACCCTGCGATGGTTCTCCATTCGCACATCACCCCGTCTGACTGGGCCAAGTACGTTGGGGAGTCGGAGGCGGCCGGAGGGTCGTACAACCGCATCCTGCCCTTCCTGCTCGGGTCGGTTCCGATGCTGGACGATGACCGGATCAGTCTGCCGAAGGTGGACGGTTCCGAACTGTCCGACGCATACGGCTGGGCTACCGCCCGACCCCGGGTGATCACACTCTCCGAGGACGCACGGCCGCTGTGGCGGATCGTCCGCCGCTATGCCCGCATCCTGGGTGAGACCCTGCCCGAAGCACAGGCGGTGTTCATCGAGAGAACGGCCGAACAAACCCTTCGGGTAGCGGCCTGCCTGGCGGCGTCCGAGTGCTCCGAGACCGTCACGGAAGAGATCCTGTCGGCCGCATTCACCCTCGTACGCCGCTCTGTCCAGGACGCGGTCCGGATCACCAAGGGGGCCAACGCTCCCAAGATGAAGCGGCAACCGCTCAGCCTGACAGAGAAGGTCCGGGCCCGGATCGAGTTGCACGGCGGTCAGGCCACCTCTTCTCAGATCCTGCCCTACGTGGGAGCCACCGCCGAAGAGGTCAAGGCATTGCCCGGCATCGTCGTCACCGTGGATCGTTCGGGGAAGACCGGGCGCCCGGCCACCGTCTTCACGCTCCCCGGTGACAGCTCCGGTGACGCTGTGCCGCAGCCGGCCAGCGCGGAGCGTGAGGAGAACCGGGCCCCGGTCGTCCGACTGGACACCTACCGCCCGGCCGCCAAGCAAGCCAAGGAACTGGTGCCGGCGAATCGGCCTGCCGTGCCCGTTCTCGCTTCCAACCCCTTCCGCGCGCTGCTGTGAACGGTCCACCAAACGAATCAAGCCCCGGCCAATCGGCCGGGGCTTCTTTCGTTGCTTCGACTACTTCAGCGGGCAGGGCAGTTCGGGGCTGGAACGGTTCGGGGAACAGGTCACCAGGGCGACCGAATGAAAGACGGTTCCGTTCAGGTAGTGCCCCAGGGACACGTCCCCACCCCAGGTCAGCCGTTCCACCGCAGCCTTCACCACAAGGACCAGCCGAGTCACCTCCCGATCCGCTTCCGATGCGAACCGTGGTGCGAACTCCGCCAACTGGAGGCCGAGCCATTCCCCAGCTTCCTTCGGTTCCCCCCATGTGCCCCGCACCATGGAGGCCGGTTTCATCAGCCAGTGAGCTGTCTGAATCGGAGGAACGCCCGTTGCCGGGAAGTCGGCCACCGCATTGCGATAGCGCTCCCTCAACGCCTCGTCGATTCCCGCGGGCGGAGCGTGCTCCGGCGGCGGTCGCCGGACGCTCTCGTTGTCGAACGCCTTCTTCTCTCCGACCCATGCGTAACCGTGGTGGTGCACTGCCGCTCCGTTTCGGGGAATGGCGACGGCCCCGCCCGTCGGCGTGTGGGCGGGGCCGTCAGTCAGGTGGTGCTCAGGGATCAGGCGGAGAGGTCGAACCGCGCGGGGTCGATGCCCGCCGCGTCCAGCTCCGCCGTGGTGAACCGCAGCGGCTCGGCGTCCGGCCGCTTGCTGTCACCCATGGCCCACGCGTCCGGGCCGATCTTGGCGAGCGTCACGCACGCCTCGCCGTCCGGGTGCGTGCTGCCGCCGCATGCCTTCGAGAACTCGGCTCCCTCGATGGGGAGCCCGTACAGGTCGGTCATCGTCGTGCCCTTCCTGATCTGCCGTACGGCCGGATGAAAGCCGGCCGTCCCCCGCCCGCGACGGACGGAAGTCTCCAATGGGTGCTTCGGCTTCCCCGGGTCCGAAGCGGTTGCCCTCACCGCCCAGGGCGGCACCCCAGTCAAGGGGCGGACCGGGCCGGAGCCTGGGCACGTCAACCCAGACGAGACACGTCCTGTCTCTGCTCAACGGCTTGTCGATCGGGGGACTACCTGCCTCCCGCCGGGAGGGCGGCGGCGACAGGATTCCGTGAGCGGCTCAGGGAGCCGATGGCACCCGCAGCGCCTCTGCGATCTGCTCGACCGCATCAGCGCGGACATGCCCAGGTGCACGTAGGCATGCCCGTTGTGTGTCACCACAGGCCGGACGCTGCACCAGGCGCTCTCGGGCACTCCCACGGCGGCGAGAGCCGCGCGTATGGACTCCGCCGCATCCGTGGCCTGCGTTCTCGCATCTCTCCACGTCTGCATGTCCATCAGTGCCCGGTCCCGTGCATCCGGAGCAGGATGTTGCAGTCCGCGACCGTCGCACCGTCGCCCTCCAGCCCCGCTGCCTTCCGAAGCTGGCCCAGCCGCGCGCACTCCGGGCAACCCGGTACGGGACGAGGCCGGGGCCGCTCCGCCCGCATAGGCAGCACCACCGGCTCTTCCTGCCACCGATTCGGTTCCGTCTTCATCACGCCGCGCCCTCCCGATCGCCTCCGAGGTCGATGGAATGACCCTAGAAACCGGGGAACGGAGCGGGCCACGGTCTTGCACGAGCTTGCACGCGAACTAACCGAGGGACATGATCGCATCCGAGATCAGAGCCCGGGCAGGTGCACCGTAGACAGCGAGCTTGGACAGCTCTGAGAACGCCTTGGCGTACGTGGCAACCTCGCTGGGCGCCGTGACGTTCACTGCGGCCGTGAGCAGCTCCACGCTCGCTTGGCGGCCGTCGAAGAGATAGAAGGCTTCCAAGGGCCAGACACGCCGCTGGGCCGTGAAAGGGATGACCCCGAGGCTCACGTTCGGAAGCGCCATGACAGCCAACAGGTAGCCGAGCTGTCCAGCCATGGCGGCAGCGTCGCCAATGCGATAGCGGAGCACCGTTTCTTCCAACAGGAGAGCGAAGCGGTGGCTGCCGTCATGGAGCACGCGTGAGCGTTCGATTCGGGATGCTGCCGCCGTCTGCGAGTCGTCAGGGGTTCCTTGAAAGGCGGCAATGGTCGATAGCAGAGCTGCCGCGTACGCCTCGGTCTGGAGCATGCCCGGGACCACGTTCGAGCAGTACACGCGGAAGTGGCGGGTCTGCTCGTAGAGGGGGACAACCTCTTCCTGCGCCCGGCGCATGCCGTGCCGGTGCAGCTTCTGCCAGTGGACGTACATCTGGTCGGCTTGCCGGTTCGCCGCGATCAGGTCGTCTGTCTGGTCTTCTGCTCCGCACGCTTTGCACCAGGCGCGGATGTCGGCGGCCGATGCAGGGGTCTTGGCCCGCTCGATGCGTGACGACTTCGCGGGACTCCAGCCACATCGAAGAGCCAACTCATGCCCGGTCAGCTCCGCGTCTTTGCGTAGGCCCCCCAGGCGGGCGGCGATGGCTTCACGGGCGGCCTGGGCGCTGGACGAGGGGGACGCAGACATGAGTGGGCTCTTCGTTTTCCGTCAGATCAGACCGTGTACTTCTCGTGTGGGATGCCGCGCTCCCAGACTGCCTCGAACGCAGTCGAGGCCAGTCGTGCCACAGCGGGCTCGGAACGAACCTCCCAGCCAGGCTCAGACCAGTTGCCATCTCCGGAGAAGTGGTTGAAGAGCACGATCTCTCCGTCGAACACCCAGCAGTCGTTCCCGGGAAGCGCGATGTCCGAAGCCTGCCGCCTGGGCAGCCAACGGACCTGCTCCCCGGCGTGGACGTTGACCACGGTGCCGGCGTGCTCGTACCGGATGTAATCCGTCACCGGTTCTGATACGACGCGGGCACGGCGGACGATCACGCCTCGGGTCACCGTGCTGCGAATCAAATCAACCCACGGTGCCCAGTAAGCGGACGCTGGGTCGATGTCGCGTTGGCCCGTCCGCTTCCAGGTCTCGAAGTCCTCGGCCTCATCCCCGACGCCGTACGAGTCGCGCAGCTCCAGGTGCACAGCCGAGTGCTTGGCTGCGGCCAGCAGCTCGTTAAAGCCCGGCTCGTTCTGCGACATCGCACGCCTTCCTGAGCATCGGCACCATACGGGCCGGAATCCGAATCACGGCTTCGTGCGGCGGGATGCCCGGAGCGTGCCCGGGGACCTCGAACGCCGCGCACTCCGCCTCTAGCTTCTCGTCTGGCTTCCAGCCCTGAAGCACCAGCTCCCCCTTCTCCTCGTCCACCCATACGGTGGGGGAGCCCTGCTGCCCGGTGTCTGGATCAATCCCGATGAACCGTAGTGCCATGACTGCCTCCGGTGTCGAGTGGCTTACGCCAACTTGCACGAGCGTCATCCCTGTACCGCAGGGGCGTCAAGGGGGCTGCCGGAGCCCGGCAGGACGGGTGGCAGACACCACAGCGATCTGACCAGGGGAGACGGCAGGTGATCATGGGGGAATTCTGGGGAGGCACTCATATATGGCGTGTCCGTGCAGGTCAGCGTCAGATGCACCGTGAAGCACGCAGATTTACGAAGGCACGAACCAGGTCCAGCGGATCGTCATGGCGAGGAACCTGCCGTAGCCGCGAGCCGCGAGAACCAGGACGACCCCCGGCCGCTGCCGGGGGTCGTCCTGGTGCTGCGGGTGCGCGGTACCGGCCGCCCGCGGGTGGCCGGTTCGCCCCGGTAGGGGTTGCTTCGCGCCGGCAGGGCCTCCCGCGGCCCGGGCGGCCAACTGCCCGGCCGCGTCGGCCCGTTCGCCGCCAGGCGGCACGAACAGCCGGTTCTTTCACGACATACCAGCCGCCGCGCCCCGTCCCGTGCGCGCGCCGGCCGGCCCGTCCGGCACCGGCCTCGGGGCGCCACCGGATGGGCTAAATTTGGACCTTCGTACGCCGTAATCGGTTGGGGAGAACGCAATGACGGAAGCGATCCTGCTGGTCGGCGGGCAGGGGACACGGCTGCGTCCGGTGACGGTGAACACGCCCAAGCCCATGGTCCCCACGGCGGGAGTCCCGTTCCTCGCCCACCAGATAGCCAGGGCCGCCGCCGCCGGCGTCACCCACGTCGTCATGGCCACCTGCTACCTCGCCGAGGTCTTCGAGCCCTACTTCGGCGACGGTTCCGACTTCGGCCTCAGCCTGGAGTACGTCGTCGAGGACGAGCCCCTCGGCACCGGCGGAGCCATCCGCAACGCCGGGCAGCGCCTCACCGGAGGGCCCGACTCCTCCGTCCTCGTCTTCAACGGCGACATCCTCACCGGCCTGGACATCGCCGGACTCGTCCAGGCCCACGAGGCGGCCGACGCCGACGTCTCCCTGCACCTGGTCCGGGTCGAGGACCCGCGCGCCTTCGGCCTCGTCCCCACCGACCCCGACGGGCGCGTGCTCGCCTTCACCGAGAAGCCGCAGACGCCCGAAGAGATCATCACCGACCAGATCAACGCCGGCTGCTACGTCTTCCGCCGCAGCGTCATCGACTCCATCCCGGCCGGCCGCCCCGTCTCCGTCGAGCGTGAGACCTTCCCCGGCCTGCTCGCCTCCGGAGCCAAGCTGCACGGAGTCACCGAGAACACCTACTGGATGGACCTCGGCAAGCCCGAGTCCATCATCCAGGCCTCCGCCGACCTCGTCCGCGGGGTCGTCGCCTCCCCGGCCGTCCCCGGCCGCCGCGGCGAGTCCCTGGTCCTGCCGGGCGCGCTGGTCGCCTCCGGAGCCAAGCTGTCGGGCGGCACCGTCGTGGGCGCCGGCGCCCGCGTCGAGGCCGGCGCGGTCGTCCAGGGCTCCATCGTGCTCGACGACGCCGTCATCGGCCCCGACGCCCAGGTCAACGCCAGCCTCGTCGGCGCCCGCGCCGCCGTGGGCGCGCGGACCGTGCTGGACGGCGCCGTCGTCGGCGACGGAGCCGTCGTGGGCGCCGACAACGAACTCCGGGCCGGCGCCCGGGTGTGGTGCGAGGCCGAGCTGCCCGCCGCCGCCATCCGCTTCTCCCCGGACGCCTGACTCAGGCCCGGGGAGGCGGGGCGGCGCCCCCGCGGTCAGTTGCCGCGGACGGTGACCTTCTCGTCGTTCTGGATCTGCTTCACCAGCTGCTGCACCTTCGCCTTGTCCCAGACGAGGTTGCCGCCGCGCTGCCCGGAGATCGGGATGTTCATCGACACCCCGTCACCACCGTTGACGCCCTTCATCGCGAAGAACATCTGGCCCATGTCGTACAGGCCCATGTCCTTGTCCACGATGAGGGTGTCCAGGCCCGCCCCCAGCATCGGGTAGAGCGCGAACGGGTTGAGGATCGTCGACGGCGTCGCGGCCTGGTTCGCCAGCGCCGCCAGGAACTTCTGCTGGTTCTTGGTCCGCTGGAGGTCCGACTCGGCGAAGGCGTACCGGGTGCGTACGAAGGCCAGCGACTGCTCGCCGTTCAGCGTCTGCCTGCCCGCCTTGAAGTCGGCGCCCGACTTCTCGTCCTTGAAGCCCTGCTCGATGTCCAGTTCCACACCGCCCAGCGCGTCCACGATGTTCGCGAAGCCGGCGAAGCCGATCTCGGCGTAGTGGTCGATGCGCAGGCCAGTGTTGTGCTCCACCGTGCGCACCAGCAGCTCGGGGCCGTCCTCCGCGTACGCCGCGTTCAGCTTGACCCGTCGCCCCTGCGCTGGGAACTTCTTGCCGGACTGGGAGCCGACGAAGGAGGGGATCTCCACGTCCGAGTCACGCGGCAGCGAGATCATCGTGTTCCCGCTGGAGCACTTGGCGAGGATCATCATCGAGTCGGTGCGCTTGCCCTCGGCCGAGCCCGTGTGGAGCTTCTTCTTCTCCTCGGCGGACATGCCCTCGCGGCTGTCCGAGCCGACGATGAGGTAGGTCGTGCAGTCGCCCTCCTTCGGCCGTTCGATGACCTTGGAGAGGTCCACCTCGCGCCGCACCTTGGAGTCGGCCCAGAAGTAGGTGGAGACGGATGTCACAAGCAGCGCGGAGACCAGCACGATCGAGCCGACCTTGATGCGCCTGCGCCAGTCCGGGGCCGGGCCGGACGCCCGCCCGGGGCCGCCGGGGCCCGAAGGCCCGCCCGGGCCCCCCGGCCGGCCCGGGGCACCGCCGGAGGGCGAGCCGTACACCTGGCCGGTGTTGTAGCCGCTGTCGTAACCGCCGTACGTGTCGTGCGCGCCCGCCTGCTGCGGAGGGACGCCGGGCGTGGGCACGGGCCCCGCCGGGCGCTGCGGCCGCGGCGGCTGTACGGGCTGCGGGGGCCGCGCCGGCTGCTGGGGCTGCCGCTGGACGTGCCGCATCCGCTGCACACCCTCGGGCTGCGGACGCGCGCTGCCGCGTCCGTAGGCGTCGTCACGACCTTCTGGCCAGTCATTCATGCGCCCAAGGATGCCTGCCGGGGCACCGCCTGCGACAGCCCGGGTGAGGTTCCGTACCGGTGCTGTTGCAGAGCTGATGCCTGCGCGATCCAACCAAGGGCCTGTATCGAGTTGCCCCGTGGAGCAAGGAGCGGCGTTCGGCTCCTGCGCCGAGGGTGCGTGCCGGGCGTCGCGACGCCGCGGGGCAACTCGATACAGGCCCTAAGGTGTGCGTATGACACAGATACCGGGCGAGCTGCCCGGGAAGCCGACCGCCGCCTCCCGGACGACCCTCAGCCACATCATGACCGCCAACGACACCAACCTCCTGGGCACGGTGCACGGTGGCGTCATCATGAAGCTGGTCGACGACGCCGCCGGCGCCGTGGCGGGCCGTCACTCCGGTGGCGCGGCGGTCACCGCCTCCATGGACGAGATGGCGTTCCTCGCGCCCGTGCGCGTGGGCGACCTCGTCCACGTGAAGGCCCAGTGCAACTGGACCGGCCGCTCCTCCATGGAGATCGGCGTACGCGTCCTCGCCGAGCGGTGGAACGAGTCCACCCCCGCCACCCAGGTCGGCAGCGCCTACCTCGTCTTCACCGCGGTCGACTCCGACGGCAAGCCCCGCCAGGTCCCGCCCGTGCTCCCCGAGACGGAGCAGGACGAGCGGCGCTACCAGGAGGCCCAGATCCGCCGCACCCACCGGCTCGCCCGCCGCCAGGCCATCATGGCCCTGCGCGAGGAGCGCGCCGCGCAGGGCTTCGACGACTGAGAGCCCCCGCCGCGGGGCCACCGCCCCGTACGGCTCGCGCCCGCGCTCGCACTCGCGCTCGCAAGGGCCCGTACGGGCCGGTCAGTTCCCGCAGACCACCTGGTCGCCGCTGACGACGCCGAAGGCGCCCTGGTGGGGGTCCTCCGCCCGCACCGGCACCACCCTGCGGTAGTCGGAGCCGGCGATCACCGTCACCGTCCGGCCCTTGCCCGCGACCGCCCGCAGCTCACTGCCCGGCAGCGCGGTCGCCACCGAACGCGCCGAGCGGTCCCAGCGCGGGTCGTACCTGATCACCGTGCGCTTGACGTCGCGGCCGGCGCCGTTGCCCGGGGTCCGGGTGGTGTCGAAGCCGGTGGCGCGCAGCGCGCTGTCGACGCGCCCGCCCAGCCCGTCGATCCGCGTGCCGTTCTCCACCTGCACCCGGACCTGCGCCGGCGGCACGTCCACCGGCACCGCGGCGGGCCGGCCGGCGGCCTTCCCGGGCCGGGCCGGGGCCAGCGGCCGGTCCTGGCGCAGCGCCTCGAAGAGCTTGGCCGCCTTCGGCTCGTCCCACTTCACGGTGGACCCGATGCCCTTCACCCGGAAGGAGGGGTTGCCGATGGGGACCGAGGCGAACTCGGATGAGGAGGGGGTGAAGTCCCGCATCGCCTGCCCGAGCGCGAGCATCTGCTCCGCGCCGAAGCCCCTGTCAGCGCGGACCGAGCCCAGCAGGGTGGAACTGAGCTCCTTGAACTTGACGGGGTTCAGCAGCACCCCGCTCCCGGTCGCCTGCTCGATCAGGGAGGCGACGAACCGCTGCTGGCGCTGCATCCGGCCGAGGTCGGAGGCGCCGTCGACGTGGCGGGAGCGTACGTACTGCAGGGCCTGGCCGCCGGTCAGCCGGTGGGTGCCGGGCACCAGGTCGAGGCCGGTGCTGGGGTCGCGCATGGTCTTGGCGGTGCAGATCTCCACCCCGCCCATCGCGTCGACCGTCTTCATGAAGCTGGTGAAGTCGACCTCCAGGTAGTGGTCGATCTTCACCCGGGTCATGTTCTCGACCGTCCGCACGGTGAGGTTGGGCCCGCCCTCCGCGTACGCCGCGTTCAGCCGCACCGGGTGGGGCTTGTGCGCCTTGCCGGTGACCTGGTCGCGGTGTGCGGGCACCTCGGCGTAGCTGTCACGGGGCAGGCTGACGACGCTGGCCCGCTCCCTGTCCGCCGACAGGTGCACCAGCATGATCGTGTCGGTGCAGCGGCACGGCGCCCCGCCCAGGCGGTACTCGCGCTTCTCCTCGGGGCTGATCCTGTCCCGGCCGTCGGTGCCCACCAGCAGGAAGTTGAGGCCGTGTCCGGCCTGTGGGCGGTTCTTCATGTCCTTGAACGGGTCCACCCGCTCGATCCCGGTGTCCAGACCGGTCATCACGGCGTGCCCGACAGCCCCGGAGCCCAGGACCGCCACCGACAGACCGGCCGCCAGCCGCACCCCCCACCGGGGCCGTCCCTCCCGGCGCCGGGCCCGTCCGCCGGCACCGCCGCGCCGTGCGCGCGGCGGCTCGGGCGGCCGTGCGGGACGGGTGGGTCGGTGCGGCT
Source organism: Streptomyces sp. TN58 (assembly GCF_001941845.1). NCBI lineage: Bacteria > Bacillati > Actinomycetota > Actinomycetes > Kitasatosporales > Streptomycetaceae > Streptomyces > Streptomyces sp. TN58. The sequence continues at coordinate 2,878,503 of NZ_CP018870.1, read as the reverse complement.
GGGGCACGGCGGACACCTCCGCGGGGCAGCAGGGATACCGGTCACGGCCGGGCCGGGTCGGGAGTACTCAGCCCGCTGATGCGACAGAACAGTAGGCCCATACGATCAGCAGCTGTCCCTACCGATCACTCGGCGCGCACCCGGTTCCCCCGTACGCGGTAACGTGACACCGATACCCGACCTTGAAGGACCACATGCCCGCCCAGCAGCCCGCAGTCTCGGTGATCATGCCGGTGCTCAATGAGGAGCACTACCTCCGCGAGTCCGTCCGCCACATCCTGGAACAGGAGTATGCGGGCGAGATGGAGGTGGTGATCGCACTCGGGCCGTCCACGGACCGCACCGACGAGATCGCCGCCGAACTCGTCGCCGAGGATCCCCGAGTCCACACCGTCCCGAATCCCACCGGCCGGACCCCGGCGGCGCTCAACGCCGCCATCAAGGCCTCGCGTCACCCGATCGTGGTACGCGTCGACGGCCACGGCATGCTCTCCCCGGACTACATCGCCACCGCCGTCCGCCTCCTGGAGGAGACCGGCGCCCAGAACGTCGGCGGGATCATGCACGCCGAGGGCGAGAACGCCTGGGAAGAGGCCGTCGCCGCCGCGATGACCTCGAAGATCGGCGTCGGCAACGCCCCCTTCCACACCGGCGGCCAGGCCGGCCCGGCCGAGACGGTCTACCTCGGAGTCTTCCGCCGTGAGGCGCTGGAGCAGCAGGGCGGCTACAACGAGGAGTTCATCCGCGCCCAGGACTGGGAGCTGAACTTCCGCATCCGCGAGGCCGGCGGCCTGATCTGGTTCTCGCCCGAGCTGCGGGTCCAGTACCGCCCGCGGCGCTCGGTCAAGGCCCTCGCCAAGCAGTACAAGGACTACGGCCGCTGGCGGCACGTGGTGGCCCGCTACCACTCGGGCTCGATCAACATGCGCTACCTGGCCCCGCCGACCCTCGTCTGCGCGCTCGCCGCGGGCGTGGTCGTGGGCGTGACCGTCAGCCCGCTGGGCTTCGCCGTCCCGGCGGGCTACCTCGCGGCGATCACCGCGGGCTCCGTCCCGGCCGGCAAGGGGCTGCCGCTGAAGGCGCGGGCGCAGATCCCCCTCGCCCTGGCGACCATGCACCTGTCCTGGGGCTTCGGCTTCCTGACCAGCCCGCGCGCCCTGGCGAACAAGCTCATCGCGAGCCGCCGCCCGGCCGTGCTGCCCGGCGTCCCGCAGGCCTAGGGGTGTCGTCGAAGTCCCGTCTGGGTGGCGGGGCCCGGCACGCACGCCCGCCGCGCTGTCGTCGGTCGCCGACGCCCGCGTCGACTCCCTCCTGCGCCGTGCGAGCACACGCACCGGACCCCGCCACCCATGCCCTCACGGGCGGCCGACGCCACTTCGCCGACACCCCCTAGGAGTTACGAAGGGGCCCCGGCGCGGGGGCTGCGATCGTACGCAGCGCCCGCGCCGGGGCCCCTTCGTGTGCGCGCCGGGTGCTACCAGGTGAAGCCGGGCTGGATCGCCATGCAGGCCTGGTCGTTGTCGCCGTTGAGCGCGTGGGCGGAGTCCGGCGCCTTGGTCGGGGCGGGCGCCGGCGCGGCGGGCGTGCTGCCGGAGCGCCAGTCCTTGCCGACGAACACGACGATCCCGGCGACCTGGTCGGACTTCTGGACCGAGGCGGCGGGCAGGCCGAGGGCCGTGGCCACGGCGGCCGCGTCGGCCGCCTGCGCGTCGGTGGCGTAGCGGATCACCGAGGTGTCCTCCGCGCCCGTCCGGGTGTCGGCGACGACCTTGGTGTAGCCCTTGCCGGCCAGCAGGGCCGCGACCTCACTCGCCCGGCCCTTGACCATGGCCTCGGCGCCGTCCTTGCCGCCGGTCGAGTTGCGGACGGTGACCGCGGTCTTCGCGGGCGGTGCGGCCGTGGCCGCCGCGGTGGCGGTGGGGCCCGGCTGCTGGGCGCCCGTCGACGGGGCGGACGGAGCGGGCGCGGACGGGGCGCCCGGGGACGCGGAGGCGGTCGGGGAGCTTGAGCCCTGGCCGTCGAGCGCGATGTCCTCGCGGACCATCCGGAACAGGTCCTCGGCCTCGCCGGCCTTGGGCTCGACCCGCCCGGCGAGGCCGGGCTTGGTGCTGTAGACCCACGGCATGGTGGTCATGGTGATGCGGCCCGGCGGGACCTTCTTGAGTTCCATGCTCAGGTCGAACAGTTTGTCGATCTTGTTGAGGCCGGTGTCCACGACCATCGCCTCGATCGCCGCCTGGGCCAGGCTGTTGAGCTTGACCGGATTGCTGAGCTTGGCGTTCTTGCGGAACTCGCGGGCCATCGAGTTCATGTACTGGTGCTGGGCGTGGGTGCGGCCGATGTCGGTGCCGTCCTCGAAGCCGTAGCGGGTGCGCAGCCACTGCAGGGCCGTCTCGCCCTGGATGACGCTCGTGCCCTTCGGCAGCTTCAGGCCGGAGCCCTTGCCGTCCCGTGTGCGGGAGTGCACGTTCTGCTCGACGCAGACCGGGACGCCGCCGATGGCGTCCGCCATCCGGACCACGCCCTTGAAGTCGATCATCATGAAGTGGTCGATGGGGATCTTCGTCAGCTCGGTCCACGCCGCGACCGTGCAGCCCGGACCGCCGCGCTGGATCGACTCGTTCGTCTGGACGAGCCCCTTGCTGGCGGGGTGCACCTTGCCGCCCGGCTCGGTGCACTTGGGCATCATCAGCATCGTGTCGCGCGGCATCGAGATCACGGACATGTTGGTGCGGTCCGCGGACAGGTGCAGCAGCATCTGGACGTCCGCGAGCGGCGGCCCGTCGAAGGTGTCCGTGGCCCCGCCCAGTGCCTGGTTCTCCGCGTCGTCGCGCGCGTCGGAGCCGATGAGCAGGATGTTCAGCGGGGTCTGTCCGAAGGCGTTGGGCTTGGAACCGCCCAGCTTGTTCTCACCGAGGTTCAGCGCGTCCGTCTGGATGCTGCCGTTGAGGTGCCGGTAGTAGAGGTAGCCGGCCGCCGCCGTCGCGAGTATGAGCAGGGACAGCACGGAGGAGACCCAGCGCAGCACGCGCCGGCGGCCCCGCCTTGCGGGGCGGGCACTGCCGGGGCCGGCCGGCCCGGAGCCGTCCCGCTGCCGGGGCACCGTGCCGGGCGCGCCCGCCCCGCCGCCGGGTATGTCCCCGTCGGCCTGGGCGCTCGCCCCCTCCCCGCGCACGTCGCTGTGCCTCACGCGTATCCCCCTCAAGGTCCTTCTTGGTCGACATTGCGCCGGTCCGACCGGCCACGTCCCGCTACTTGGCGCAGATCGCCTTGTCGGCCTGCGCCTGCTGGACGTCCTTGGGCAGCTCCTGCGGAACGGGAGGCGCCAGCGGGCTGCCCGGCTTCTGGAAGTCCGGACCCAGCGTCAGCTTCATCGGGGTCTTCGCCGCAGCGTCCGTCGTCCCCATCTTCAGCGCGGTGGCGGGCAGCCCCATGGCGTCCGCGAGCGCCCGGGCCTGGTCGGCCTGGTTGGGCGCGTACTCCAGCTGTGTGGCGCCGACCTTCGCCGGGGCGTTGCCCTGGTTGCTGGCCTTGGACATCCCCTTGGTGTCCTGCAGCCACTTCAGCGTGGTGGAGGCGGAGCCCGAGGGTCCGCCGCCGTTGTAGACGTTCACCCGTACGTCGCCGGCGGGCGCCCGGTTGCCCTGGAGGAGGGCGTCCTGCTTGGCCTTCGCGTCCGCGTCGGCCGCCTCCTGCGCGGCCCGCTCCTTCTTCTCGACCTCCGTGAGCGAGACGTCCCCCCGGATCATCTGCAGCAGCGGATCGGCCAGCGAGTGCTCGACGACGACGGTCGCCTTCTTGCCCTCCGGCTCGGCCGGGTTGTCCTTCACGGGCAGGGTGGTGAAGGTGATGTTCTTGGTGTCGATGTTCTTCAACTCGCCGGCCAGGTCGGTGAGCTTGGCGATGGAGCCGATCCCCGAGTCCACGGCCAGCGACTTGGTCGCCGCCTCCGCGAGCGACAGGAACTTCTTCGGACTGGTCAGCGTCTCCTGCGACTTCATCTGACGCATCATCGAACCGAGGAACTGCTGCTGGATCTTGATGCGGTCGAGGTCGCTGTTGTTGCCGAAGCCGTGCCGCGTGCGGACGAAGGCGAGGGCCTGCTCGCCCGACAGCCTGTGCTCGCCGGGGCCCAGCTTGAGCTGGGAGCCCTCCTCGTCGTTGACGGCCTTCTCCAGGCACACCGGCACTCCGCCGACCGCCGTGCTCAGCGTCTTGACGGCGTTGAAGTCGGCCATCATGAAGTGGTCGACCTCGACCCCGGTCAGCTCCTTGACCGTGCGCATGGTGCAGCCCGCGTCACGGCCCTCCTGTCCCAGGCTGGTGTTGAAGCGGGTGCTCTTGACCGGCGGGATCGTCTTGGTGGAGCCGTCGGGCTGCTTCGTCGGGCAGGCGGGGATGTTCGTGATCAGGTCGCGGGGGATGGACAGCGCGGTCGCGTTCGTCCGGTCCTTCGAGACGTGGAACAGGATCGTGGTGTCGGCGTGGCCGACGCTGTCCTTGTCGCCGTACCCCTCGTTGCCCTCACCGCTGCGCTTGTCGGTGCCGATGACCAGGATGTTGATGGGCTGGTCCTTCTTGAAGCCGCCCGTGCCCGCGCCCGCGACGTCGGTGACGCTGAGGTTGCCGTTGAGGTGGTCGTAGTAGAGGTACGCCGCCGTGGCGCCCCCGACCAGCAGGAACGCCAGGGTCCCGCTGGTGATCAGCAGGACCTTCTTGCGGCGTCCGCCGCCTCCGCCGCCCTTGCGCGAGCGGCCGCCGCCCCTGCGGCCCCCGGGCGGGGCGTCGCCGCGGCGCGGCTTGGGTACACCGGGGGAAGGCGTGGTGGGAGCGGGGGCCGAGGTCGATCTGCGCGGCGCGGCGACCTTGGGCCGCTGCTGCACAGCGGAATCACCCAGTTGCAGTTCGTAGTTGCCTGTGCGGGGGTTGAGCACCCACTGGTCGGCGGGGTCGATCTCGTCCGCCCGTCCACGGCTCTGCGCATCCACGGTTGCTCGAATCCTCCGTCGGTGCCTCGCGACGCGCCTCCCCAAGGCGCACGGTCAACGATCCGGCTGCTGGTGCCCGATCTCCGGTCCGGCCGGGCACCGGATCGCTCACCTTATCCGCCCTGTTCGGCGGCAAACCATGGTGGGTGAGAAATTCCACTCCCCTTATAACGGGGCGAACCGCCCATCCCGCTCGGTTCGGTCACCGGCTTTGGGATTGCTTTACCGGCACTCCGCGTTCCCTGCGGTCGTTCCTGTGAAAGTAGGGATGGGCGCGGAGGGGGTGGAGGTTCCCTCGCCGGTCGAATTCCCTTCCGATTCCCCTTCCGTCGCGGTCGGGGCGGGGGTCGGGGTGGGCGCCGCCGCGTCCCGGCTCGGGGTCGCCGACGGCTTCGGCGGCTCCACCGTGACCGGGCGGTCCGCCCGCAGCTGCCGGAACAGCCGTGCCGCGTCCGGTTCCACCAGCTCGTCCCGGTTCGGGTCGGCGGCGTACGGCCTGCGGGGAACCGTAAGGAACTTGACCTGTTCGGTCGGTATGTCCCGCATGCCCCGCGCGAGTTCGTACAGGTCGCGCAGCGAGGCCAGACCCGGGTCCGTGGTCAGCGAGGACGTCGCCGCGTCCAGCAGCGGGTACAGCCGGGCCGGGTTCAGCAGGACCCCGTTGCTCTGCACCTTCTTGACGAGCGCGGCGAGGAACTGCTGCTGGCGGTCCATCCGTTCGGTGTCGCTGCCGTTGCCGAGGCTGTGCCGGGCGCGGACGAAGCCCAGCGCCTTCTCGCCGTGCAGGGTCTGCCGTCCGGCGGCCAGCCGCACCCTGGCCTCGGCGTCGTTCACCGGCTGCTTGAGGCACACCTCCACCCCGCCGATGGCGTCGACCATCTTCTTGAACCCGCTGAAGTCGACGACGATGTGGTGGTCGATCCGGATCCCGGTGAACGCCTCCACCGTACGGATCGTGCAGGCGGCCCCGCCCCACTGGAACGCCCAGTTGAACTGTGCGAACCGGGACGCGCTGCGGCTCCCGTCCGGCTGCGTGCAGGCGGGGATCCGGGTCATCAGGTCCCGGGGTATCGACACCGCCGTCGCGCTGCGGCGGTCCTTCGGCAGGTGCAGCAGGATCGTGGTGTCCGAGCGCTGGGTGCCGTGGTCCTGCCCGTATCCGGTGTTGCCCCTGCCGGAGCGCGAGTCCGAGCCGATCAGCAGGATGTTCTGGGCGCCCGTGGCCAGGTGCGCCGGCCGCTCACGCTCGTAGCGCTCCAGCTCGGCCGCCGCCGAGGTGTCCTCCGTGATGTTCCCGTCGAACTTGCTGTAGAGCCACCAGCCGGTGGCCGCGCCCGCCAGCACGAGCAGGGCCAGCCCGAGGCCGATCCAGCGCAGCAGCCGGCGCCTGCGGTTCCGCGGAGGCCGTCGTCCGCCTCCGGCCGCTTGGGTGCCGCCCGGTATGCCTGCGCTGTCCGTCACTGGCGTTACGTCCCCTCGCCGATGCGAGCAGCCGTACGGGTGAGCACGGCCACTGCCGATCCTGCCCCCGGGGCGCCGGAGCAGCCCGGGGGCAGGGTCCTGTCTAGGGCCGTCCGGGTGACAGATCGGGCGTTCCCGGAATTGATCAGTGTGGGTGACGGACCGCGCGCCGCGGTCAGACCGTGTGGGTGACGCGCTCGCTCTCGGTCCGCTGGGCCAGCGCGTCGGGCGACAGCCGGTCCAGGTTCCGGCAGAGCACCACGGAGGCCTCCGCCGCCAGCGCGGCGTACAGCCCCGCGGACAGCCCCTCCCAGGTGTCGTAGCCCAGGCCCGTCAGCACCCGCGACCCCTCGCCCAGGCCCAGCTTCGCCGCGTCCTCGCGGGCCCGGCCGACCAGCGCCGTGTGCGAGAGCTCCACGCCGTCGACCTCCAGCGCGGGACCCTCCGGATCCACCGGGACGAAGGGGGCGAAGCGGTCACCTTGCCCCGGTACCTCCACCGCGTAGTCCGCGAACCCGGCCGGAGGCTGCGGGAAGCGCCCGCCCAGCGGGCGCAGGGCGAGCGCCACCCGCTCGCCGCCGCACTCAAGGGCCCGCTCCAGGCTGTCCGGACCGCTGACGACGAGATCGGCGCCGCCCGGGTCCCCGCCCACCGACGCCACGACCCCGACCGAGTCGCAGGCGAGCAGCCACACGGCGCTCTGCCAGTGCGCGGGGAGCAGCAGCGCGAGCCGGTCACCGGGCTCGGCCCCCAGGTCGCCCTGGAGCAGGTTCGCGGTCTTGGCCACCCAATTGGCGAAGGTCGCGACGGACAATTCGACGCGTTCGCCGGTGGCGTCGTCGTAGAAGGTGATGAGCGGGCGGCCCGGATCGGCGGCGAGCGCGGATCGCAGCAGGTCGGCAGGGGTGCGGGTGATGGCGTTCACCCGGCACAGGGTACGCGGGGCCCTCCCCCGTACGGGGGCCTGTGGCTCCCCCGTACGGGGGAGGGGTACCGGCGGTCGCAGCGGACGGAGCATCAGATCTCGGATGGCGCCCCATGGTGCGCGTGCCCACCATCCTTTCCATGCGTGGATTCCTTGCTTCCTCGATCGGCGTCGCGACGGCCGCCGCACTGGCCCTGCCCCTCGCGCTCCCGACTCCAGCACTCGCCGAAACCGTCCCCGTCACCCCGGCCGGGTCCACCCAGTCGCTGCCGCTCGCCCCCATGGGACCCGCGGCGGACCGCACCCCCGGCGTCCCCGGAATGAGCGCCTCGCCCCGCGGTCCCGAGACGCAGGGCCTGCCCGCCCGTGAGGTCGAGACGTTCTCGCTGGTCGGTGTCGTCTGGGACGACGCCACCACCCAGCTCAACGGCCGCGTCCAGGTTCGTACCCGCTCCGTCCGGACCGCCACCTGGTCCGACTGGCAGGACGTCGAGGTCCACAACAGCGAGCACGCGGCCGACCCCGACGCGGCCGAGCGCGGCTCCGGCCGGGTCCGCGGCGCCACCGCCCCGCTGTGGGTCGGCGAGTCCGACGGCGTGGAGGTCCGCGTCCAGGCGGAGACGGACGCCCCGGCCACCCCCGCGGGAGCCCGGCTGCCCTCCGGCATGCGGATCGAGCTCGTCGACCCGGGCGAGGCGCCCGCCGAGCCCGCGGACGGCAAGAACACCGGCCCGGGCGACGACAAGGGCGAGCTGGCGGCGCCCGGCATGACGATGGAGATGGCCGAGGCCTCCGCCGCGAACGTCCCGCACGCGCAGCTCGGCGCGAACGAGATCACCGAGCTGAACAAGGCCGACTCCACCGCCGACGCCGTCTTCGCCGGCGACGGGCTGACCGCGGCGGCCGCCCCGTACATCGGCCCGCGCCCGCGCATCGTCACCCGCAAGGGGTGGGGCGCGGACGAGTCGCTGCGCGAGAAGGCCTTCGCCTACACGAACACCGTGAAGGCGGCGTTCGTCCACCACACCGCCTCAGGCAACAACTACGCCTGCAAGGACGCCCCCGCGGTGCTGCGCAGCCTGTACCGCTACCACGTGGTCAGCAGCGGCTGGCGCGACTTCGGCTACAACTTCGCCGTCGACAAGTGCGGAACGGTCTACGAGGGCCGCGCGGGCGGCGTCACCAAGCCGGTCCTCGGCGCGCACACCATGGGCTTCAACACCGACAGCATGGGCGTGGCGGTGCTCGGCACCTTCACCTCCTCCGCGCCCCCCGCCGCCGCCGTCGACGCGGTCGCCCGCCTCACCGCCTGGAAGCTCGGCCTCTTCGGCCGGGACCCGCGCGCGAAGACCACCCTGAAGTCGGGCGGCGGCAACCGCTACCCCAAGGGCCGGAACGTCTCGATGAACGTCATCTCCGGCCACCGCGACGGCTTCGCGACGGAATGCCCCGGCAAGAAGCTCTACGGCAAACTCCCGACGGCCCGCACATCCTCGGCCAAACTCCAGGGCCGTCCCTGACCCCCGACACGGTCCCGGGCCCGGGGCCTCGGCCCCGGCCCGCCCGTGCCTCCGGCCGGCGGGCCAGGGGCCGGACGGGGCCGGACGGGGGTTCGGGCGGGCTACGCTCGATCCATGGCCGGCCGCTTCGACCCCCTCACCCGCAACGCCGTGCGCGGCGGGCGCACCGACGTACCGCCGGGGCCGGGGAGCGCCGCCGGCGCCGGGGGCGCGGAACGCCGCTGGACCCCCGACGGCCCCGTCGACCTCGGTCTCACCCTCGGCCCGCTCCGGCGCGGCCCCGGCGACCCCACCTTCCGCACCACCCCCGACGGCTCCGTCTGGCGCGCCACCCGAACCCCCGAAGGCCCGGCCACGCTCCGCGTCTCCCGGACCGGCCGGACCGGCACGGAGATCGGTGCCGAGGCCTGGGGCGCAGGCGCCGCATGGCTCCTCGACCGACTGCCGGCGCTGCTCGGCGCCGGCGACGACCCGACGGTCTTCGTCCCCCGCCACCGCCTCGTGCACGCCAGCCACCGCAGCCGTCCCGGCCTGCGCCTGACCCGCACCGGCCTGGTGCTGGAGTCCCTGATCCCCACGGTCCTGGAGCAGAAGGTCACCGCCGACGAGGCCTACCGCGCCTGGCGCCGCCTCGTACGCCAGTACGGCGAGCCCGCCCCCGGCCCCCACGGGCAGGACCTGTACGTCATGCCCGACCCCCGCACCTGGGCGCTGATCCCCTCCTGGGACTGGCACAGGGCCGGGGTCGACGCCAAGCGCTCCGACACCATCGTCCGGGCCGTACGCGTCGCGAACCGCCTGGAGGAGGCGGCGGCGATGGACCTGCCCGAGGCCGCACGACGGCTGGAGGCCGTCCCCGGCATCGGCCCCTGGACCTCCGCCGAGACCCTTCAGCGCAGCAACGGCCACCCCGACGCCGTCACCACCGGCGACCTGCACCTGCCCGGCATCATCGGCTACGCCCTCGCCGGCGACCGGGACGCCGACGACGCCGCCATGCTGGAACTCCTCGCCCCCTACGCCGGCCAGCGCCACCGCGCGGCCCGCCTCATCCTGCTCGCGGGCCGCACCCCGCCCCGCCGCGCCCCCCGCATGTACCGCAGCGACATCGGCCGCTTCTAGGCCGTCTCTTCCGGATCTTGCCTGACCCGTGCCGCCCGGCACCGCACCTCGCCGCGTTGTCGAGGCACCCGAGTACGTCCAGTACGCGGGAGCCTCTCCGCCTTGCGATGCACGGCACCGAACGACACGGGCTTGACCGGCAAGATCCGGAAGAGACGGCCTAGGCGTGTTGCGAAAGTCTCGTCTGGCTCGCGGCGCCTGGCACGGCACCTCGCCGCGTTGTCGGGGTCGCCCGCGTACGACCGGTACGCGGACGACCCTCCGCCTTGCGAGGCACCGCACCAGACACCGCGAGCACCGCCCTGCGGGCGGACGACGCCACTTTCGCAACACGCCCCAGGGGGTGCCCGCGTCGGCTCCCTCCTCCGCCTTGCGAGCGCACGCACCGGACCCCGCCACCCCCGCCCTCACGGGGGGCCGACGCCACTTCGACGACACCCCCTCGGACCCTCGCGCTGTGACGGGCGGCCCGGGGCCGGGCCCCGCCCGCCCGGCGACGCCACCCCGCAGCGCCGGGCGCGGCCGGCTCGCCGCACCCCCGTAGGTCCTGTCTGGAGTCCCCCCGCGGCGTTGCGGCGTCTGGCACCGCCGCTTCCGGCGTTGTCGTCAGTCGCCGACGCTCCGCGTCGACTCCCTCCTCCGCCTTGGATTCGACGCCACCAGACGCCGCTCCTCCTGCCGCGCCGGAACTCCAGACAGGACCCAGGTCGCCACGATCCCGCCCGTCCAGACCCGCGGCGGGCCGGGTTCGCTCCGCTGGGCCCGCCGCAGGCGTACGGCGTCAGCGGACCTCGACGAAGTCCTCCGCCGCCCGACCCGGCCGCTGCGGCGGGGCCGCCGCCGGGTGGCCGACCGCCACCGTCCCCATCGGGTCCCAGTCCGGCGGCAGCTCCAGCACCTCCCGCACCACGTCCCGGCAGAACATCGTCGAGGACACCCACGCCGACCCCAGCCGCTCCCCGGCCAGCGCCACCAGCAGGTTCTGCACGCCCGCGCCCATCGCCACCACGAACATCTCCCGCTCGGCGGCGTCCCGCCGGGCGTGCCCGTAGTGGTGCGCACCGTCCGTCACCAGACACGGCACCACCAGGTACGGGGCGGCCCGCAGCACGTCCCCGCGCCGTACCCGCTTCGCGATGGACTCCTCGGACTTGCCGTCCGAGCGCAGGTCCGCGATCCACGCGTCCCGCATCGCGTCCAGCAGCCGCACCCGCGCGGACTCGGACTCCAGCAGGACGAACCGCCACGGCGTCGTGTGGTGCGGGGCCGGCGCCGTCACGGCCGCCGCCACCGCCCGCCGTACCGCGCCCGGGTCCACCGGCTCCGCCGTGAAGGCCCGTACGGTCCGGCGCTGCGTCACGGCCTCCCGTACCGCCTCCGAAGTGCCGAGCCGGAACATGTCGTCGGCGGGGGCGCGGACCAGGTCCCGCGCCGAGCCGCCCTCGCCCATGACGTGCGCCAGCCCCCGTACGACGGCCACGGGCAGTCCGGCGGCCTTGCCCTTGACCAGGTCGCCGGCGGCCGCGAGCTCGTCCGCCGTCGCCACGACCGTCGCGCTCAGCGGATTGCCGTGGGTGTCGGCGGCGCCGCGCAGGTCGTCCAGGACCCGCACCCCGGCCGAGCCGACGGCCACGTCGGTCAGCCCGTTGCGCCACGGCCGCCCGAAGGTGTCGGTCACGACAACGCCCACGTCCACGCGGAGCGCGTCGCGCACCCCGGCGCGGATCGCGGCGGCGGAGGCGTCCGGGTCCTCGGGCAGCAGCAGTACGGTGCCGGGGGCGGTGTTGGAGGCGTCCACGCCGGCCGCGGCCATGACCAGGCCCTGCCGGTTCTCGACGATCCGCAGCGGGCCCCGGCGCGCGACGACCCGTACGGTCTCCGCGTCGATGGCCGCCTCGCGCGAGTCGGCCCGTACGATCCGCCCCTCGGCCTTGGAGACGATCTTCGAGGTGACGAGGAGGACGTCGCCGTCGCGCAGGTCGGGCGCGGCCGTCGTGATCAGCTTCGCCAGGTCGTCGCCCGGCCTGACCTCCGGAATCCCTTCGACGGCCCGCACCTCGTACGAGGGCGCGCCCGTCACCGAGAGGCCTCCGCCAGCTCCAGCGCGGCCCGGGCCATCTCGGCGGTGGCCTCCAGGTCGGTCATCATCAGCGGCACCGCGCGGCAGTTGATCCCGGCGGCCTCCACCGCGGCGACCGCGTCCGCGTCGGCGGTGTCGACCAGCCAGCCGTCGAGCAGCTCGGTGCCGTAGTGCAGGGCGACCGCGGCGGCGGTGGCCTCGACGCCGACCGCGGCGAGCACCTTGTCGGCCATGCCGCGTACGGGCGCGCCGCCGACGATGGGGGAGAGGCCCACGACGGGGGCGTCCGCGGCGGCGACGGCTTCGCGGATCCCGGGCACGGCGAGGATGGTGCCCACCGACACCACGGGGTTGGACGGCGGGAAGACGATCACGTCGGCCGCGGCGATGGCCTCCAGTACGCCGGGCGCGGGCTTGGCCTGCTCGGCCCCCACGGGTACGACGGCCTCGGCGTCGACCGAGGCGCGCAGCCGGACCCAGTACTCCTGGAAGTGGACGACGCGGCGCTCGCCGGTGCCGGTCTCGGTGATCGCGACGTGGGTCTCGACCCGGTCGTCGGACATGGGCAGCAGTCGCACGCCGGGCTGCCAGCGGTCGCAGAGGGCTTCGGTGACGGCGCTCAGCGGGTACCCGGCGCCGAGCATCTGCGTGCGGACGATGTGGGTGGCGAAGTCGCGGTCCCCGAGGCCGAACCACGTGGGTCCGACCCCGTAGGCGGCGAGCTCCTCCTTGACGGTGAAGGACTCGTCGGTGCGGCCCCAGCCCTGGTCCTCGTTGATGCCACCGCCGAGGGTGTACATCACCGTGTCCAGGTCGGGGCAGACCTTGAGCCCGAAGAGGTGAATGTCGTCACCGGTGTTGCCGATGACCGTGATGTCCGCGTCGGGCACCGCCGACTTGAGTCCGCGAAGGAACCGGGCGCCGCCTATACCGCCGGCCAGAACAACAATGCGCATACGGACAGTGTGTCAGCCGAAGGCTGTCGGTGAGGGGTGGCGGTCGGGCGACGGGCCGTCAGGCGGGGAGGGACTCGGTGTCGGCCGGGGAGCAGTTGTGCATCGGCATCTCGGTCAGTCCGGGGAAGTAGACGTGCAGGCTGACCGCGCCGTCGAGGGTGTCGTTGACGACCTCGTGGGCGTAGCCGGGGGCGAAGAGGCGCTGGCCCCCGGCGCGGTGGGTGAGCCGCCCGCGGGAGGTGTGCTCGGTGAGCTCGCCCTCCAGGACCGTCAGGACGCCCGAGGAGGCGCCGTGGTCGTGCAGGCCGCTGCCCTGTCCGGGGACCCAGCTGAGCAGCCAGACCTCGTAGCCGGGGCCGGTGCGCAGCCGGTGGTACCAGCGCGTGGTGGCGTCGTACCGGACGAGGTGCTCCCAGGAGGCGCGGTCCTCGGCGATGGAGCGGGCCAGGCCGACGAACTCGGCGACGGTGGCCGGGTGTTCGCGGGCGGGCTGGAGGAGGTGCTGGACGGAGAGGATGTCGCCGGCGATCTGGAGGTCGCTCTCGACGGTCGCGGAGGCGGTCGCGGCGGGAGCGGTGGCGGCGGTGGTGCTGTTCATCGGGATGTACCTCGACGGATGTCAGTCGTGCTGGCGGTCGCTGTGGGGGAGGGCCGGAGCTCTGTGGAGCCGGGGCTCCACGGGCATCAACAGCAGCAACAGCAACAGCGAACCTGGGCAGCGCACAGGAACCCACGAATGGGGGTCCGGGTGGTGGCTGCGGGCGCTGACATGCGGACAAGGAGACCGGGTCCGGGGTCCGGCTGTCAACCCGATGTCCGGTTTGGGGGTAAAAGTTTCACCTCATCCGGTTACTGTGATCGGAGAAAGGTTTGTGCAACCCGCGGCGGGGCATCTGCGCTGCGCCGAGGCTAAACCTGATCCCGCCATGTCGTGACCTGAATGTGATCTGCGCCGCTCTTCGGAACCGATCGCAACCCCGCTTCGAGGTGACGCGTGGATAACGGGTGAAGGTGACATCCGAGGACGCCAATGGCATGTGTCACGATTTTTGGCGATATGAACACTTTCTGCATACGCTTGGTTCCGCAGAGTGAATAAGGGGCCCAATAGCAGATCCCGGCTTGACTGCCCCGGAGCCACGCACTTGTAATTTCACTCGTGTCGTTACGTAGCTATGAGTGACGACGTGACCACGGGGACGCACCAACAGAGCGAGGGGCGCACATGACCGAGCTGTTTCAGGAACTGCTGGTCGAGGAAGCGGACGAGGAGCTCGGATGGCAGGAGCGCGCCCTGTGCGCCCAGACCGACCCCGAATCCTTCTTTCCCGAGAAGGGCGGCTCCACCCGTGAGGCCAAGAAGGTCTGCCTCGCCTGCGAGGTCCGCTCCGAATGCCTTGAGTACGCCCTCGCCAACGACGAGCGATTCGGCATCTGGGGCGGCCTGTCCGAGCGTGAGCGCCGACGCCTGAAAAAGGCGGCCGTCTGACGCCGCCGGCAGCACCGCCGGCCCGGCACCGCAGCACCCCGCACGACATATCCGAACATCCGGGCAAGCCGTCGAGCACCACGCACAGCCGAACAACGAGCACCACACACGGTCCGCCTCCTGCACCTTCCCCGCAGGAGGCGGACCGCTGCTTTGGCAGCCGTTAGGGTAAGGCGCTGTCCAGCAGCCTCCGAGGGCACACCACCCCCGGACCCCCGGCCGGAGGGCCCGTACCGCGATGTCCCTGCACAGCCAGTCGACGGCCTCCTACCAGGCCCCCGACGCACCACAGTTCCCCCGGCACGTCGTCACCGCGGTCCTCGTCGCCCACGACGGCGCCCGCTGGCTGCCCCGCACGCTCGCCGGCCTCCTCGGCCAGGAACGCCCCGCGCAGAACCACGTCGCCGCCGACACCGGCAGCTCCGACGAGTCCGCGCGACTCCTCACCGAAGCCCTCGGCGACGAACGCGTCCTCCACCTCGCCCGCCGCACCGGATTCGGCACCGCCGTCGACGAATCCGCCCGCACCGCAGGCACCCTGAGCCCCGAAGACCTCCCGTACCTCAAGCGCCCCAGCGGCTGGGACCCCGTCAGCCGCACCTGGCGCGACGACGCCTACGACCTCCCCGAGCTCCCCCACGGCGAACCCGTCCAGTGGCTCTGGCTCCTGCACGACGACAGCGCCCCCGAACCCGACGCCCTCACCGAACTGCTCCGCGTCGCCGACGAGAACCCCGACGCCGCGATCATCGGCCCCAAGCTCCGCGGCTGGTACGACAAGAAGCAGCTCCTCGAAGCCGGCGTCACCATCACCCGCAGCGGCCGCCGCTGGACCGGCCTCGACCGCCGCGAACAGGACCAGGGCCAGCACGACCAGGTCCGCCCCGTCCTCTCCGTCTCCACCGCCGGCATGCTCGTACGCCGCGACGTCTACGACGAGCTCGGCGGCTTCGACCGGCGCCTGCCCCTCATGCGCGACGACGCCGACCTGTGCTGGCGCGCCCAGAGCGCCGGCCACACCGTCCTCGTCGCACCCGACGCCGTCATGCGCCACGCCGAGGCCTCCGCCCGCGAACGCCGCACCGTCGACTGCGCCGGCCGCACCACCGCCGGCCCGCACCGCGTCGACAAGGCCGGCGCCGTCTACACCGTCCTCGCCAACAGCTCCGGCCGGGCCCTGCCCTACGTACTGCTGCGCGTCGTCCTCGGCACCGTCCTGCGCACCCTCGCCTACCTGATCGGCAAGGCCCCCGGCCAGGCCGTCGACGAGATCACCGGCCTCCTCGCCACCCTGCTGCGCCCCGGCCGCCTCCTCGCCGCCCGCAGGGCCCGCCGCCGCCCCGCCGTTCCCGCCTCCGAGCTGCGCCCGCTCTTCCCGCCGCCGGGAGCCTCCCTGCGGGCCAACGCCGACCAGCTCGCCGGATACTTCGCCGGCGACCGCCACACCGACTCCGCCCCCGCCGGCCGCCACGGCGGAGGCAGCATCCTCAACGCCCCCGGCGAGGACGGCGACTACCAGGAGACCGAGCGCTTCGCACGCCTCAAGCGGATCGCCCGCAACCCCGGCCCCTTCCTCTTCGGACTGCTCCTTCTGGTCTCCCTCGCCGCCTGCCGCGCCCTGATCGGCGGCGGCTCCCTCATGGGCGGCGCCCTGCTGCCCGCCCCCGGCAGCGGCCTCGACCTGTGGAGCATCCACACCGACGCCTGGCACCCCGTGGGCACCGGCTCCACCGCAGCCGCACCGCCCTACCTGGCCGCCCTCGGCGCCCTCTCCACCCTGCTGTTCGGCTCCACCCACGCCGCCTTGACCCTCCTGCTCGTCGGATCCGTGCCGCTGGCCGGCCTCACCGCCTACTTCGCCTCCCGGCCCCTCGTCGAATCCCGGCTGCTGCGCGCCTGGGCCGCCACCGCCTACGCCTTCCTCCCCGCCGTCACCGGCGCCCTGGCCGGCGGCCGCATCGGCACCGCCGTCCTCGCCGTCGTACTCCCCCTCACCGCCCGCTCCGCCGTCGCCGCCTTCGGCCTCGGCGAGCCCGC
Source organism: Streptomyces sp. TN58 (assembly GCF_001941845.1). Taxonomy (NCBI): domain Bacteria; kingdom Bacillati; phylum Actinomycetota; class Actinomycetes; order Kitasatosporales; family Streptomycetaceae; genus Streptomyces; species Streptomyces sp. TN58. Next base: position 2,861,925 of record NZ_CP018870.1, on the reverse strand, counting down.
CGCCGCCGAACAGCGGGGCGGCTGGCGCGCCGTGTGGACGTACACCCTCCTGCTGACCGTGGCCACCGCCTTCACCCCGGTCGTCTGGCCGCTCGCCCTCCTCCTCGGCACCGCCGCGCTCGTCCTGCGCCGCGCGCAGTGGAAGACCTACGGCCTGCGGCTGCTCGCCACCCTCACCGTCCCCCTCCTCGTCCTCGCCCCCTGGTCGCTGGGCCTGCTCACCCACCCCGGCCGCTTCCTCCAGGAGGCCGGACTGCCCTACGGAGCCGGCTCCGCGGGCGCCCTGGACCTGCTCGGCATCAGCCCCGGCGGTCCCGGCACCGGCGCCCGCCTGCTGCTCGCCGGCATCGTCCTCGCCGCCCTGGCCGCCCTGCTCCGCGCCGACCGGCAGTTCGCCGTCCGCACCGCCTGGGCCACCGCCCTGGCCGCGCTCCTCCTCGCCGTCCTCGCCAACCGCACCGCCTGGGCCGGCCCCGCCACCCTCGTCTACGGCCTCGCCCTCCTCGCCGCCGCCACCGTCGGCGCGGACGGCGCCAAGCACCGGGTCGCCGCCCGCAACTTCGGCTGGCGCCAGCCGCTCGCCGCCCTCGTCGCCCTCGCCGCCGCCGCGGGCCCGCTCATCGCCGCGGCCACCTGGATGGTCGCCGGCGCCGACGGCCCCCTCCAGCGCCGCGACCCCGTACAGGTACCGGCGTTCGTCGCGGACGCCGGCGGCGACGACAACCAGACCCGCACCCTCCTCCTCGACGTCGACGGGCCCGCCGCCGTCTCCTACAGCCTCGTCCGCGGCCCCGGCGGCCGCATCGGCGACGCCGAGATCACCGCCCGGACCGGCGACGACCCCCGCCTCGACAAGGTCGTCTCCAACCTCGTCGCCGGCTCCGGAGCCGACCAGTCCAGCCAGCTCAGCGCCTACGCCATCCGCTTCGTGATGTTCCGCCCCGGCGGACCCGAGGACATCCGCCGCGTCCTCGACGCGACCCCCGGCCTCAGCCGGCGCCACCAGCAGGACGGCACCGCCCTGTGGGGCGTCGAGCCCTGGCTGCCGCGCGCCGTCATCGTCTCCGCCAAGCAGGGCGAGGCCCCGATCCCCGTCGCAGCGGGCCCCGTCGAGGCCCACGGCAAGATCCCCGCCGGTGAGACCGGCCGCGTGCTGCGCATCGCCGACCGCGCCGACGCCGACTGGAAGGCCACCCTCGACGGCAAGCCGCTCAAGGCCAAGACCCTCGACGGCTGGGCCCAGGGCTTCGAACTCCCCGCCGGCGGAGGCCGCCTCGACCTCGTCCACGAGGACTCCCTGCTGCGCACCGCCTGGAACTGGACCCAGGGCCTCCTCGCCCTGGTCCTGCTGGTCATGGCCCTGCCCGGCCGGCGCGCCCAGCTCGACGACGACCTGCCCGAGGAGGAGGCCGAGCCCGCCTCCCGCCCCGGCCCGGGCGAAGCCGGCGAGGGCCGCCGCGCCCGCCGGCTCCGCTCCGAGGCCGAGGCGGACGCCGCCCCCGGCCCGGTGGAGACCGCCGCCGCCGCCGACCCGTACGCGCAGATCCCGGCGCAGCCGGTGTACGGGGAGGACTCCTACGCGTACCAGGCCTACGACGACCAGGGCGGCTACGCGTACGAACCCCAGCAGCCCCAGCAGCACTACCCGTACGAGCAGCAGCACACCGGGTACGACCAGCAGCAGGGCGGCGCGGCCTACGACACCCCGTACCCGCAGCACCCGCAGCACCCCCAGCAGCAGCACCAGCCGGCCCCCGGCCAGGACGGGCAGCAGTACCCGTACCCGTACGAGCCCTACGAGCAGTACCCACCCCACGACGTCCACGCACGGCACGACCAGCGTCCTGACGGGAGCCACCAGCAGTGAAGCAGCGCGCACCCCTGACGCTGGCGGCCGTGACCGCGGCGCTGGCCGCCCTCACCGGCGTCGCCGCCCTCACCGCGCCCGCCCCCGCGGGCACGGCCTCCGACGGCAAGGCCGCCGCCTCCGCCCGGATGCCGGTCGAGCGGTCCCTGCTGGTCTGCCCCGGGCCCAGTTCCTCGGACGTCGCGGAGACCACGTACACCTCCTTCACGCCCGGCGCCCCCGCCGGAGAGGGCAAGGGCTCGGCCCGGCTGCTCGGCGCCACCAAGGACGCCAAACCCGTCCTGGAACCCAAGGAAGCCGGCAAGCCCGTCGGCGCCACCGCCAACGGAGCCGACGCCCCCGCCCTCACCGGCAGCGCCGACGGGGTCCTCGCCCCCGGCTGGACGGCGCAGCTGACCACGAAGGTCCCGGTCGGCCGGGCCAGGGGTGTCCTCGGTGTCGGCTGCACGGCGCCCGGCACCGACTTCTGGTTCCCCGCGGTCAGCACCGCCAAGGGCCGCGAGGACTACCTCCACCTCACCAACCCCGACGACGCCGCGGCCGTCGTCGACATCAGCCTCTTCGGCCCCGACGGCATGGCCAAGCTCGACGCGGGCACCGGCGAGAACATCCGCGTCGACCCCAGGTCCACCAAGACCGTCCTGCTCTCCTCCCTCCTCCCCGCGACCCAGCTCGCCGACGCCACCGCCCACGTGACGACCCGCGCCGGCCGGGTCGGCGCCTCCGTGCAGGTCGGCGAGGAGGGCGTGGGCGCCGACTGGCTGCCCGCCTCCACCGACCCGACGGGCTCCCTGGTGCTGCCCGGCATCCCGGCGGACGCCGCCTCCGTACGGCTGGTCGCCTTCGTGCCCGGCGAGGAGGACGCGGACCTCAAGGTGCGCCTGGCCGGACCGGGCGGCTCCATCAGCCCGGCCGGCAGCGAGCAACTGCACGTCAAGGCCGGGATGACGGCGGTGACGGACCTCAAGGACCTCACCCGCGGCGAGCCCGGCTCGCTGGTGCTCACCCCCACCGACGCCAAGAAGGCCGCACCGCTGGTCGCCGCCGTACGCGTGGTCCGCGGCAGCGGTGCCAAGCAGGAACTCGGGTTCATCCCCGCCACCCCGCCGGTCGGCACCCGCGCCACCGTCGCCGACAACCGGCCCGAGGAGAACACCACCCTGCTGTCGCTCACCGCCCCGAGCGCCGAGGCGAAGGTCAAGGTGACGGCGTCACCGGGCACCGGCGGCGGCGAGCCGGCCTCCCAGGAGGTCACGGTCAAGGCGGGCACCACCCAGACGCTGACCCTGGCCCCCGCCGGCGGGAAGGGCTCCTACGCCCTCACCGTCGAGACCCTCTCGGGCGGCCCGGTCCACGCGGCCCGCACCCTGTCGCTCCCGAACGACGGCATCACCATGTTCACCGTCCAGGGCCTCTCCGACGACCACTCCACGGTGTCCGTCCCCAAGGCCACCCAAGACCTCACCGTCCTGACCAGGTGACGGGCCGGCCCCGCCACGGCCCGGATCAGTCCTGGCCGTAGCGGGGGTCCACCGTCTCCGGGGTCAGCCCGAGCAGTTCCGCGACCTGCTCCACCACGATCTCGTGGACGAGCACCGCCTTCTCGTCGCGCGTCTTGGTACGGATCTCCACCGGCCGGCGGAACACCACGATCCGGGCCGGCCGCCCCTGGCGGGGCTCCGACACCGCACCGAGCGGCACCGCCTCGTCGTTCCACCCGCCGTCCGGACCGCCCGGCGGCCCCGGCACGTCACCGACGAGGAACTCCACGTCCGACAGCTGCGGCCAGCGCCGCTCCAACCGCTCCACCGAGTCCCGTACGAGGTCCCCGAACAGCTCCGCCCGGCTCGCCGCCAGCGGCACCTGCGGAGGCGCCAGCGGACCGCGCATCCCGCGCCCGTGCCGGTCCCGCCGGCGCGTTCTGGGCTCGGCGCGACCCCCCGCGGGGGGCTCGGCGGGGCAGGGGGGCAGAGGGGTGTCCGTCACCCCCGCAGGGTAGCTCCGAGCACGACACGGGGGAGCGAGCACGGGCGGAGTCGTCGCGGCCCGGTCAAGAGTGCGGTACCGTCCAACGTCGTGAGCCTTGTACGTCGCTGTTCTCGCACCGCGTGCGGCCGCCCTGCCGTCGCGACACTGACGTACGTCTACGCCGATTCGACCGCAGTCCTCGGCCCGCTCGCCACATACGCCGAACCCCACTGCTACGACCTGTGCGCCGAGCACTCGGAGCGCCTGACCGCCCCGCGGGGCTGGGAGGTCGTCCGCCTGTCCGACGGGTCCGGTCCGTCGCGCCCAAGCGGCGACGACCTCGAAGCACTGGCCAACGCCGTCCGCGAAGCCGCGCGCCCTCCGGGCCGGGCGGCCGGGGCCGGCGGGGCCGGCAGGGGCGGCCAGACCGCCGGGGAGACCCGTCGCGGGCACCTGCGCGTCCTCAGATCGCCCGATTCCTGACGCTCGGGTCATCTGGGGTGCCGCCACCGGTTCAGGGTAGGTTTGCCGAACCGTACGGAACCTCAGGAGGGCAGGCAGTGGCCGCAGATCTTTCGAACATCGTCAAGGCGTACGACGTGCGTGGCGTCGTGCCGGACGAGTGGGACGAGTCCCTGGCGGAGCTGTTCGGTGCTGCTTTCGTCGAGGTCGTGGGCGGATCGGCGATCGTGGTGGGCCACGACATGCGCCCTTCGTCGCCCGGCCTGTCGGCGGCGTTCGCACGGGGCGCCGCGGCGCGCGGCGTGGACGTGACGCTGATCGGCCTGTGCTCCACGGACCAGCTGTACTACGCGTCCGGGTCGACCGGCCTGCCGGGCGCGATGTTCACGGCCTCGCACAACCCCGCCCGGTACAACGGGATCAAGATGTGCCGGGCCGGTGCCGCCCCGGTGGGTCAGGACACGGGCCTGTCGCAGATCCGCTCCCTGGTCGAGGGCTGGCTGGACGCGGGCGGCGCCCCGCAGGCCCCGGCGGGCACCGTGCCCGGCACGGTGACGGAGCAGGACTCCCTGAAGGGGTACGCGGACCACCTGCGGTCCCTGGTGGACCTGTCGTCGATCCGCCCGCTGAAGGTCGTCGTCGACGCGGGCAACGGCATGGGCGGCCACACCGTACCGACCGTGTTCGAGGGCCTTCCGCTCGATGTGACCGAAATGTACTTCGAGCTGGACGGCACCTTCCCCAACCACGAGGCGAACCCGCTGGACCCGAAGAACATCGTCGACCTGCAGGCGCGGGTGCTGGCGGAGGGCGCGGACCTGGGCATCGCCTTCGACGGGGACGCGGACCGCTGCTTCATCGTCGACGAGCGCGGCGCGGGAGTGTCCCCGTCGGCGATCACCGCCCTGGTCGCGGCCCGCGAGCTGGCCCGCAACGGCGGCTCCGGCACGGTGATCCACAACCTGATCACCTCCTGGTCCGTCCCCGAGGTCGTCCGCGAGAACGGCGGCACGCCGGTCCGTACGCGCGTCGGCCACTCCTTCATCAAGGAGGAGATGGCGAAGACGGGCGCCATCTTCGGCGGCGAGCACTCGGCGCACTACTACTTCAAGGACTTCTGGAACGCGGACACGGGCATGCTGGCCGCCCTCCACGTCCTCGCCGCCCTCGGCGGCCAGGACGGCCCGCTGTCGGAGCTGGTGGCCTCCTACGACCGGTACGAGGGCTCCGGGGAGATCAACTCCACGGTCGCGGACCAGGCGGGCCGGCTCGCGGCGGTGAAGGAGACCTTCGGCGGCCGCGAGGGTGTGAGCCTGGACGAGCTGGACGGCCTCACCGTCACGGGCGCGGACTGGTGGTTCAACGTCCGCGCCTCCAACACCGAGCCGCTGCTGCGTCTGAACGTCGAGGCCCGTGACGCGGACACCCTCGCCCGCGTCCGCGACGAGGCCCTGGCCCTCATCCGCGCCTGAGCGTCTGCTTCCGAGGGGGCCGGGCCCTTCCCGCCCCCTCGGCCCGCGCTCTCGCGCCACGGGCGGGCAACTCCAGCCCCGCCGGCGCTTGAGGCGCGGGGTGCGGGGGGCGGAGCCCCACGAAGCCCCTGCGCAGCCGGCCCGCCCCAGGCCGCACCGGCGCGGCCCCGGCGGTACGCTGACCACGCCCCACCCGCATCCCCGAAGGGAACCCGCCCCATGCCGCTCGAAGCCGGCCTCCTGCAGATCCTCGCCTGCCCCGCCTGCCACGCACCGCTTGAGGACAAGTCGGCCGACGAGACCCCCGAGCTGCTCTGCACCGGCCAGGACTGCGCCCTCGCGTACCCGGTCCGCGACGGCATCCCCGTCCTCCTCGTGGACGAGGCCCGCCGCCCCGCCTGACCCGGCCGGCCGCCCCACAGCAAGCACACGCAGACAGGTTCCCGTCACCCAACAGCCGGAGGCCGCCCATGCTCGACGAGTCGCTCCTCGACGCACCGGACGATCTCGCCCGCGTCGACCGGCGGGGCCTGCTCCGCGGCGCGGCCGAGGCCGGAGCCAGAGTCCGCACCGCGGCCCGGCACGCGAGCGAGGCGGGCATCGCCAGCCTGCGCCCCGACGGCCGCCCGCGCGCGGTCCTGATCGCCGGACCCGGCACCGCCGCCACCGGCGTCGCCGACCTGCTCGGCGCCCTCGCGGGCGCCTCCGCCCCGGTGATCCGGCTCGACCCCACCGGCGTCGCCCACGCCGCCGGTGCCCTGCGCTGGGCCCTGCCCGGCTGGGCCGGCTCCGTCGACCTGCTGCTCGTGGCCACCACCGACGGCACCGAGCCCGGGCTCGCCCTGCTCGCCGAACAGGCCTACCGGCGCGGCTGCACCGTCGTCGCGGTCGCCCCCGAACGCTCACCGCTGAGCGAGGCGGTGGACGGCGCGCACGGGCTCCTCGTACCCATGGCCAAGGCTCCGTACCAGGAGTTCGACGAGTCGGCCGCCGCGGGCCCGGGCGCCCTGTGGGCCCTGCTGACGCCCCTGCTGCTGCTCCTCGACAAGGTCGGCCTGATCGCCGCGGCCCCCGACACCCTCCAACTGGTCGCGGACCGCCTCGACCGGACGGCCGAACGCTGCGGGCCCGCCATCGCCACCTACTCCAACCCGGCCAAGACCCTCGCCGCCGAGCTGGCGGACTCACTGCCGCTCATCTGGAGCGAGGGCACCGGCGCCGGCCCCGCGGGCCGCCGCTTCGCCGCCACCCTCGCCGAGCTCGCCGGCCGCCCCGCACTGGCCGCCGCGCTCCCCGAGGCCCTGCCCGCCCACGGCATCCTGCTCGCCGGCGCCTTCGCCGCCGGAGCCGACCCCGACGACTTCTTCCGCGACCGCGTCGAAGAGCCGCAGGCCCTTCGCGCCCGCGTCGTCCTGCTGCGCGACCGGCCGGCCGGCGGCCTCACCGCGGCACCCGCCGCACGCGAGCTCGCCCTCAGCCACGACACGGCCATCAGCGAGCTCGAACCGGAGGAAGGCGCCGAGCTGGAGCAGCTCGCCGAACTGCTCGCCGTCACGGATTTCGCCACCGCCTACCTGGCGTTGGCCTCCGGGGGACACAGCTGAGACCCGCGCACGTGCCCGGATCTATCCAGGAAGACGACGATGGACCGCCTGACCAACACGATCCGCCCCTACGCCTGGGGATCCACCACGGCCCTGCCCGCGCTCCTCGGTGTCGAACCCACCGGTGAGCCGCAGGCGGAGCTGTGGATGGGAGCCCACCCGAGCGCCCCCTCGCGCGTCGACCGCGGCGCCGGCGAGAGGTCGCTCGCGGAGGTCATCGCCGCCGACCCCGAGGGGGAGCTCGGCGCCTCCACCGTGGCCAAGTTCGGTCCAGGGCTGCCCTTCCTCTTCAAGATCCTCGCCGCGGGCGCCCCGCTCTCCCTCCAGGTCCACCCCGACCTCGCGCAGGCGAAGGCGGGCTTCGAGGACGAGGAGCGGCGCGGGATCCCGATCGACGCGGCCCACCGCAACTACAAGGACCCCAACCACAAGCCCGAGATGATCTGCGCGATCACGACGTTCGACGGGCTCTGCGGTTTCCGCTCCCCGCAGGCGTCCGCGGACCTCTTCGAAGGGCTCGGCGTGGGCTCCCTCAAGCCGTACGCCGACCTGCTGCGCGCCCACCCCGAGGAGGCCGCGCTGCGCGAGGTGCTGACGGCCGTACTGACCGCGGACCGCGAGCAGATGGAGGTCACGGTCGCCGAGACCGCTGCCGCCGCCGCACACCTGGGCGGCGAGTACGCCACGTACGCGGCCCTCGCCCACGAGTACCCGGGGGACCCGGGCGTGCTCGCGGCGATGCTCCTCAACCACGTCCGACTCCAGCCCGGCGAGGCGCTGTTCCTCGGCGCGGGGGTCCCGCACGCCTACTTCGACGGCCTCGGCGTCGAGCTGCTGGCCAACTCGGACAACGTCCTGCGCGCCGGACTGACCCCCAAGCACGTGGACGTACCCGAACTGCTGAAGATCGTCAGGTTCGAGCCGAGCGACCCTCGCGTCCTGCGGCCCGAGGGCGACGGCGGCGAGGAGGTCTACGAGGCCCCCATCGACGAGTTCAGGCTCTCCCGCTTCCTCCTGGCGCCGGGCGGCGCCCCGCACGTGCTCCCGGACGGCACCCCGCAGATCCTGCTGTGCACCGCGGGCTCCGTGCAGGTCGGCGAACTGGCGCTCACACCCGGCGGATCGGCTTTCGTACCGGCGGGCGAAAAGGTCGAACTGTCCGGAAACGGAACGGTCTTCAGGGCCACCGTGGTGGTCTGACGCGGCGTCCGTCCCAGGGGCTGCAACAATGTGCCGCCGTAGTCACCGGCCCCAGGAAGGACACCCTGCACCCATGAGCGCGTCGGGCGGAACCAAGGCGATCGTGGCGGCACTCGCCGCCAACCTCGCCATCGCTGTAGCCAAATTCGTGGCGTTCCTCTTCAGTGGCTCCTCGTCGATGCTCGCGGAGAGCGTCCACTCCCTGGCGGACTCCGGGAACCAGGGCCTGCTGCTCCTCGGCGGGAAGAAGGCCCAGCGAGAGGCGACGCCCCAGCACCCCTTCGGGTACGGGCGCGAGCGCTACATCTACGCCTTCCTCGTCTCCATCGTGCTCTTCACCGTCGGTGGCATGTTCGCCATCTACGAGGGCTACGAGAAGATCCACGAGCCGCACCCGATCGAGGCCTGGTACTGGCCCGTCGGCGTCCTGGTCTTCGCGATCATCGCCGAGTCCTTCTCCTTCCGTACCGCGATCAAGGAGTCGAACGAGGTCCGCGGCAAGCTCACCTGGAGCCAGTTCGTCAAGCGGGCCAAGGCCCCCGAACTGCCCGTGGTGCTGCTGGAGGACCTCGGCGCCCTCGTCGGCCTGGTCCTGGCCCTCGTCGGCGTCGGCCTCGCCCTGCTGACCGGCAACGGCGTCTGGGACGGCATCGGCACCCTGTGCATCGGCGTCCTCCTCATCGTCATCGCGATCGTCCTGGCAGCGGAGACCAAGTCGCTGCTGCTCGGTGAGTCCGCCGGCGTCGAAGAGGTCGAGAAGATCAAGGCCGCGGCCGTCGACGGGGACGTCGTCACCCGCGTCATCCACATGCGCACCCTGCACCTCGGCCCCGAGGAACTGCTGGTCGCCGCCAAGATCGCCGTCGAGGGCAACGACACCGCGACCGAGGTCGCGAACGCCATCGACGCCGCCGAGGCCCGCATCCGCGAGGCAGTCCCGATCGCCCGCGTGATCTACCTGGAGCCGGACATCTACCGTCCCGAAGCCACCGAGTAGTCGTAGTACGTACGCCGAAGGCCCCCGCGAGCAGCAGCCCGCGGGGGCCTTCGGCGTACGTACGGGACCTACGGCGCGTCCACCCGCGTGGCCCCCCATACCGGCCCCTGCACCTCGACCGGCCTGCGCCGCCGCGCGACGAGCGAGGCGATCCCCAGCCCGAGCGCCACGGGCAGCAGACAGGCCCCGGCGAGCATGGACAGGCCCAGGGCGACGACCAGGGGGCTCTCCTGGTCCTCCTCGATCGCGACCAGGGCAGAGACGGGCAGCGTGCCGTCGGCGTGCTCCGGGTGGAAGCGTGAGTCCGCGGAGTTGCCGCGGTTGTCACCGAGGACGAACACCCGGCCGTCCGGCACCGTCACGTCGAACGGCACCCCGCCGTCCCCGGGGCCGGCCTGCACATAGGCCTCGTCGAGGGGCCGGCCGTTCAGGGTCAGGGTGCTGTCGCCCGGCGCGTAGGAGATGCGGTCACCTCCGACCGCCACCACACGTCCGAGGAACGGGCCCTGCATCCCCCACTCGCCGGGGTCGTAGGTGGCCACGTCACCGCGCCGCACGCCGGACGTGTCCTTGCGCATGACGATGAGGTCCCCGGGCACGAACGTCGGCCGCATGTTGTCACTGGCCTGATGGGTCGCCGTGAACCGGCTCAGCGTGACCGCGATCGGTCCGCCGATCAGTGCCACCCCCAGCACCAGCAGGGCGATCGCCCAGATTCCTCGTCTCCGCCCAGGCCTGCGCGCCATGAATCCCGCCCCTCCACCGTTACGAATGGCTGAAAGGCTACGGGCAGGCCGAAAACGCGGCGCCCTCGGGCCGCCCGACCCGCAATCCGCACCTGATCAGTTCTCCGTCCACTGGGGCCGCCGCCGCCGATCGGTGTAGATTCGTCATCAGTGTCAGGCGTCGCTGCTGATGGCGGGTCGGGCGGTCCCTGCGACCGGCCGAGGGGAGAGAGGACCCCCGACGGACTGTGCTCGGTGTCCCGTCCCCAGGACGGCGCACGGACCAGCCGTACCCACCTCTCGAACCATGAGGAGCAGCACCCATGGACTTCAAGGTCGCAGACCTCTCCCTTGCCGCGTTCGGCCGCAAGGAGATCACCCTGGCCGAGCACGAGATGCCGGGCCTGATGTCGATCCGCCGTGAGTACGCCGAGGCCCAGCCCCTCGCCGGCGCCCGCATCACCGGCTCGCTTCACATGACCGTGCAGACCGCCGTGCTCATCGAGACCCTCGTCGCCCTCGGCGCCGACGTCCGCTGGGCCTCCTGCAACATCTTCTCCACCCAGGACCACGCTGCCGCCGCCATCGCGGTGGGCCCGAACGGCACCCCGGAGAACCCGCAGGGCGTCCCCGTCTTCGCCTGGAAGGGCGAGACGCTGGAGGAGTACTGGTGGTGCACCGAGCAGGCGCTCACCTGGCCGAACACCTCCACCGGCGGCCCGAACATGATCCTCGACGACGGTGGTGACGCCACCCTCCTCGTCCACAAGGGCGTCGAGTTCGAGAAGGCCGGCGAGGCCCCGGACCCGTCCACCGCGGACTCCGAGGAGTACGCGTACATCCTCACGCTGCTCAACCGCACCCTCTCCGAGAACCCGCAGAAGTGGACGCAGCTCGCGTCCGAGATCCGCGGCGTCACCGAGGAGACCACCACCGGCGTGCACCGTCTCTACGAGATGATGCAGTCCGGCGACCTGCTCTTCCCGGCGATCAACGTGAACGACGCCGTCACCAAGTCGAAGTTCGACAACAAGTACGGCTGCCGCCACTCCCTGATCGACGGCATCAACCGCGCCACCGACGTCCTCATCGGCGGCAAGGTCGCGGTCGTCTGCGGCTACGGCGACGTCGGCAAGGGCTGCGCCGAGTCCCTCCGCGGCCAGGGCGCGCGCGTCATCGTCACCGAGATCGACCCGATCTGCGCCCTGCAGGCCGCCATGGACGGCTACCAGGTCGCCACGCTGGACGACGTCGTGGAGATCGCGGACATCTTCATCACGACCACCGGCAACAAGGACATCATCATGGCCTCCGACATGGCCAAGATGAAGCACCAGGCGATCGTCGGCAACATCGGCCACTTCGACAACGAGATCGACATGGCCGGCCTGGCCAAGGTCGACGGCATCGTCAAGGACGAGGTCAAGCCCCAGGTCCACACCTGGACGTTCCCCGACGGCAAGGTCCTGATCGTCCTCTCCGAGGGCCGCCTGCTGAACCTCGGCAACGCGACCGGCCACCCGTCCTTCGTCATGTCGAACTCCTTCGCGGACCAGACCCTGGCCCAGATCGAGCTCTTCACGAAGCCGGAGGAGTACCCGACCGACGTCTACGTGCTCCCCAAGCACCTCGACGAGAAGGTCGCCCGCCTCCACCTCGACGCCCTCGGCGTCAAGCTCACCACCCTCCGCCCCGAGCAGGCCGACTACATCGGCGTCAAGGTCGAGGGCCCGTACAAGCCGGACCACTACCGCTACTGATCACCGCCTGATCGACCGCGGACGGACCTGAAGCAGGCCCCCGGCACACGTGCCGGGGGCCTGCCCCGTATCCCCCCGATCCGAAGAAGAGTGCGCACCATGCCCCGCGGCCGCTACTCGCTCCACGACCCGCACGACCACACCCCCCTCGGCGAGGAGCACTTCCACTGCGCCCCCGGGCCCTCCGGCTGGCGCTACGTCTCCCAGCTGACCACCCCGGACGGCGACCACCGCGGCTCCGTCGACCTGGCGATCGACGAACTCGGCCGCCCCATCCGCCTGGAGGTCAACGCCGCGAGCTGGCAGGTCCGCGGGGCCGCCCTCGACGGCGTCACCTGGGTCCGCACCGACCCCACCGGCACCGAGGCCACCGAAGGCAACATCGCCGCCCCCGGCTTCACCGGCACCTCCCCGGCCTTCCTCGTCGCCACCGCCCGCCTGCTGCGCCTGACCCCCGGCGCCCCCGCCACCCGCGTCCGGCTCCTCGCCCTCACCGATCCGGTCCTCGCCCCGCGCACCGTCGACCAGGCCTGGGCGCTGGCGGCCCGACAGGAACACCCCACGGACAGCGGCCCGCTCCTGGTGGACGAATACCGCGTCACCGCCCTGGACACGGGCGAGGTCCACACGGTCCACATCGCCGGCGACGTCGTCCTCTCGGCCCCCGGCGTCGAACTGGAACACCTGGAGACCCCGCCCTCGGCCTTCGAGGACAGCTGACCCCTCAGGCCGGCGGAGCGAACCCGCCGGCGTGCGGCACCTCCACGGGCGCCGCCGGCGCGACGGGCGCCGCCGGCGCGACGGGCGCCGACGGCGCGGGGGCGGGCGCGGCGTACGCGACGGGTGGGGCGTACGCGACGGGCGCGACGGATGCCGGGTGCGTACCGGGCGCCACGGCAGCGGCCGACGCCGGGGCCGCCGTGTGGAAAGCCCGCGCGGCATCGCGCGACTGACGCTCGTGGACCACCGCCATCAGGAAGGCCGCGGCCGGCACCCCCGCCGGCGGCGGCGCCCCCGTACGCGCCACGAGATCGTCCGCGAGCCGCGCCGCCATCGCCGCACCCACCTGCGGATCCAGCTGGTTCATACGGGTCAGGTACTGGCGGATCGCCAGCCACAGCCCGTCCGGTACGGCCGACAGGTCCAGCTGGGTGAACCGCCCGGCCAGCCACGGCGGCGGCGGAGGTACCGGCATCACCCGCGCCCCCGGCACCCGCTCCCGGACCACCAGGGTCCCCGCGAAGACGTCCCCGAGCCGCCGCCCGCGCGCCGACACCAGCGAGGCGATGGCCGCCACCGTGCCGAAGGTCAACAGCAGCTCCACCACACCGAGGGCCCCGCGCACCAGCGCGTGGCGGAACCGGATCGGACCGCCGTCGTCGCGCACCACCCGCAGCCCGCAGGCGAGCTTGCCCAGCGAGCGCCCGTGGGACAGCGTCTCCACCGCGATCGGAATGCCGACCAGCAGCAGCAGGAAACTCGCCACCGCCACGGCGGCCTGGGCGGCCGGGTCCAGCGACGCGGTCGCGAGGGCCAGCCCGACCGTGAGGAGCACGTAGACGGTGACGTAGACGGCGAGGTCCAGCACGATCGCCAACGCCCGGCTCGGCAGCCTCGCCGGCCGCAGCCCCAGGACGACCGCGTCCCCCGTCACCAGATCGCTCACCACGGCACCTCTCACGTGACCTGCCCCCGCCCCAACGTCATCCAGTCTGCCAAGCTGACCACACTAGGAACAGACAGCGGCCAGGGGACCTGGGCAGGGGAGCGCACCGGATGGATCTCGACGTCTTCGTCACGGCACACCGCGCGGAATGGGACCGCCTGGAGCAGCTCCTGGGCCGGGGCCGCAAGCTGACCGGCGAGGAAGCCGACGAACTCGTCGCGCTCTACCAGCGCACCTCGACCCACCTCTCCCTCGTCCAGTCCAGCGCCCCCGACCCCATGCTCACCGGCCGGCTGACCCAGCTGGTGGCCCGCGCCCGCGCCACCGTCACGGGCACCCGCCGCTCCGGCTGGCGCGACGCGGCGCTCTTCTTCGCCGTCGGCTTCCCGGCCGCGGTCTACCGGAGCCGCCGCTGGTGGATACCGACGGCCCTGATCTCCACGGCCCTCGGCGTGCTCATCGGCTGGTGGATAGCGACGCATCCCGAGGTCCAGGGCGCCATCGCCGCCCCGGAACAGCTGAAGGAGCTCACGAAGCCGGGCGGCGAGTACGAGACGTACTACTCCAGCAACCCCGCGGGATCCTTCGCCGCCCAGGTGTGGACGAACAACGCCCAAGCGGCTGCGATGTGCCTGGTCCTGGGCGTCTTCCTGGGGATCCCGGTGCTGTGGATCCTCTTCCTGAACATGGCGAACCTCGGAGTC